>DASSGR010000110.1:0-7574 GCA_035693425.1 Solirubrobacteraceae bacterium
GTGGTCGGTTTGATCGTGCCATGGAACTCGCCGGTCATCCTCTTGATCCGCTCGCTGGCGCCGGCGCTCGCTGCGGGCAACACCGTCGCCGTGAAGATGCCGGGCCAGACGGCGCTGATCGCAAACCGCGTCTCGCAGATCATCTCCGAGGTCAGCTCACTGCCGCCTGGCGTTGTGAACATCTTCACGGAGTCCGGCAACACCGGAGCCCCCTACCTCGTGGCGTCCCCTGACGTCGAGGTCCTCAGCTACACCGGGAGCACCACCGTCGGTCGCCTGATCGCCGCGGCCGGCGCCCCCACCCTCAAGCGGATTAGCCTCGAACTCGGCGGGAAGACGCCGATGATCGTGTTTGACGACGCCGAGCTCGACGCCACGATTCCGCTCCTGGCGGCGGCCATCACCACCTTCGCCGGGCAGTTCTGCATGACTGGGTCGCGCGTTCTGGTCCAGCGCGGGATTGCCCCGGAAGTGCGTAACCAGCTGGCCAAGGCGCTGGAGGGAGTTCGCGTGGGTAACGGACTCGAGCCCGACACCGATATGGGGCCGATGATCGACAAGGCCGCGGTCGCACGGGTCGACGCGATGGTGCAGGATGCCCTCGCTTACGCCAAGCCGCTCGTCCGCGGCGGCCCGGTCACGCACGGCCCCCTTGCATCCGGCGCGTTTTATCGGCCGGCATTGCTCGAGGTCGAGGACGTGAACACCGACATCGTCCAGAAGGAGGTCTTTGGCCCCGTCGCGACGTTTGAGGTCTTCGACGGCGAGGGCGATGCGATCGCCCGCGCCAACGCCGGCGAGATGGGGCTGGCAGCGGGCGTCTTCACCAACAACATCAACGTCAGCCGCCGCGTGAGCCGCGAGGTCCAGGCTGGGACGGTCTGGACCAACACTTGGTCGGCGATCAACGACGGCTTCGCGGAGGGCGGCTACAAGCAGAGCGGTGTCGGCCGCCTCCGCGGCCCGCTCGGCCTCGCGGAGTTCCAGGAAGCAAAGACCGTCGTCCATAGCATCCCGCCACTGGACAGCGCCCCGGCTCGGGCGTGACGTGCAGCCGCCGTTGTCACGCGCAAGGATCGCCTCGATCCTCTGGTACCCAGTTGTCTTCGCGGTCCTGCTGCCCGTGACCTTCGGAGTGGTCTACCACCAGCCGAAGGCGCACCGCGTGCCAATCGCCATGGTCGGCACTGCCGCCCTAACCGCACCCGTCGCTGCCCAGTTGCAGCGTGCGGGTGCGGGCGGCTTCCTATTCCGGCAGTTCGGCTCACCGGGCGCGGCTGTGGCGGCGGTCCGCGACCGACAGGTAGCCGCGGCCTATGTCCCCGGCCCCGCATCGACAGTTTTCGTCGCAAGGTCGGCCGCGCCGCTCCGCGCGAGCTACCTACAGAACGTGTTCACCCGGATCGCCCTGACCAGTGGCCGCCAGCCACCTCGGTGGGTCGATCTCGTTCCGCTGGCGTCCGGCGATAGCGGCACCGGGCTCTTCTTCTTCGAGTTCCCGCTGATGATGATCGGCGTAATCACGGCGATCGTGCTCCTGCAACTACCGACTTTCGGGGTTGGCCGGCGGGCACTGGTGGTGGCGGTCGTCGGGGCAATCGGGGCCGTCGCGTCGTACCTGACAGCGGTCGGCCTCGACGTTCTTCCCGGCAAGCCACTGCTGCTCCCATACGCCTTCGCGATAACGCAGGTGTACGGCTTGCTGATGGTCGGCGCGGCCTCGCTGCTGAAGCAGTACTTCCTTCCCTTTTCCCTCACCGTCGCACTGCTGCTCAGCACGCCTTCCAGCGGCGGCACCGTCGCGGCGGATCTGATGCCTACCCTCTTTCGTGACCTGTCCTACGCGCTGCCGCTCGCACAGGGAGTGACGATCACGCGCGCCATCGCCTACTTCCACAGCGGGGGCATCGCGCAGGCGACGCTTGTCACCGCCGCTTGGGCCGCGCTCGCCGTGGCGACGGTCGCGCTCGCGTGGCGTCGACAGTCGCCGCAAACCTCCGGCCCAAGTCGCGACGGGCGCTCCAACGGAGTGGTCCGTCCTGCCCGTCTCCCCTCGGCGCCGACAGGAGAGGGCGCGCGCTGATCTTCGCCCCATACCACGCGACCACATCCATTACCCACGTCCTCGGCGGGCGCTCTGCAGGCGCGCTCGCCACCAGACCAGACAAGGAGGAAAACATGTCTACAGCGATCATCGGGGTCGGGAACATCGGCAAGGCGGTTGCGACCGATCTCACCAAGGGCGGCGAGTCGGTCGTGCTGGCTGCCAAAGAGCGCAGCCACGCCGACCATCTCGCCGGCGAGTTGGGGGCCTTGGCCTCATCGGCGGACGTGGCGGAGGCGATCGAGCAGGCTGACACCGTGCTCTTCGCGGTGTGGTTCGACACCATCAAGGAACTCATTTCTCAGCACGCGTCCCGTCTCACCGGCAAGGTGGTGATCGATCCGTCGAATCCGGTCGCGTTCGGATCCGACGGCAAGCCCACAAAGACGCTGCCGGATGGCGTCTCGGCCGGCTCGTTGATCGCCGGCCTGCTGCCCGACGGCGCGCATTACGTGAAGGCTTTCGGGACGCTCGCGGCTGAGTTTGTAACCACAGGCGCACACCGGACACCGGAGCGTGCCGTCCTGTTCTACGCCACCGACGATGACGCCGCCGCCTCGACCGTGGCGCGGCTGATCTCCGCAGCCGGGTTCGATCCGGTTCGGGCGGGCGGCGTGCAGGACGCAGCCCGAATCGAGATGTTCGGTGACCTACACCAGTTCGGCGGCCTGGACGGACGCCTGCTCACCGCCGACGAGGCCCAGGCGTCGCTGGCCGGCGCCACCGCCTAGTCACCGACCGCGCTTGCCGGGCGCGTCTTCCGGGACGTGTCCGGCATCGCTAGCCCTCCACGCCCAAGGATCACGCCGTTCGTCTGCCTGGCAGTGCTCAACTCACTGCGCCACGGGTTCGGCCAGATGGGCCCGACCCGGACGGTGCGCGCGCTCGCCGACCCTCAACCAGATCGAGGGCATCGACTGCCCCGGCTGCACGTGGCCCGAGCCCGCGCACCGAAAGGCGCCGAGTTTCTGCTAGAACGACGCGAACGGCGGTAGCCGAGGAGGCGACCAAGCAGCGCGCCGGCGCCGAAGTCTGCCGGCGCAACTCGATCGAGGAGCTGGCCTCGCGCTCCGACTACTGGATCGGCAAGGTTCAGCTCGACCGGCGCCTCGACACGATCATCAGATCCAGGTGAATGAGGCGCGAGACGCCCATGAGCCTCGGCAGCATCCCGAGGCCTCTACGATCGAACGTCCCGGATAGCTTGACGATCAGTTCGTCATCGAAGGCCTCAACCTGGTCGATCCGCATGGGGAACCGCAGATCCTGCTCGCGAACCCTAAGGGTCACAATCATTTCGGCCGCTGCAATCGCAGTCCCGTCGACTCTCAGCTGTACCTCTGGATGCCGCTTGGCGTGGAGGTAGTGGCCTGTTCGCAGGTGCCAGTTGCGCACCCTCAATCGAGTGTCGACGCTTGCGGCATCGGCACTGCCTCGCCCGCTTATCGTGCCACCCTGCACACCGATCAACCCTGAGTGCGCCTTCAGCGTACCGTTGACCCAAGTGAGGCAGAACGCCTTCGCGCGGAACCCCAACCTGGTTCGCTCGACGTCGACGACGTATTCCCCATCCTCAACTGACACGGGCCGATGATTCGGCGTCGCCTCCCGAGCTGCACTTTCAGTCTGCTTGTCCATAGTCGGTCTTCTCGCTCGATCTGCTCATCTCATTCATGCGGTCCCACGTCGGCCGCCGGCGGTCCCTAACGCAAGGGTTGGGGCGGCGGCGCATCGATGTTTTGTAGGCGCACCTGACCGCGCGCGACCAGCTTCTCGTCCCCGGGCCGGCGGACCTCGACCTGCCACAGCTGCTGCGTTCGGCCCTGCTGGATCGCGACGGCGTCGACTTGGAGTCGGCCGCTACGATGCGGGCGCAGGAAGTCGGTCATGTTCGAGACCCCGACCGTCTGCTGTCCGCGGCCTTTGACGGCTTCGAAAGCGCCGGCAGTGGCGAACGTCTCGATCACGGTCGCATAGAGGCCACCGTGCACGATGCCCCAAGGCTGGTGGTGGCGCTCGTCGGCGGCGGTCGAACCGGTTACGCGCGTCGGCGCGATCTCGTCAAACCGGATCTCGAGAAGCTCCACCAGCTCGCTGAGGCGTGTGAGATTAGTCATCGTGTAGTCGGGCAGAGCCACGAACCTGCCATCCATCATACATAATGCATTTGCTGATGATAGTGTGCCTTCTCGTGCTGGAGGAGCAAGCGATTACTCCATCGGAGCTGGTGGGTCGCCCGCGGCGGGCGCAACAGCCGGGCCCGGATCGCGCCGGAGCGCCGAACCGCGCAGGAGCGCGTTGACCGCTGCCGATCTGACCAGTCTCTTCCTGGAGCGAGTCGTCGGCCGCGACGCCGACGCGCTCGCCGAGCTGTTCGTTGAGCACATCGACTGGTACGTACCCGGGCACGACGCGATCCCGTGGACCGGCTCACGCACGAAGCGCGGCGACGTGCTCGCTTACGTGCGCACGATCTGGTCCGAAGTCGAGCCCGGCGGAAGCAGTGTGCGCGTAGACAAGGTCCTGGTCGACGGGGATGACGCGGTCGTGTTCGTCAACCTCGCGCACACCTTCCGCCGGACCCAGCGGAGGTTTAGCGGCGCGGCCGCGGTGCATTTCGCAGCCTCCGGTGACAAGCTCGTCAAGATGCATCTCTACGAGGACACCGAGGCGGTCGCCACGCCTTCCTCGACCGTGCCGCGTTTGCCCCCGGAGCACTAACTGCGCGCGAGAGGGCAGAGGTGCGTCTGTTCGGGTCGGGCGCTAGGTCGACTCGTGCTCGGCGAGCGCGCCGTCCGGCACGAACCAGAGATGCTGTTGAGCGGTGACGGCGGCGATCCGCTCATAATCGCGGTCGTAGTGGACCAGCGGAGCGTTTGCCAGCTCGGCCGTCGCGGCGATCAGGAGGTCGGCCGGAGGCACGCGGCGGTGATCGCCGGCCGCGGCCATCAGCAGCTGCACTTCGCGCGCCCTGCTCCACAACGACCCGGGCATCGGCAGCGCCTCGAACGCGCCCAAGCGCGCCGCCAGCTCGCGCTGCCCGTTGCTCGTTGGCAGCCAACCGGACCAGCTCCAACACCACCAGGTCGCAGACGAGCACACGTCCGGCGCGGACCTCGGCGTTGAACCAGTCCGCGAGCGCGGGGAACCGGCGATCCCGCGCCCAGGTCCACACCGCCGTGTCGACGAGCGCAGGCCGCGTCAAGGTACCGGCCGCAGAACGTCAGCTGGCATCCGGCCAGGCGCGATCCTCGCGTCCCGACTGAACCTCGCCCGGAGTGCCGTCGATGTCTCGCCGCACATCGAAGTCGGCCAGCGCCGACCGGCGCGCCACTTCCCCAGCGCGGTGTTCACCGTCTCGCTGAGACCGTCGGTGCCCAGTGCGGCCCGGGCAGCCGCACGGGCGGCCTGGTCGACGTCAACCGTGGTGCGAGGCATACGCATCATGGTGCGCATCATGATGCGCCACCGTCTCCGGCCATAGCCGAGGCGAGCCGCTCCGGTCACACATCGGGCACACGCCAGGATCCCCGAGCCGGAGACCGCACCGCACCGGCCGGTGCGCGCTACGGCTCAAAACCCCTGCTCACAGGCACCTTTTACGTATGCCGCACCACCGTGTTGCAGCGTTTGTGCCCAATCCCGGCCCAATCGAGAAGCCCGCTCGCCCAACAAAAAACCCCGCATTTGCGGGGCTTTTCAATCGGGGCGCCCGGATTTGAACCGGGGACCTCACCGACCCGAATAACGCGCGGACCCGCGGCCACCATATTAGAAAGCCCTGCAAATGCCATGAATTAGCTCGTAATCGCCCGCAAAATCCGTTCTTCCCGATTGGGCACACAAATCGCCTGTATGACCAATCAGGTCGACCGGTCTCGCATCGCCCCGCTGCACACTGTTCGCGTCCTCGCCGACAGCGGCCAACCGAGCAGCAGCCCATGATCCGAACAGGCTGCCGACCACGCTCGCGGCCGGCCAGTCGCCGCCGCCGAGTCGCGCAAGCGCCTCTCCCCCGCGCCGGCGCGCATGCGTGCTCGACCAATCGTATGACGTCGGCAGCCACCCGTATCGAGCCTCCCACGAGCGCATGGCTGTAGTTACACGCGCGCGAGACCACCGGCGCTCAATCGCCCCCGGGTGGCAGGACTTGCAGTACGCGTAGACATCGCCCTTGCCGTTGCGGGGCTGCGTGTACGCGCCGCAGCCGCGGCACACACCCACGTAACGGGCCTTGACCGCCCGCGCCTTCTCGCCGGTCGGGTCATAAGAGTACGCCTTGACCGTCGCCGGCGAGCGACCCAGACGATCGGCGATCTCGGCGATCGAGAGGCCCTCAGCCTCCCGAAAGTGCCGGCGAGCGCCACGGCGCGTCGGCGCTCCGCAACCCGATCAGTCCGCGCGTGCGACGCGTTGCCCGTCACAGCCTCGGACGCTACCGCCGTTGATTGGGGTTTCCGTCGCGCCCCAACGGTTACATACGAGACCCGATCGGGTTCCCTCGTATCCGCGCAAAGCTGGTCTGCTCGGCGGAACGGGCCGCGTCCAAGAACTGCTGTAAATAGGCGTTGGGTGCTGTCAGAGCGACGGCGTAGGTTCCCTCAAGTCCTGCAAGACCACGAAGGAGGCCTACGCCGTGAGACGCACGGTACCGCCATCGGCGGAGATACAAGTTGAGATCGACAGGCTGCTGTCGAGGGGGTTGTTCGATGACCCGCAGAAGATGCTGGGCGAGCTCGCCCGGCTGGGCGCGCGGTTGATCATCCAGCGGGCGGTCGAGGAGGAGTTCGACACGTGGTTGGGTCGCGCCCGCTACGAGCGCCGGCCGGAGCGGCAGCGCGGCTTGCGTAACTACGACTCGGGGCTGCGCAACGGGTTTCGCCCGCGACATGTGCAGACGGCTGAGGGGGAGCTGCGGATCGAGATCCCACAGGCCCGCGAAGCGGCGATGCCGTTCGTGTCGAAGCTGTTTCCGAAGTGGCACTGCAAGCGGCTCTTGCGGACCGATCCGCTGAAGGCGCTGGTGATCGGCGGGTTCGTCCGGGGCCTGTCGATGCGTGACGTCGAGTCGTTGTGCGAGGAGGCCGGGCTCGGGAAGACCTCGAAGTCGACCGTTGCCACGATCTGCGCGGAGCTGCATGAGCGCTTTGAAGCGTTCTGTCGCCGCTCGCTCTACGACGTCAACCTGGTCGTGCTGTTCCTCGACGCGATCTATCTGCCGGTCCGTCCGAGTGGCCCGAAGGAGGGCGTGATGTGCGCCTGGGGAATCACCGAAACCGGAGCAAGAGAGCTGGTTTCCGTCAGGCTGGGCGCGCGCGAGGCCAAAGAGGACTGGCTCGAGCTCGGCCGCGATCTCATCAGCCGCGGGCTCGCCGCCCCACGCTTGGTCGTCGCCGACGGCGCGCCCGGGTTGATCAACGCGATCGAGGAGATCTGGCCACGCGCCGACCGTCAGCACTGCGCCGTTCAC
>DASSGR010000111.1:0-4242 GCA_035693425.1 Solirubrobacteraceae bacterium
TGAAGTAGCTGCTTCGAAAACCCCGCCGCCGCTGCCTGTACGGTCCGAAAGTGACCGCCTTGCGGAAGCGCCAGCTCGTAGAGCGCGCTCCAGTCAGGCTTCTTCGCCTCGCTCCAGTCAGGCCAGTCAGGCTGCTTCGCCTCGCTCATCTTCCAGGTATCCATGGGTAGATCGGTCGTCCACGTTGATTCTAGCCCATGGTAAACTTAGAGTTGACCGATTACAATCGCAGACAAATAATTCAGGTATCTTAGCGAGCTTTCAGCGAACTCTAACTTCTCCCAAGCACTTGATCTCAGGATGGAACCCTACTTATCTAAGTAGCTGATTTTGGTCGGTGCTTGGCGAAGCAGCGCACGCGCGACGAAGGCGAGCCCGTTCTGAGCGCGATTGCGGAAAGCGCAATCTCGCACCATGATTGCTGCCGGGAAGCACTCGACCCGAGTACCACCATGAAGTGCACCGAATGCGGAAACGCGATGACGAAGTCGGTCGGCGATCACGTCTATCGCGAGAGCGGCATGGACCACGTCATCCTCCGCAACACCACCACGTACACCTGCGAGAGCTGCGGCGCGAAGCGCGTCCAGATCGTCGCGATGGCCCAGCTTCACCGCGCGATCGCCGGCGCGCTCGCGCAGAAGCCAGCGCGCCTCGTCCCGTCCGAGGTCCACTTCCTGCGTGACTACCTCGAGCTGACGAACAAAGGATTCGCGGCGCTCGTGTCTGCGAACTGACTTGAGTGGTTGATCCTGCGATCCGGCTTTGAGTGGTTGATCCTGCGATCCGGCTCCGGGGTTCCGAGCCTGGTTGACATAACACCGATTCTGCGACCGTAACTATTTATAATCACTCAGGGTAATCGGGTCGCACGGCGGCGAGCCCTGGCCGGCATGATAGCTTCGCGGCGTGGCGGCGAGCCTCCTCGAGCGCGTGCTGTGGCGCGACCGACTCGTCATCTCGGTCGTGCTCGGGGCGCTGACGGTCGTGGCGTGGGCGCAGATGGTCCTGCCGAACGAGGTGCCGTCCGGCAGCGACCGGCTCCTGCCGTGCTGCGGCGCCGATTTCGGCGTCGTGTTCTCGATGTGGGTCGTGATGATGGCCGGGATGATGATTCCGTCGGTCGCGCCGATGGTCCTCGCCCACGCGGGGATCGTGCGGCGGCGCGTCGCGCGGGGCGCACCGTTCGTCTCGTCGGGGCTGTTCCTCGCGGGCTACCTCGTGGCGTGGAGCGGGTTCAGCGCCGTCGCCGCGCTCGCGCAGTGGCTGCTGTATCGCAGCGGCGTGCTCGACGGTCACTCGCTGGCGATCGGCCCATGGGCCGGCGGCGCGGTCCTGCTCGCGGTCGGCGTGTTTCAGCTGTCGCCCGCGAAGCATGCCTGTCTGTCGCAATGCCGTACGCCGCTCGGGTACTTCCTCACCGAGTGGCGCGACGGCCCCGCCGGGGCGGTGACGATGGGGCTGCGCCACGGCGTGTTCTGTATCGGGTGCTGCTGGCTCCTGATGGCGGCCCTGTTCGCGGTCGGCATCATGAACATCCTCTGGGGCGCCGCGATCACCGCGTTCGTCATCGCGGAGAAGGTCCTGCCGTGGCGCCGCGCCGTCGTCTGGTCGGGCAGCGCGCTCTGCCTCGCCGGCGCCGGCGTGCTCGTGTACCGTGCCGTTGTCCTGATATGAGAGGACTGTGATGGACAGTATCAAACCCTGGAGCGTCGCGGGCTCGTACTACGAGGTGTGCAACTGCGAGGCGATCTGTCCGTGTCGCCGTTCCCGCGGCGAGAAGGGCGGCCGGCCGAGCTACGAGACGTGCGACTTCGCGCTGTCGTGGTGGATCAAGCAGGGCCACGCCGGCGCGATCGATCTGGCCGGCTTGAAGGTCGTCATGGGCGGCCGCTGGGAGACGACGCCGGGAGACCCGTGGCGCGTGATCTTGTACATCGATGAGCGCGCGACGCCGGAGCAGAAGGCTGCGCTCACCGCCGTGTTCCTCGGGCGCGCCGGTGGCGCGATCCAGACCGGCTTCACCGCAAACATCGTGGAGGTCCACGCGGTGAAGAGCGCGCGCATCGAGCTCGATCACACCGCGGCCCGGGAGCGGATCGACATGCCGTACATGACCGTGCGGACGCGCGAGGCCGTGTCGCACGACTTCACCGTGAGCTGCGGCATCCCCGGCCACGATCATCCAGGCCAGGAGATCCGCGCCGAGGTGTTCCAGTACAAGGACCCGCCGTTCGATTTCGACCTGCGCGGCAAGTGCGGGTTTGCCACGGACTTCGCGTACTCCTCGTGATGCAGACCAAGGACGGCGACGGCGCCGTGATCTGAGGTCGCCGTCCGCCAGCGAGCAGGTTGACCCGCGTCCGCGAGGGTGGGCTCACGATCGCCTCGCGCGGCGGCAGGCACCCTGCCCGCCCGGGTGAGGATCATCGTCAGGACGCCGCTGCTCCAGACCCGCGGGTACGCGAGATCGCGGGCACGCGAGATCGCAGGCTCGCGAACCTCCGGCCCGATCGCGGACTCCCAGCAGGACCATCTTCAGGGCCAGACTCCCAGCACCATCTTCAGGGCCGCTGCCGCGGCCGGTGGGGCGGCCTGAACGGGTTGCCGGCGGCTCCTGGTTCATCGGTGCACCATTCTGCCTTCGGTGCGCCACTCTGCCTGCGGTGCGCCATTCTGCCCTCGACCGTCGGCGCGCCGTTCTGCCCTCTCTTGCCTGGCTGGCTAGGGGGCCGATCTTAGAAGCGAATCAGCGGAGCTGTCGATGTAACAACCGGGGGCGAAACCACGTCTCCCGGCGAGCGTAGGCCACCACGCCACGTGTTCGTGACACACGCACGGCGGATCACATCATTGCCTGCCCGAACATACGTCACATGATAACGTCCGCCCACGGGCTCGCTCGTTCACATCTCGGGCATCGCCATGCTCGAAGCATGCTGATTCACAGCGGTCCACGAACCAAGGAGTCTCCTGTGAGCGTGTCGTTGAAGCTGGCCGGCCTGGCCATCGTGATGCTGGTCGGGAGTGCGTGTACGGGCGAGGATCCTTGCTCGCGGTCCGGCACGGCCTGTGTCTGGGCGGGCACCGGCGAGCGCGGGTTCAACATCGAGAACCCCAACGCCAACCGGATGCAGAGCAAGCTGTACTTCCCCGAGGACATCACGTTCGGGCCCGACGGCCGCGCGTACATCGTCGACTGGAACAACCACCGCATCCGCCGCGTCGAAGCCGACGACTCGCTGCGGGTCGTGATGGGGACCGATTACGAGGGCGACGGGCCGCCCGAGATGGAGGACCGCCTGCCGGTGTGCAACCCGCCCGGCGCGCTCGGGACCACGGTGGCGCTGAACCACATGACCGACGCGAAGTTCGGGCCCGACGGCAAGCTGTACGTCGCCGCCTGGCACAACAACAAGATCCGCGTCCTCGATCTCGCGACCAACATGGTGACCTCGCTGGCCGGCGATGGCTACGGCTACGCCGGCGACGGCGACGTGGCGTGTGCCAAGGCGCTGTTCAACCAGCCCAAGTCGCTCGCCATCGCCCCCGATGGCACGATCTACACCATCGACCAGCGCAACGTGCGCATCCGTTCGTTCAAGCCGGGCCCCGGGGCCACCATCCAGACCATCGCCGGCGTGGGCGTGGTCGGGAACATCGGCGACGGCGGCCAGGCGCACGACGCCCAGTTCGGCTTCGAGATCGGGACCACGCCGCGGCCGTCGGGCTCGCTGGTCTTGGACGGCCGCACGCTGTACGTCGCGGACAGCCTGAACAACCGGATCCGCCGCATCGACCTCGACACCGGGATCGTCGACTGCATCGCGGGTCAGAGCGCCCAGCCCGGCTACGCCGGTGATGGCGGCCCCGCGCTGGACGCGCAGTTCAACTTCCCGATGGACCTCGAGCTCGGTCCCGACCACCGGCTCTACGTCGCCGACCGCTACAACCACGCCGTCCGCGCCATCGACCTGACCACCGGGATCGTCGAGACCGTGGCCGGCAACGGCACGATGTGCGACGTCTCGGTCCAGGCCTGCTTCGACGCCCCCGCGCGCGAGTTCCAGTTCAACGAGCCCTACGGCATCGGGTTCGACGCGACCGGCAACCTCTACGTCGCCGACACCAACAACAACCGGATCGTGAAGGTGGCCCGATGAAGCCAGGGCTCTGGCTCGTGCTCGGTGCCGCGCTCGCCGCCTGCGGCACGAGCGATCCGGCGGCCTGCGATCCGGACGC
>DASSGR010000112.1:0-14786 GCA_035693425.1 Solirubrobacteraceae bacterium
ATGCTGGCCGACTGGATCCTCTTGCGACGGCGCTTCATGCCGCTCGACCAGCTGATCAGGGCGATGGAGCAGCTCGATCCCGCCGCCCCGGCGACGCACTCGTTGCGCCCGCACCGACTGGACAGCTCGGATGTGCGGCGACTGGACGCGGCCTTCCAGCGAATGGTGGGGCGCCTCGATGGCGAGCGCCGGGCGGCGGGCCGAGCAGTTATCCAGGCCCAGGAGCGCGAGCGGCGGCGGATCGCTCAGGACCTTCACGACGAGGTCAACCAGGCGCTGACCGCGGTGTCGATCCGCCTGCAGGCGTCGATCGAGAACGCACCGCCCGACCTGCGCCGAGAGCTCGAGGAGACCAAGCGCCTGTCCACCCAGGCGATGAAGGAGCTGCTCGCGCTGGCGCGCCACCTGCGTCCGGCGGTGCTCGACGACCACGGCCTGATTCCCGCCCTGCACAGCCAGGTCCAGGTGTTTTCGGACCAGACCGGCGTGCTCGCGACGTTCAACTCGCGCGGCCAGATGGCCGCGATGACGCCCGAGCAGCAGCTGGTCGTCTACCGCGTCACGCAGGAGAGCCTGTCGAACATCGCCCAGCACGCGCAGGCGCGCCAGGTGGACGTGGAGCTTTCATTCATTGGCCGCACGATGCTGCGGATCAGCGACGACGGCCGCGGCTTCACCGCCTCGCGCGACGGCGGCCTGGGACTTTCGGGGATGCGCGAGCGCGCGCGGCTGATCGGCGGCGAGCTGTCGATCTGGTCGGGCCCCGGGACCGGAACAAGGGTCGAGCTGACCCTGCAATGACAAGAGTGAGGAGCATGGATGCGCATCCTTGTAGCTGACGATCACGGGATTGTCCGATCGGGAATCAAGCTGCTGTTGGAGCGGCAGGCCGATCTGCAGGTCGTGGCCGAGGCCTCGGACGGCGTCGAGGCCGTCGAGCAGGCGCTGGCCACCCACCCCGACCTCTGCATCCTCGACGTCGGGATGCCCCGCAAGACGGGCCTGCAGGCGGCGCGCGAGATCCGCTCGTTTCTGTCGGAGACGCGGGTCTTGATGCTGTCGATGCACGACGACGAGCACTACCTGTTCGAGGCTTTGAAGGCCGGCGCGGCCGGGTATGTGCTCAAACGCGAGGCCGACCAGGACCTGGTCGGCGCAGTCCGCGCGGTGGGCCGGGGCGAGGCGTTTTTGACCAACGCCGCCGAGCGGTCGATCATCCGCGACTGGATGTCGGGCAGCGCGTCCGGGCCGGCGATCCCGCTCACTCCCCGTGAGGAGGAGGTGGTCAAGCTGATCGCCGAGGCCCACACCAACTCCCAGATCGCGCAGGTGCTGCACCTGGCCGAGAAGACGGTCGAGTCCCACCGCGCCAACGTGCTGCGCAAGCTGGGGATGCGCGACCGCGTAGAGCTGGTGCGCTACGCGATCCGCCGGGGGTTGGTCGAGGCCTGAGGGGTCGCGTGGGCCGAACGTCAACGGCCCATTGAGGGAGAGGACGGAGGCGGTATCGCGGCCTCCTCTGGGGTGCATAACACGCCAAGCGCGACGATCTGGGCGAAGCGTGTCGTGTTAAGCACCGTATAGGTGCACCACACGGATCACTTCGCCGATCCCGCCGTCGCTGTCGTGTTATGCACCCTCTCGCGTGCCAGGAACCGCCCCATCCCGCCTTCATTGGGCCGTTTGTCCGCACCCCTGATACGCCTACCATCGACCGGGTGCGCCCCCCGGTCGACCACATCCCGGCTCCCCCCTTTCCCCCGCGCCTGCCGTGGATCAACGTCGCCGCGCTGCGCATGGACCAGCAGCTCGGGCGTCCGGTCCTGATCGAGTTCTGGGACTTCTGCCGCCCCAACTCGATCCGCACGCTTCCGTACATGCGCGCCTGGCATGAGCGCTACGAACCCGCCGGGTTGCGGGTGATCGGCATCCACGCGGCTGGGTTCGAGCCCTCCGCGGACCCCGACCAAGTGCGCGCCGCGGTGGCGCGGCTGGAGGTTCCCTATCCGGTCGTGGTCGACGTCGACCACGAGATCTGGCGCGACTACGGCAACCTCGGCTGGCCCGCCCGGTACCTGTTCGGACCCAACGGCAGGCTGTTCGACTACCACTACGGCGAGGGCGGCTACGACGAAACCGAGCGGGCCATCCAGGAACTGCTGGAGATCGACGAGCCTCTGCTCGAGCCACTGCGTCCCGAGGACGCGCCCGGGGCGCAGCTGATGCAGCAGACCGGCGACGTCGACGGCCCGTACTCGGGTCCGTATGAAGCCGGCGGGGTGTGGGCGGTGCTGGACGGCGAGGGCTCCGTCACCGCCAACGGCCGCAAGATCACGGTGACGCATCCCGGCGCGTATGAGCTGGTCTCCCACCCCCGCAGCACGGCCGGCGAGCTCGAGCTGGAGGTCGGCGAGGGCGTGACTTGCCACGCCGTGTGCTTCACGCCCGGGCTCGCGAACTAGCGGCGCAGCGCGAAATACAGCACCGAGGCCCCGAGGGCGGGGATCGGCGCGAGCAGCGCGTTCACGGCCCATTGCACCAGCGCGCGACCGACCGACCCGAGTCCGGCGGCGATCAGCCCGGCCGCGATGCTGACCACCACGACCGTCAGGAAAACGATCACGATCACCCCGAACACGTTCCACCCGTTGCCGCGCGCCAGCTCCCGGCTGCGGCCAAACGCCGCAAACACACCGGGGCGCTCAAGCACGGTGACCGGGGCCACCACCGACCAGATGACCAGCAGGAACAGGCCCGGGATGATCAGCAGCACAAAGCCGATCCCGACCCCGATGCCGAACAGAATCGACACCGCCACCAGCGGCCAAAACACCGGCTCGACACTCTGCAGCAACCCGCCGACTGAGTGATCGCGGCGGCCGTCCTGAACGTCCTGCACAAGCTTGACGACCATGCCCTGGTAGACGACGCTGAGCGCCCAGAACACCACCGCCAACGCGATCCCGGCCGCAGGCGATAGCACCAGGTAGATCACGAATTGCAACGCGTACAGCACCAGCGCCGTGACGGCCAACACAGGGAACTGGTCGCGGTAGATCTCCCAGATCCGCGCCACCACCGCGCCGGGGCTGATCGACTGCACGTTCATCGACTCATCCTCTCAGCCTGCGTCGGTGAACGGAGCGTTTCGAACGGCACCACGCCGTCAAGCAGATTTGAGAGCACGGGCGGCCCGGCCTCGTTGAGCACGGCGCAGAACCCCGGCCGGTAGGGGCTGTTGGACGCGTCGCGCCCGAGGTAGGCGCGCTCGTAGACCCAGCAGCCCGTGTTGGTCAGGCTGGTCGCATCGGGCGTGCGCCATTCACTGGCGTCGTCGCCGGGCAGCGGGCCGGCGCGGTGGGTGTGGCCGAAGATCACGTGCGGTGCTCGCACGCCGAGGCGCCGCAGCGTCGTTGTGAGCGCCAGCAGCCCCGCCCTGCGCAACTCCGCCCCGGAGATGTCGGCCCGCAAAGGCCCCAGGCCTGCGCGGTTGAGGCCCGCAACCGCCGCCGGGAACACAAGCTTGAGCGCCGTCCGGCGGGAGCTGCGACGCCCACGGCCGTCGCTCGAGAGCGTGCGCCACGCCCGCGAGGACGCCCCGTCGGTGCCGCGCCTGCCACCGGACGTCCGGTTCTGGGCGACGGCATGGATCCACGCGTAGATCGGCGCGAGCACCGTCTCGTAGTCCTCCGCACGCGCAGGCCCCTCGGCCGAGTCGCGCACGAGCCGCGCCATCGCCCCAGCGCCCAGGCGCTCGAACATCGGCACGGTGGTGTGGCGATCGGCGTAGTGCCCGTGGATTGCGTACACGTCGTCGCGAAGCCAGACGCCCGGGTATGCCGTGCGCACACGCGCCGGCTCGAGCCACGACGCGACGGCGCCGAGCGTCTCCCCCGGCTCCCAGTCGAGCTCCGACTCCAGGCCGAGCGGCGGCGGCTCGGCCTCGCGGGCCCGGCGCGCCAGCCACGCGGCGGCCAGGTGATGGTCGTGGTTGCCCGGCACGATCACCGCCTCGCTCCCCGGCCCGAGCGCCGCGCCGATCTCGCGCAACACCAGCTCGGCGGCGCTCAGCGCCTCGCGGACCGGGCCCTGGCGCAGCTCGAGCACGTCGCCGAGCAGCACCAGCCGGTCGCAGCGGAAGACCTCTGGCAGGAGCGCCGCGAGTGCCTGCTCGCGGCGCAGCACGTCCACGCCCGCACGCGCCCCCAGGTGCAGGTCAGAGACGACCAGTGTGCGCAGCTGCGCCTCTCAGGCCGACGAGCTGCCGGCCGCCATCGCCTGGCGGATCGTCTTGGGGAGCATGAAGCGCACGTCCTCCTGCACCACTTCGAGCACCTCGACGTCGCTCGTGCCCCTGTCCTCGAAGAAGCGCACCAGGCGCTGCACAAGCTCGTCGGGGGCGCTGGCGCCGGACGTGATCCCCACAACCCTCTTGCCGTCCAGCCACTCCTCGAGGACCTCGGTCTCGTTGTCGATCAGGTGCGAGTCGGCTCCGTGCTCCCGGGCGACCTCGACTAGGCGGTTGGAGTTCGACGAGTTGCGTGAGCCGATCACCAGCACCAGGTCGCACTTGCGCGCCAGCTGCTTGACAGCGGCCTGCCGGTTGGTCGTGGCGTAACAGATGTCGTCGGTGCGCGGACCGATGATCTCCGGGAAGCGCTCGCGCAGGCGGTTGATCACCGCGCGCGTCTCGTCGACCGACAGCGTGGTCTGCGAGATGTAGGCGACCTTGCTCGGATCCTCGACCTCGAGCTCGTCGACATCCCGCTCGTTCTCGATCAGCACGATGTTGTCGGGCGCCTCGCCCATCGTGCCCTCGACCTCCTCGTGGCCGGCGTGCCCGACGAGCACGATCGTGTAGCCCTCGGCGGCGAACTTCTTGGCCTCCACGTGGACCTTGGTCACCAGCGGGCACGTCGCGTCGATCGTGTACAGCTGACGCTGGGCGGCGTTGGCGTGCACGCTGGGAGCGACCCCGTGCGCAGAGAACACGACCGTGGCGCCCTCGGGCACCTCGGTCTCGGACTCCACGAACACGGCGCCGCGCGCGCGCAGCTGCTCGACCACGTGCTTGTTGTGGACGATCTCCTTGCGGACGTAGACCGGGGCGCCGTAGAGCTCCAGCGCGCGCTCGACCGTCTGCACCGCCCTGTCGACGCCCGCGCAGTAGCCGCGGGGCGCAGCGAGCAGCAATTTTTCCGGGACTGATCCCATACCGGGACCAGTGTAGGTCAGTCGTTGGCGGTGATCGTCTCCAGCAGCTCCGCGAACTGGCGGCGGGCGTCCTGGCGGCGGGTCGGCACGTGCTGCGTGGGCACGCCGTCGGCGGGCGCCTCGTAGCCCCGCAACACCTGCCTGGCGACCGACGCGCGGTGGACCTCGTCCGGGCCGTCGTAGATCCGGGCCGCGCGGGCGTAGCGGTACATGGCCTCGAGCGGCAGGTCGGTGGAGTAGCCAAGCGCGCCGTGGGCCTGCACGGCGCGGTCGACGACGTCGTGCAGGACCTTCGCGCCGTAGAACTTGATCAGCGCGATGTGCTTGCGGGCGGCGGCGACGCCCTCGGTGTCCATCACCCACGCGGCGTGCAGCGTCATCAGCCGCGCTGCTTGCATCTCGGCCTCGGAGTCGGCGATCCAGTTCTGCACGGTCTGGTGCTTTGACAGGGTCGAGCCGTGGGCGTAGCGATACAGGGAGCGCTCGCAGAGCATGTCGAACGCGCGCCGCGCCACCCCCAGCCACCGCATGCAGTGGTGGATGCGGCCGGGATACAGCCGCTGCTGGGCGATCAAGAAGCCCGCTCCCTGCGGCCCCAGCAGCGCCTGCGCCGGAACGCGCACGTCCTCGTAGAAGACCTCCGCGTGGTTTCCGTAGCGCCCGAAGCTCTCGTATGGATGCTCCATCGTGGCGACGTCGCGCTCGATCCGGATGCCGGGAGTGTCGGCGTCGACGACTAGCATCGAGGCGCGCTGATGGGGCCGCGCGTCGGGGTCGGTGACTGCCATCACGATCAGGAAGTCGGCGATCGAGCCGTTTGAGGTGAACCACTTGTGGCCGTTGATGACCCACTCGTCGCCGTCGCGCACGGCTGACGTCTTCAGCAGCGTCGGATCGGACCCGGCCGTGTCGGGCTCGGTCATGCTGAATGCGGACTTGAGGTCGCCGGCCAGCAGCGGATGCAAATAGCGCTCCTTCTGCTCCTCGCTTCCTGCTAGCGCCAGGATCTCCGAGTTGCCGGAGTCGGGCGCGGCGTTGCCGAACGCCAGCGGCGCGATCGGGCTGGTGCCCAGAATCTCATGCATCAGCCCGAGCTTGACCTGGCCGAATCCCTGGCCGCCGAGCTCGGGATCGAGGTGAGCCGCCCACAGGCCGCGCTCGCGGACCTCCTCGGCGAGCGGCGCGATCGCGCGCTTGAGCCCGTCGTAGCCGAGCTCATCGATCAGCGTCTCCAGCGGCCAGATGCGCTCGCGCACGATCTCGCGCATCCAGTCGAGCTTCTCCTGAAACTCGGGCTCGGTGGAGAACTCCCAGGACACTCCGCGCGGGAGCCTAGAGCAACGCGGCGCGCCGCACACTCGCTACGCTCAGGCAACCCGCCTCCCGAGGGCCGTAAGGGAGGTAGGGTTGCCCTTTGCTCACGGATCTCGCTCGGGAGGACCGTATGCCGCAGCAACATCTGGATCGCCTGACGTCGATCGACGCCTCGTTCCTGCACCAGGAGGGCGAGAGCTCGCACATGCACATCGGCGGCGTGCTGATCTTCGAGGGACCGCCCCCGGCGTTCGAGGACTACCTGAACCACATCCGCCGCCGCCTGCACCTCGTCCCGCGCTACCGCCAGCGACTGGCCACGCCGCCGCTGGAGACCGGCCGCCCGCTGTGGGTGGACGATCCGACCTTCAACCTCGAGTACCACGTCCGCCACACCGCGCTGCCCGAGCCCGGGACCGAGCGCCAGCTGTTCCTGCTCGCCTCGCGGATCGCCTCCCAGCAGCTCGACCGGTCAAAACCGCTGTGGGAGAACTGGCTCGTTGAGGGCCTGGAAGGCAACCGCTTCGCGGTCATCTCGAAGACCCACCATTCCCTGGTCGACGGCGTGTCCGGCGTGGATCTGGCGACGGTCCTGTTCGATCTCGAGCCGAATCCCGCCAAGCCGCCTGAGGACCTCGAGCCGTGGCGCCCGCAGCCCGAGCCCTCGCAGGCGCAGCTCGTCGCCGCCGGCGTGCGCGGGATGGTCAACCAAACCGTGTCGTTCGCGGGCCGCGCCGTGGCCGCGGCGACGCGCCCCACCACCACGTTCAACGTGATCAAGGACGCCGCCGAGGGGATCGGCGAGATCGCCTGGGCAGGGCTCAACCCGGCGCCCGAGACCCCGCTCAACGTCGAGATCGGCCCGCACCGGCGTTACACGGTGGTCCGGCAGCAGCTCGCCGACTACAAGGAGGTCAAGAAAGCGCTGGGCGGCACCGTCAACGACGTCGTCCTGACGGTCGTGTCGGGCGCGCTCGCCCAGTGGCTGCACTCGCGCGGCGTCCGCACCGAGGGTCTCGAGATGCGCGCCCTGGTGCCCGTGTCGGTCCGGGGCCAGGACCAGCGCGGGACGCTCGGCAACCAGCTGACCGTGATGCGGGGCCCGCTGCCGGTCTACATCACCGATCCCGTGGCCCGGCTGAAGTTCGTCAGCCGCGCGATGGATGGGCTCAAGGAGTCAAAGCAGGCGGTTGGCGCGGCGACGCTCGCGGCCGTCAACAACCTGGCGCCACCGACGATCCTCGCGCAGGCCTCACGGCTGAACTTCTCGACCCGGCTGTTCAACCTGATTGTCACCAACATCCCGGGGCCGCAGGTGCCGCTGTACGTACTGGGACGGAAGCTCGACGACCTGTTCCCGGTTGCATTCCTGCCAGAGAACCACGCGCTGGCGATCGCGATCATGTCCTACAACGGAGCGATCGATTACGGCCTGCTCGGCGACTACGACGCGCTGCCCGACATCGACGTTGTCGCCGCCGGCATCGACGATGCGTTGCAGGAACTGCTCGCCATAGCCAGGGGCGACCAGGCGCGCTCCCGCCAGCGGCCTGCCCGCTCGCGTTCCCGCGGATCGACGCGTCCAGCCAAGACCGCCGCGGCGCCGGCTACGTCAGCCCAGCCCGCGGTCGCGCTCGCGGGCCCGGAGGAGCCGATGCTCCCGCTCCCGAGCGCGCGGGCCAACAGCGGTCCGGCCGCCGATATGCGCGCCAAGCGCAACCGGCAGCGGTCGCGCCGCCCAGACGGGCTCTCCAGTCCTCCTGACGGGCCCGGGGCTTCCTAGCTCGGCACGCGGGTCTTCACGCGCACGGGCTTTGTCTCGTGGTTGCCCGCCTTGTCGACGGCCACGGTCCAGAACATGTAGCGGTTGCCCGGATGCGTGCGGAACTTCAGCGTGTGGCGGGTGGTTCGCGCCAGTCGGTGCGTACGGCCTCCGTTGACGCGGTCGTACACGAGGTAGTACGCGATCCCGGAGGAGGTCAGGCCCACGTGGCGCTGGTCGTGGCCTGACCACCTCAGCAGCAGCGTCTTGCTGCTCGTGACGCGGGGCGCGCTGATGCGGGAGACCGGAGCCAGGCGATCCAGGTGCCGGGTAGCGTCGAGCGCCGCGCCTGCGTTGAGGATCCCCCAGCCGTTGTCGGTGCTCCATCCCGTGCCGGCCGGGCGCTGGGCGGTTCGCTTGATGATCTCGAGCAGATCGGTGAGCGAGGCGTAGGGGTTCAGCGCGCGCATCATCGCGCCGACCGCGGCGACCTGCGGGGCGGCCATCGACGTCCCGGCGACCGTGGCGTAATTCGTGCTGCCGCCCAGCGACACCCGGCACGCAGCGGGGTCAGGTGGCTCTTCGAGCTGAGTGAGGGTCGCTGGGTAGGCCCCGAGGATCCCGATCGGCTGCCCCATGCATGGGATCAGCGATGACGAGTTGGGGTTGAACGCGCCGTAAGCCGCCAGCGAGATCTCGCTGCCAACCCCGGCGAAGCTCGCGTGCTGTGCTCCGAATTGCGCCGCGGTGACGTCGAGGCCGATGCCCTTGGTCAGGTTCGGGCCGGTCCCGGCGGGCTGCAGGACGTTGGCCGGGTCTCCCTGCTCGGTGACGGGCGAGTCGGCCGCCGCGGCCACGAGCACCACCTTGCGCGCCGCGGCGTATTCCAGCGCTCGGACCTCCGACTCCGGCGCCGGGGCGGGCGGGGCGCTCGGGTCGGGCCCAAAGCTCATGTTGATCGCGCCGACATGGCGATTGGTCGCGTCGACGATCGACGCCGCGATGCTCGAGTCGGTGAAGTCCGTCTTCTCGATCACCAGCTTGCAGTTGTCGCCGGCGCCGGCGATCCCGATTCCGTTGTTGGTCGCCGCGCACGCAAGCGATGCGACGTGGGTGCCGTGGCCGACCTGGTCGGTGCCGGCCGGGCCGGTCGAGTTGAACACCTGCTGGTCGATCGGCGCCACGGCGAGCTTGGATGCGAGGTCCGGATGGGTGGCGTCGATTCCAGAGTCGATCACGCCGACGAGTGCCTGGCTACCAGTAGAGATGTCCCAGGCCTTGGGGAAGCCCTCGTCGGCCAGGTACCACTGGTACGGAACGCCTTCGTTGGGGTCGGTCGTGTTGTAGCCCGGATCGTTGGGCACGGCCCGTGGCACGTACCGGCGCTCCGGCTGGACGGATGCCACCCCTGGAATCGCCCTCAGCTCGGCGGCCAACGCCGCCGTCGATACCCCCGCCGGTGCCCGCACGGTGATCAGCCCGATCTCCGGCACCGACTTCCCCGCTGGGCTTGCACCCAGCCGGCTGATGCTTGCCTGCACCGCGGCCCGGGCGGCCGAGGCGCTGTGCCCCCGATGCTGGTCGAGCAACACCACCACAGCCCCGGTGGGCACCGGCGCGGCCGGCGGAATCGGGGGCAGCGAAGCCGCGGCAGGCGTCGGCGCAGCCTCCGTCGAGGCGGCAACGGGCACGAGCAGGACCGCGATCGCGGCCCCTAGCGCGATCGTGAACGGCAGACGGCGCACCCCACCAGGATAGGCGTAGCGCCGGAGGTTCGGGCCGCCAGCGCGGTTGCTCTGGCGCGGTCACATGTATACCTTCCGGTGCTCGATGGCCGATGACCTCATTCAGCCAGGCGAAATCGCGTTCCGGCTCGACCTCACGGCGGCCCAGCTCAAGATCGTCCACACCGCCCTGAAGTCGCTGTTCGACGACCTCGGGCATGAGGAGCACGATGTCAAGCAGGTCGTCGCCGCGGTGCTAAACAAGCTGCCCGGAGAGCACGATATCCGGGCGATCGACCTCAATCGGGAGCTGGGCCGCGGCTGACCGCGGCGGCGGCGCTCAGAACCCGAGCGCGAACTTCGCGTCCTCGCTCATCCGGTCGGGCGTCCACGGCGGCGAGAACGTCATCGTCGGCTGGACGTCCTGAACCCCGTCGAGCTCTGAGACGAATTCGACCATTTGCTCGGAGACCTGCGGCCCGATCGGGCAGCCCGGACTCGTGAGCGTGTACGTGATCCGGACACTGCCGTCTTCGACCTCGACGTCGTAGACCAGGCCCAGCTCGACAAAATCCAGCCCCAGCTCGGGGTCGATCACGTCCCGAAGGGCGTCGGTGACGTCTTCTACGGTGACCATGCGACCAGTCTAGCCGGGTCGATCCGGGCTCTCCATTTGACCGTTAGTTCACGAGAGGTAGGCCTTTTGTACGAGTCTGCCTCCTCGGCTTGTCACCAGTCCGCCGCTTTCGGTAGGTTTCGGCGATCGTCGACTTCAACGAACAACCAGCGACGCTGCGCTGCCGTGGGGATGAGGATCAGTCGACCCAGGGGTGCCGCCGGAGGGCGTTCGTGCGAGCGCTTCGCTCGCAGACCGACGTGACCGTCGATCTGAGCGGATTGGTGTTCGCAGACGCTTCTCTGATGCTCGACCTCGCGGCTTTGGCGCGCCGCCTTCGCCACCGGGGTCGCATGGTCCTCCTTTGCGGAGCTCAGCCTCAGATCGCAGCTCTGATCGAGCAGGTTGGACTGCACCGGCTACCCGGCGTGCGACTCGTGGGTCCCTCGCCGGCGCTGGCATAGGTCCGCCGGGAGCTCCTCCGCCTGAATCGGCGGGCCACGGGCTAGCCTAAGAGGAGATGTTGATCGCGCTCCTATTGATTTGCTGGCCGCTACTCGAGCTGTTCGTCGCGTTTGAGGTGTCCCAGCTGATCGGCGTGACGTACACCGTGCTACTGATCCTGCTCAGCGTGCCGGTGGGCATGTGGGCGGTGCGCTCACAGGGACGCGCCGTGTGGCGGCGGCTGGCCGATGGCATCGCGACCGGCAGGCCACCCGCGCGGGACGTGCTCGACGGAGCGCTGGTGCTGATCGGCGGGGTGCTGTTCATCCTGCCCGGCTTCATCACTGACGTGTTCGGCGCGCTGCTGCTGCTCCCGCCCTCGCGCGCGGGAGTGCGGAGGCTGCTCGTCCGCAACTTCCAGGGCCGCCTCGTGCGGCAGATGGCCGGCTTCTCGAGGGGCGGACGTCCCTACGACGTCGATTCGACGGCGACCGACGTCGAGCAGCCGCGACTCGGCCGATGAGCGACACCCCCCTGCGGCTGCGCACACTCGCGTTCGGCGACCTCGACGGCGCCGCGTGGGGCGTCGCATGGTTCCCTGATCCGAGCGTTCCCGGCTTCGTCGCCCTCGGCAGCGCCGCCAACGCCGTCACGGTGCAGGCCAGCCTCGACCCCGATGACGAGAGCGGCGGGTGGCGCCTGCACGGCTACGGCGTCGAGCTCGACATCTCAGCGGCGGGCGAGGATCCCCAGGACCTGCGTGGAGAGTTCGATGCGGTCTGCCGGGTGCACGGCGGGATGACGGTAGAGGCAGTGGAGCACGACGTGGAGTGCCTGGGACGACTCGCCGTTCACGCCGGCGCCGGGGACCTGGACAAGTTCGAGTCCGTCAGAGATGTGTGCGCCTGGTTTGACCCCACGCACGGTCTCTCGCTCGTGGCCATGCGGCCGCGCAAATCGCGCGGCCAGGACTCCGACGTGGTGAGCGCCGTCGCGCTCGAGCCCGAGGGGCCGCTGGCGATCGATGATCCGCGCCTGTCGACGACGTACGCGGGCGATGGACGACCGCTGCGAGTGGGTCTCGAGCTTTGGATCGCTGCCGGCGACGACGATGAGGAAGAGCAGTACCCGCGCCGCGCCGGCGGCGAGGCCCTCGGCGTGGCAGCCACCGGGCGCCTGGGCCGCTTCGACGTGCTTGCGCAGTTCGTGCGCTGGGACAGCCGCTATGGCGATGGTGCCGGCGTATACCTGCTCGCGCGGCAGTTATGACCCGGATCCCATGACCAGGATCGAGGCGGTCATCAGCGACTTCGGCGGCGTGCTGACCTCGCCGCTGATCGAGTCCTACGCGGCCATTCAGAACTCGTCCGGAGTCCCGCTGGACGCGCTCGGCAAGGCGATGGCGGCGATCGCGGAGCGCAACGGATCAAACCCACTGTTTGAGCTCGAGACCGGACGGCTCACCGAGACGCAGTTCCTCGACGGCCTCAGTCGCGAGCTGACACAGCAGCTCGGCCGGCCTGTGTCCATGCACGACTTCGGAGAGCGCTTCTTTGAGCATCTGCACCCGAACGAGCGGATGCTCGACTTCATGCGCGGGTTGCGCGATCAGGGCTACAAGCTCGGCATCTGCACCAACAACGTCCGCGAATGGGAGCCTCTGTGGCGTGCCAAGCTGCCCGTCGACGAGATCTTCTCGGTGGTGGTCGACTCCGCCGTCGTCGGCTCCCGCAAGCCCGAGCCGCGGATCTACGAGATCACGCTCGAGCGTCTATGCGTCCCCGCGCAGGCCGCCCTGCTGATCGACGACGTGGAGCACAACTGCACCGCCGCCCGCGATCTCGGGATGCACGCTGTCTGGTTCCGCGACACCGACCAGGCGATCGCGGAGATCGAGGCGCAGCTCGGCTAGTTCTCGACGCCGAGGCGGTCCCAGCAGTACAGCTCGAGGCACTCGCGAGCAAGCTCCCTGCAACGCTCCTGAGACAGCCACGGCAGCACGGTGTCAAACGCCTGCTCCTCCCCCACCCCGGCCCGGAACGCCTCCTCGCCGCGGAAGCTGGCGGCGATCTTCAGCGCCTCCCGGCGGTTCTCGCCCAGAGAGGGGAACACGTTGACCAGGAACTCCTTATTGGGGACCGGATGGCCGACCTCCAGCGACGCATGCCATGCGGCCAGCAGCGACAGGTCGTCCTCGTCGAGGTCGGCGACCGCCTTCGCGTAGTGGGACTCAAGCTCGGACTCCGGGATCTCGTCCACCCAGGCCCGTACGACTTCACCGAGGATCTGCCGACGCGCCTCGCGCCCGACGGATTCGGCGATCACTCGTATGGCGTTCTGCGGTTCAATGAAGCAGAGGGTCATCGCAGCTCCGGCTTGGTGGATGCGGACGCCGCAGAAGGTAGGTGGTGGCGCGGACGTAAACGCGCTATAGCCCAAGGGCGGCCCGGATCGACGCAAGCGCGTCGGGATCGGGCTCGGTGCCACGCGGCACCCCGAGGTAAGCGCGCTCGCCGCGCTCCCAGTTGTAGAAGCCGAGGTCCAGCGCCTCTAGCGGAAGCGAGCACGCCTGCGCGAGGTCCGCGGCGCGCCGCTCGAGCAGCATCGGGTCGCCGATTCCGAGCGCCCGCTTGGCTGCCACCGTCACCTCGTTGTCGCCCCCGACCTGCAGCGCACCGGCGCGCAGCTCGTATGCCCCGACGCGCCCCAGCGTGACCAGCAGATCGAAGCGCGCGCCACGATGCAGACCGGGCAGCGCGAGCCGCTCGAACGTCCGCGCAAACCGCCGCTCCGGCGTCCAGCCCTGATCGCCGGTGAACGCATCGGACTGCGAGCCGCTTCGACCGGCCCAGGCGCGATACGCCTCGATCGTGCGCACGCCACGGTCGGGATCGTGGGCCGTGCGCGGGCCTAGCCGCACGCCGTCGAGGTCGGGCAGCTCGTGCAGCCCCCACGGGGTCCTCACCAGGCGGATGAACTCGAATGGATCGTCCTCGTCGTCGATGGGCGAGATGTAGGCGATCAGGAACGCCAGCCAGCTGCGCTCCTCGATGTCCTCCCGGTGGTTGGCGACCTCCGCGTAGAGCCCCGGCGGATCGAACTCCAGCAGCTGTAGCCGGGCGGCCGCGAACGCAAGCTCCTGCGCCAGGCGCTCGGCGTCCTCGCTCGAACGCAGGCCTGCAAGCAGCGGCGTGCTGTACCCGTCGTCGGCACCGCGGGCCAACCTCCGGACCTTCAACCCTCCGCGCACTCCAGGCGAGGACGGACCCGTGACGCGCGCACGGCTCTGGCTCTGGCTGCGCTCGCGCGGCTGGCTGGTCCGGGGCGCGCTGGAGGAGACGATCGGGCGCAGCTCGATCGCCTGCTCGCGCGAGCAGATCGGGCAGTTCTGGATCAGGCGGTTGTGGCGGCAGAAGGACGGCACGGCGTCATCCTTGCACGCCACGGGGCGGCCCGCGACGTTCTCGGTATGCGCGTGCCTTCGCCCTGTTGCCGCACACGGCCATGTTGCACCAGGCGCCCGAGCGATTCTTGGTGTGGTCGTAGAACGCCCACTCGCAGGTCTCGTCGCGACAGGCCTTCAGCCGCGACCACGTGCCGTCGGCGATGGAGCGATGGGCGATCGCGAGCAGCCGGCCGACCGCGCCGTCGACGCCGTCGGCGTCGGGCTCGAGCGTGCCGGTGCCGGTCGTGTCGAAGCGCAGCCGCAGCT
>DASSGR010000113.1:0-32433 GCA_035693425.1 Solirubrobacteraceae bacterium
CGTTCCCGGCCACACGTGGTATCCCTTCCGTGTTCGGTCTGGTTGTGTGGGAAGCAGTCGAGTCGTCGCCACCTGCAGACACCGGGTGCCCGATGAGGGTGCGCGCTGGCCAGCCAGGCGAACGCTTCGGTCGTCGTGCCCGGCGGGGCGGCGTCGTCGACCATCGCGTTGACGCTGGCTTCGGCCGGTGAAATCGCCGCGCGGGCGAGCAACAGCACAGCCCCCAGTGAGAGGACGCCGCCGGAGGCCGGGATCAGGGCCAGGTGACCTGCCGCCAGCAAGGCGAGCACCAGTGCCAGTCCGGCGTCGCGCTGAAACCCTGCACGCGACCGGCCCCGCCCGCCACGCTACGGATGCTCGGCCTGGAAGTCGAGCATCGCCAAATAGTCCGCCGGCGTGTACACGGTCCCGTCCGAGGTGACGACGTCGACCGAGGAGGCATTGATGCCGCGCCGCTCGCCGGTGCCGATTGTGATCCGGCGGCGGAACGAGACCCCAGCACTGTTCTGAAACAGCCGCCGGATCATCACGCTGGGCGAGTCCTGAACGATGTGGATGGTGGCGTCACTGAAGTACTCGCGCAGGATCTTGGCCTCGGCTTCGATCCCCAGCGCGTGCCCGTGTTCGAACTCGACGTCGCTGTAGCGGGTGCCGAGGCGCTGTGCGTAGCGCCGCGTCGCCGCCCGCTCGGTCAGGAAGTGAACCAGGAGCATCTGGAAGCCAAGATCGTCACCGGCGAGCAGATCGTCGATGTCGACGTACCCGCTCGTGAACGCATCACCATCGACGTCGGTGTGGAACCCGTGGGTCCGGTCGCCGAGCAAGCCTTGCCGGTTGGTCAGACGCATCGGCAGGACCGGGTCCTGGTCGATCAGCGCCATCATCTGCGACTCGAAGCTGGTCGGCGCCGCCTCGGAGGTTGGCGATTTCACGTACGTCAGCTGCTGGCCTTCCATGTAGAAGCCCAGGTGCGGTGATAGCTGGTTCAGGCGGTGGATCAGCTCGGGGAGCCGCGCGTAGCCCGACTGCTCTCCGCGCCCGACGTCGCGCATCTCGACCCTGCGCGCCAGCGTGGCACCCACCGCACGGTTGCCGACGCTGCGCTGGAGCGCGAGCACAGCATCGGCCGCGCTGGTCGTACCAGGTATGGGCGCCGCACGGCGCACGCCGCTGCCGGTCGTTCGGGACACCTCAGAGCCCTGCGCCCGGTCGAACGCGCTCATGCGCTCAACCTACTGCGTTTTGTGCGACCGCGAAACGTTTGGCACCACTCCTCTGCTTGCCGGTGGCAATACGATTGACCACGTGGGGCGACAGGCGGCCAACGGGCCCGAGCCCGAGCGCGAGGAGCGCGCCGACGCGACTGCGCCCGCGCCCGGGAAGCCACGGCTGGACGATCGGCTGACGCCCGGGGCAGTGTTGGAGCTTCAGCGCGCGGTAGGCAACCGCGCCGTGGGGGCGCTGGTCGATCGCCGGCGCGCCACGGTCGCCGAGCGCGCCGTCCGCCCAGCCGTCGCGGTTGAGCTGGCACGCAAACCAGCGGCCGAGCGGTCCGCACCGGCCCTCACTCCCGCGCCCCGCCGGAGCCTCCAGCGCGGCTTCTGGAGCCGGCTGTGGAGCGGAATCAAGCACATCGGCTCGGCGATCTGGGAGGGGGCGAAGTCGGTCGGCGGCCACATCATCGACTGGGTCGAGAGTACGAGCTCCGCCGTGCTCGACGCGATCAAGTGGTTCGGCGTCAAGAGCTGGAAAGTCATTGAGTTCATCGGTACCCGCGCGTGGGAGGCGCTCAGCCGGCTGCCGACGCTGGCGTGGAGCTTCATCTCGAACCTCCCCATGCGCGTGTGGCGGTTCGTGATCGACAGCTGGGACTCGATCACGCGCGTTGCCGACTGGGCCTGGAAGGCCCTCAAAAGCGCCGCCGGCGCATCGTGGGACGCCGTCGCCGGCGCGTTCAAGTGGCTGGGGCGTGGCTTCGCGGGTGCGCTGGAGTGGCTCTGGTACGGCCTCGCCGGCAGCGCGACCTGGGTCTACGAGTTCGTCCGTGCGCCGAGCTGGGACAAGCTTCGCGATGCGCTGCTCGCCAGCCTGTCCTGGCTCGGCGACGGTGTCAAGGGGCTCGCCAAGTGGGGGTGGCAGGGCGTGGTCGGCGCCGCCCGATGGGCGAAGGACGGGCTGCTGGCGCTCGGCGGCTGGATGTGGGACACCGTCTGCGGCGGCTTCTGGCAGGGGCTCGACCTGATCGTCGACTTCCTGTCGATCATCGGGGCCGGTGAAGGGGTGCAGTTCCTGTGGGGCGTCTTCAACCACATGCGCCCGCTGAGCGCGGAGGAGATCTGCGCCTCGCAGGTCGTGCACCCGCCCGGCATGATCCCGTACGACAACGTCCGCGTCGACGACCAATCGCTGCTCACCAAGATCAACGGCGGCCGCGCGGTGACGACGATGCATATCATCCACGCGCCGACGGACTTCCCGCTCGACGTGGTCGTCCACGAGCTCACGCACGTCGCCCAGTACGAGAACGTCGGCGCCAAGTACCTCCCCGAGGCCGGCCACGCTCAGGCGACCGAGGGCTACGACTACGTCGGCGCCGGTCACAAGTACGCGAACCTGCACACCGCCCGCAGGATGGGTGCTCGCTACAAGGACTTCAATCGCGAGCAGCAGGCGCAAATGGTCGAGGACTACTACCTGTGGAAGGCGTGCTCGGCGGGCACGCCAACCACGGTCTCGAGCTGTGCGGTGCCCGCGCCCGTCAACCCGACGCCGGCCCAGCAGGCCCAGCAGGCGGAGCGGACCCAGGCGCTGAACACGATGTGCGTCAAGACGCAGGGCAACCCCCCGCTCGCGACCGAGGCCGAGCTGGCGCCATTTATCGGCGACATGCGCGCCGGCGACTTCTAGATACTGGGAGGGGGCTAACGAGTGAACAGCGCAAGTGGCCGTGACGCCGATATCCGGGCTCGGGTCCAGCGGCACTGGGAGGCGTCCGAGCGCGGGGACGTCGAAACTGAGCACGCGATCTACGCTGCAGACGCGATCCTGGACTACCCGCAGTCCGGCGAGCGCTTCCAAGGCAGGGCAAGGATCCAAGCGCAACGGGGCGGGCACCCGGCCGAACGCCACTTCACCGTCCGCCGGATCTTGGGCGGCGGCGACCTTTGGGTGAGCGAGTGCGTGATCACGTATGACGGCGTTCCCACGTATTCGGTCAGCGTCATGGAGATCACCGACGGTCTCGTGACGCACGAGACCCAGTACTTCGCCGACCCCTTCCCCGCGTCTCCCGGGCGAGCTGCGCTAGCTGAGCCAATCCCATAGCGATCGTTGGCTGCGGCGCGGGTTGTCAGTTGCCCGAAGTAGTGGGCGGGAGCGGGTGCCCGTGTGCGTAGAGGCGAACGGGGACCGCGCCGGCCGGCCGCTGTTCCTTGGCCGCGCGATCTCCGTAGCGGACGTAGATCGCGTGCACCTCCTCCGCGATCGCCGCGAACTCATCGACGGTCATATACGTCACGCTGTTGTACATGAACGCGGTGCGCCGCCATTTCGCCGGGTAGGCCAGGCGTCGCGACCACCATTCGCGCAGTTGCTCGTAGGTGCGCTCCACGAAGGTCCGCTCGAGCGCCTCGCCGGCGGCAGCGACTTCCGCGTCTGCCATGCCGGTGTCGAAGCTGGTGGATCCGCCGACAAGCCGCCAGGGGCGGCTCCGACCGCGTCCTTCGCCGGTCTCCTCCACGAAGCCGTACTTGGCAAGGGTCTGGAGATGCCACGACATGTTCCCGGGGCTCTCCCCCAGCAGCTCCGCCGCGCGCGTGGCCGTGATCTCTCCGTCGCGGCGCATCGCCTCGAGGAGTGCCACGCGCAACGGGTGCGCGAGCGCGCGCATCGTTCGCGCGTCGGTGATCACCTGGCCAGCCGACTGCGAATCGCCCGCCGGCTCGCTCTTGGAACGGGGCTTCCGAGGCGCGCTCACGTGATCACTGCCCACGCGCCACGCGATGGTTCGTGCCGCCGCGAGGCATCGCCAGCCGTAGACCCATATCGATGAGCAGCCAGCCGGTTCCACGCCGGCCGGCCGCGACGAGTCGGTGCCAGCGCTTTTCGCCTCGCATGTGCGTAGTTGCGCTAGCGCTGTGCCGAAGCTCGGCCACACGGTCTCTTACGAGCGCCTCAAGAACGACGGGGTGCTGATGCACGACTCCTCCTTTCACAAGAGTTCTTGTGACAAGACTACTTGTCACAAGAACTCTTGTCAAGCGGATCGTCATCAATCCCAGCTCGGCGAGCCACGGCACTGCCGGTATGCACTACGCCGAAGCGTCGCGGACTACCGCGCTCACACCCCGGCCGAGGGCTTCTCGGCGTGGCCACCGAACTGTTTGCGCATCGCAGACAGCAGCTTGTCGCCGTAGTCGGCCTCGCCGCGGGAGCTGAAGCGGCTGAACAGAGACGCGCTCAAGACGTTGGCCGGGACGCCCTCATCGACGGCCGCGGCCACAGTCCAGCGACCCTCGCCTGAGTCGGACACGCGTCCGCTGAACTCCGCGAGCTCAGGTGATTCCACGAGCGCGGTGGCGGTGAGATCCAATAGCCAGGAGGCGATCACGCTGCCGCGACGCCAGACCTCGGTGACCGCTGACATGTCGAAGTCATAGGAGTAGTACCGATGTGCATCGTGGATCGGCGCGGTCTCCGCGTCGTGCTCCTGCGCAGCCTTTCCGATGTTCGCGTGGTGCAGGATGTTTAGCCCCTCGGAGTAGGCGGCCATGATCCCGTACTCGATGCCGTTGTGGACCATCTTCACGAAGTGGCCCGCTCCCGCTGGTCCGCAGTGCAGGTAGCCGAGCTCTTCTGGGGTGGGCTCGCCGGATCGACCCGGGGTCCGCTCGGCGGTGCCGAGGCCGGGCGCCAGCGATCGAAAGACCGGATCGAGCATCTGCACCGCTTCGGTCTTGCCCCCGATCATCAGGCAATAGCCACGCTCGAGACCGAATACGCCGCCGCTGGTACCCACGTCGACGTAGTGGATACCGCGGGGCTCGAACCTGTCAGCGCGGTCGAGGTCATCGCGGTAGTAGCTGTTGCCCCCGTCGATGAGGACGTCGCCTTGGTCGAGCACATCGGCCAGTTGGTCAAGCGTCTGGTCGGTGAACGCGGCCGGCACCATCACCCACACCGCCCGGGGCGGTTTCAACTTGCCGACGAAGCTCTCCACCGAGTCCGCGCCGACGGCGCCGTCCTGCTGTAGGGCGGCGACCGAGTCTTGTCGCACGTCGTAGACCACGCACTCATGTCCGTCGCGCATCAGACGGCGGACCATGTTGGCGCCCATCCTCCCAAGTCCAACCATTCCCAGCTGCATGGCGTGTGGCCTCCTGAATCTCGAGTCGAGGTCGGATACGCGGTCCATCGCGATGTGCGCTGGGCCGGTCGCAGCTTAGTTCATCGACCACAGTCGGATTCGGCGTTCCCACCTAGACCCGCGCCACGCCGCTTGACGTGAACCGCCGGGCCTGATCGAATCGTCCACGAGACCGGACCAGAGGAGACGAGATGTCGGTAATGATGGGGCTACGGATCACTGCCGATCCGGCAAAAGTCGAGGCAGCTCTCAACAGCGACCCTGAACGGCTGAAGGGAATCGCCCAACGCGCTCGGGACGCCGGATGCATCCACCACAGGTTCTTCGTGAACGAGGCCGGTGGCGAAGTCCTCGTGGTGGACGAATGGCCTGACGCCGCCTCGTTCCTGCAGTTCTTCGAGAGCAATCCCGACATAGGCGAGATGATGGGCGAGGCCGGCGTCACGGAGCAGCCGACGCCGGTGTTCTGGTGCGAGCTGGACACGCCAGACAAGTTCTAGCGGCCGCGGCGCGCTACTCGCCGATCCCGTGGGTGCCCGAGATCGTCACCCCGATCATGGTCGGGATGTCGCCGGGCGCCGGCGTCTGGCCGAACTCGGTCCGGCCGCCGCCCGGCTTCAGTGAGTCGCGCACCCGGTCGGAGAACATGTCCGTGTAGTTCGGCGCCTGCGGGCCGCGGCCGAGGTTCGCGAGCTCGTCGGAGCTGAACTTCACCGAGAAGGTCACGGCGATCTCATAGCCGCTCTCTAGCTCACGCGTGTATGTGTACTCGCCGTATAGCGCGGTGGGGAGCTTCTCGGGCAGCGTGGCGCCGGGCTTGGAGAAGGCGTCGGGGTCGAGCTTCTGAAGCAGGCCGGCCTGGAAGGAGATGCGCTTGCCGAGCTCCAGGCGCTCGCCGTACACGCCAAGCACCGGCGCGATCGTCGAGCTGACCTTGCCGGGCGGCGCGAGCACCACGCCGCCCACCGTGAGGTCCGCCTTCGGCCCTTCCGGCGTGATCTGGGCACTACCGCCGCCCTTCGTGATCGTGCCCACGGGTGAGTGGACGCTGATCTTCGCCTCGATCTTCGGCATGACTTCGGAGAGCGCGGTCCACACGGCCTTCTCGAGCGCCTTGGCGGGCGTGTTCCCGAGCAGGCGCTTAACCGACGCATTCAGGGCCTTGACGAAGCCCTTCGTGTCGAGCTCGCCCGCGGCTACCCGGCCGAGGATGCCCATGACCTCGGCCTTGATCTGGCCGGTCTGGATATTCGGGGCCGCCCGCTTCAGCGCCTGTTCGAGGTCGCTCCACATGTCCTCGACGTCGCCGTCGGGGTGCTTGGGAAGCGTCACCTTGAGCTTCACCTGGCCCTCGAGCCCCATCGCCTCGGCAGTGACGTCAAAGCGCAGCGAACCCTTCTTGCGCCAGATGGCGACGTCGAGGTCGACCTGGGTCGGACTCTTGTAGGGGTTGCCGGTGTCCCATTCCAGTACGCCGTGGCCGCTCAACCGGTTCGTGATCGTGCTGAACCGCAGGGTCGGGTTGACGAACCTCAAGCTGTTGAGGACCGCGCCCTCCAGCGGGAGGCCGCGGACCTTGTTCTCGCCGTCGGCCCACGTGGCAAGGCTGATGTCGGGCAGGTGCAGGCGGCCCGACATCGGCGAGAGCTCGAGGTACGTCGCGTCGCCAGCTTCGTCTCCCCAGCGTTTGCGGAGCTTGGGTTCGCGCGCGAGCACCGCCCCGACCGCGCGGTTGCCCGCATGGCCCTGGAGGGCGAGGAGCTGAGCGTGCCGAACGTCTTCGCGCGCGAGCACCGCCCCGACGGCGCGATTGCCTGCATGGCGCTGGAGGGCGAGGAGCTGGGCGCCTCGTGGATCCTTAGGGCGCGCCGGTGACCCGGCGACGCGATCTGCGTCCGCGGCGCGAGCCTGCCCCGGCACCCGCAACCCTTCCATCGTGCCACGATACACAATCGGCGACCGTGGGCGGACGCGTGATTTGCTCGTCAGAACGGTCTGGGCACCGCGCCGCGGTACGCTAGGTCCATGACTCGCGAGGAGGCCGAAACCCGTTGTACCGCGCTCAACCGAGACGGAGACGGAGCGCGGCAATGGTTCGCCAAGGAGAAGGATGACGGCGAGTGGGAGATCGTGTCGATAGTCGTTGAGGGCTTCCGTCGTCCCGACCCACTCAAGGCCAGCATCGAGACGAAGCCACAACCCGCCGCGCCGCCCGATCCGCGTCCAGCGATCTTCCGCAACATCCCGCCGTTTGGGCCGGGCTAAGACGAACAGGAGCAGAGAAATGGCTGAAACAGAAAAGGCGATCCTTGCGGGCGGGTGCTTCTGGGGCATGCAGGATCTGATCCGCAAGCTCGATGGTGTCACCGGCACGCGCGTGGGCTACACCGGCGGCGATACACCGAACGCGACGTACCGCAACCACGGCTCCCATGCCGAGGCGATCGAGATCGCGTTTGACCCCGACCGCATCTCCTACCGCGACCTGCTCGAGTTCTTCTTTCAGATTCACGACCCGACGACCAAGAACCGTCAGGGCAACGACATGGGCACGAGCTACCGCTCGGCCATCTACTACGTCGACGACGAACAGCGCCGCGTCGCGGAGGACACGATCGCCGACGTCGATGCCTCCGGCTTGTGGCCCGGCAAGGTCGTCACTGAGGTGGAGCCGGCCGGACCGTTCTGGGAGGCCGAACCCGAGCATCAGGACTACCTCGAGCGCTACCCCAACGGCTACACCTGCCACTTCGTCCGTCCGGGCTGGAAACTCCCGCACCGCGCGGAGCAAGCGGCGCACTAAGCCGGCAGCCGCGCTGGATGTAGGGTCAGCCTCCGTCGGCTTTCGTACCCGTCGGTCTCCAGCCGTGCCTGACGCCTTCCAGCAATCGGCGCTGGCGTTCGGCCTTCTCCTTGGTGGTGTGGCGGGAGTAGACCTTCCCCGTCTCTCGATCTACGACCTGATATCCGCCGTCTGTTTTTTGCACGCTGTACGGCACGCGACTCGCTTTCCTGGTGCATGGGCGCTGTTAAGAGGATTAGACCACCTCTGTTCGGCGACTCACGGGTGCTGACGTAGGATCAGGGCGTGCTCGCCACGGTTGATCGCGTCGAGGTGACGGTTGTGATCGACAACTACCTCGACCTGCTGATGGCGGGCCAGGACGGCGTTGTTCGCTACCAGGCGCGTGACTTCGGCGCAGCCGAGCAGTTGGTTGCCGAGCATGGGTTCTCCGCGTTGGTCAGTGTCGAGCGCGACGGCGACCGGCGCACCGTGCTCTACGACGCCGGCCTCACGCCGCACGCCGTCGGCCGCAACCTCGAGGTACTGCAGGTGCCAGTCGGTGACTTGCGAGCGATCGTGATCTCGCACGGTCACGCCGATCATCACGGCGGTCTTGAGGGGCTGATCCGCCGTCGGGGACGCTCGCGGTTGCCGCTGCTGATTCACCCCGATGCCTGGCGCGAACGAAGAGTCGCGTTTCCCTCGGGCGGCGAGGTACGACTGCCGGCGCCGAGTCGTCACGACCTCGAGGCGGAGGGGCTTGAGGTGGTCGAGGAACGCGCGCACAGCCTCCTGCTGGACGGCACCGTTCTGGTCTCGGGACAAGTCGAGCGCACAACCGAGTTCGAAACTGGCTTCCCGATCCACGAGGCGCGGGACGGCGATGGGTGGCAACCCGATCCGATGATCTGGGACGACCAAGCACTCGTCGTCAACGTCCGCGACCGCGGCTTGGTGATCCTCTCGGGATGCTCGCACGCGGGCGCGATCAACGTCCTGCGTCACGCGCAACGTCTAACCGGGGAGGCCCCCATCGCCGGCTTTCTCGGTGGCCTGCATCTCACCGGCGGACTGTTCGAGGCACGCATCGGGCCGACGGTGGACGCGTTGCGCGCCGCCGGGGTCGATCGCGTCCTGCCCGCGCACTGCTCGGGTTGGAAGGCTGTCCACGCGATCGCCCGCGCGATGCCCGAGGCCTTCGTGCAGTGCGCAGTGGGAACTACCGTGATGTTCGGGGCATCGTCTGGATAGTGGTGGTCGGTGCTCATCGGTCTACGTTCGACGATGCGGCGGGTGTGGGGTGGTGTGGACCGAAACGTCAACGGCTCTTGAAGGAGGGGACGAGAGGGGGGCACAACACGACAATCGCCGCGAGATCGGCGAAGCGATCCGTGCCAGCCCCCTAATACGGTGTTCCACACGACACGCCTCGGGTAATTCGACGCGGTTGTCGCGATATGCCCCCCTCTCGCGGACGAGGGCTGCCCCCATCCCCTCCTTCAATGGCGTCTTTGACGTTCGGATCCGAACCCGCGCTCGGTCACGCTTCCGAACCGACAGGCCGCCGGCTCGATCGAGGCGTGCGCAGGCGCGGCTGGCGCCGGCCGGAGCACGACCACGCGCCGACGATGAACCCTACGTGGTAGCCGCTGCCACAATGATTCGGAGAAAATGGCTCCCATGCTCGAATCGGCTCCCGCTCCCGTCGCGAGGCTGGTCGAGGCCGCGAACGAGAACGACACCGAAGCCTTCCTCGCGACGTTCGTCGAGGGTGGCATCGTGGACGACTGGGGCAGGGAATTTGCAGGGACCGACGCGATCAGGGGATGGAGCGACCGCGAATTCATCGGCAAGCACGTCAGTCTCGAAATCCGCGAGATCCAGCAGCAGGGTGATCTGACCGTCGTAACAGCCGAGGTAGGCGGCGACGGATTCAACGGGCCCAGTCACTTCAGCTTCGTCGCCGATGGCGACGTCGTGTCACGGATGACCATCCGGGCATGATCGCTCGAGGTCGAGCGCTGACGGAGGTCGCGCTTCACCGGCCTGGGATGATTGATGCGATGACAAGACAGGCGGTGTCGAGCGATCAGGCCCCGGCGGCGCTCGGGCCATACAGCCAGGCGATCGTTGCCGGCGGCTTGGTGTTCTGCTCGGGCATGGCGGGGATCGATCCCGTTACGGGCAACATCCCGGAAGGGATCGAGGCACAGACCGAGCAGGCGCTGGTGAACCTCGCCGCCGTTCTCGCCGCCGCCGACGCATCCATGGACGACGTGGTCAAGACGACGATCTTCTACGCCGACGTCGATGACTTCGGGCGACTCAACGAAGTCTACGCCCGACACATGCCTGATCCACCGCCGGCCCGCTCCGCCCCGGCCCACGTGCGGTTGCCCCGCGGTCTGCTCGTCTCGATCGAGGCGATCGCGGTGCTGTCCGGCGGCTCGCGATAGATCGCTCAAGCGGCACGGGGGATTCTCCCCGCCGCCCGGAGGTCGGCCAGCGCTGCGTCGAGCACCGGTCCGGGCTCGACATCCCCGGACCACCAGCCGGCTGGGACGCCGTCGGGTCGTACGAGCAGGGCGCCTCCGGTGCGGATTCCGATCGCCCTCGCGGTCATCTCGTCGAGGCGTCGCACGACCATCGGGGGACCACCGGAGGGCCTCGCCGCCGCCTGCCGCCACGCGGCGTCGCGAGGGCCAGTGAAAAGGGTCAGCCCCGGCCCGATCAGGTCGAGCGTCGATTCGCGGCCATTCTCGGTCATCACCCAGTGGTGGTCGATGCGTCCGCCAAGGTCGACTCGGAGCTCCTCGCCGTTCGGGCGCCGGGATCCCAGCTCGTCGGCGGACCGAGCAACGTTGTGCTCGGCGACCGGGCGATGCTCCGCCTCGTAGGAGTCGAGCAGCTCGGCGCCGGCCCAGCCGCGGGCGACCCAGGCGAGCTTCCAGCCGAGGTCGTGACCGCCGTGGATCGCGGTATTCATTCCAGTGCCGCCCCTCGGGGTCACCAGGTGGGCGGCGTCACCGACCAGAAACGTCCTCCCCTCGCGGAAGCGATCGGCGATCTGGGCGGCGGAGGTGAACGAGCCGACCCGCTCGATCCGGACGGGCAGATCGGGGATCCCTGCCGCTCGGCGTATCCGGTCGAGCATCTCCTGCTCACTTGGGACGGCGGGAGCGCCGAGGCGTGCGTGAGCCAGAAAGCCGTAGCCCCAACGGTCGCCCGGGCCTGCCGGCAGGAAGACCCCCTCGGCGCCGGGCTCGGTCGTCACGTAGATGCCGTATCGGTGCTCGCCCAGAGCCGACCACAGCGGTGCGCAGATCAGTGCGTTGGCACCCCCGAGCATATCCTCGGAGCCCCGCATCGAGACACCGAGTGCGCCCCGCACGGTGCTGCGCGCGCCGTCCGCCGCGACGACGTAGCCGGCAGTTACCACCCGGCTACGTCCGACCGCGTCACGGAGGATCACACGCACGTGGTCGCACCGGTCCTCCAAATCGGTAACCGTCGTACCGAGCTCGATCCGCACGGGCCCGAGCAGGCGGAGGTGGTCGAGCAGCACGCGCTCAAGATGGTCCTGGGGCACGCAGGCCGGCCCGGTCGGGCTGATCAACGCGGCCTGCGCCCGTGTCGGGAGGCCGACTTCGATCGCGACGCCGTCCGCTGCTCTGGCGAGCGTCGGCGACTCCCACATCAGCCACTCGACATCGACGCCGCCCGCGAGGATCTCCTGCTCCACGCCCCAACAGCGGATGAGCTCCATCGAACGCGTGCTGACCGTCGTCGCGCGCGGCAGCGACGAGCGCTTGAGTCGCTGATCGACGATCAGCGACTCGACGCCGCGCCGCGCGAGTGCGATCGCCGCCGACAGGCCGGCCGGCCCTGCTCCGACAATCACCACGGGAAAGTTGGTCATGCCGTATGTTTTAGTTCCCCCGGGGTAGCAGTACCCAGAAGTGAATGTAGTATCCCCAACGGAACCATGACCGACCCGCTCCTCGACTCCCGGCCAACGCGCAGCTGCCCGATCGAGCGCGCGCTGCTCGTCCTCGACGGCAAGTGGTCGACGCTCATCATCCGCGAGCTTCTCTCCGGCCCAAAGCGCTTCGGCGAGCTCCGCGCCGGGCTTGGCATCTCGAGCCCGAAAACGCTAACCGAGCGACTGCGGATCCTCGAGCACCAGGACGTGCTGACGCGCACCGTCTACGCCGAGGTTCCACCACGCGTGGTCTATGAGCTAACCGACCGCGGCCAGAGTTTCCGCTCGGTGCTCGAGGCGATGGCCGCTTGGGGAAATGCCGACCTGCAGCTGACCCCTCACAGAACCCGGTAGAGCTCGTACTCGATTGCCTTCGGGCCGGTGAGCCGCCCGCGCCCGAGAAACAGGTTCTCGGCGAGCCAGCTGTAGGGCCCTGCTGCTACTTCGAACTGAGGAGCGATTCGCATGTACTGGTCGTCGAACTCGGTGGCCTCGCCGGACGCCAGCGCCTTGAGGAATCGCTCGCTCGAGCGGATCAGGCCAAGGTCATAGCGAAACAGGATCAGTTCGCCGTCGTCTGCAACCAGCTGCGCACGTAGGTCCTGTCGACGGATGCCGTCGGCGCCGATGCGAATCCAGTCGGTCCCAGGCATTGTCGACTTGGCGTTTATCCGTGGCCCGCGCAGCGTCGCGGTCGTCACCTGCCAGCACAACCGCTCGCCGAGCGGTGAGCCAGTGGTCGGGCCGAGCGGACCATCGATCCTCTCGGCGTAGGTCATCTCATATGCAAGCTGGATCATCACGAACCTCCTAGCGCACGAGACGACGCAGCGCGAGCGGGTGTGACAATTCGATACAGCCGGTGCGCTATCGGGCCACGCGTGCGCGGGCGACGTGGTGGCCGGGCGCCGGGGCAAGCTCGTCCTCGCGCCCCGTGCAGTAGCGCTCGCGCAAATCGTCAGGCCCGAGGTCCTCGAGTAGTTCAAACGCGACGGCGCGGAGATCTTCGGCGAGCTCTGGCGGGTGAAAGCCAGACACCCACGCCTCGCTGACGCTGGCGAACTGCTCGCGAGCGCGCGCGGTGTCTGCGTCGGTCGGTGGCGAGTCAAACGCGCGCTGGTCGATGAAGTCAAACACCAGTTCGCTGCCGGGCGCTCCGCACGAAGCGATCGCCCGCAACGTCTTCATGTTGGCCTCACGCGTTAGGTACACCGTGACTCCCAACCACGAGAAGAAGCTCGGCCGGCCCGAGTCGAATGACGACCTCATCAGCGCCTGATCGATCCCCTCAACGCCAAGATCCGCCGCGATGAACTGAACTCTCGGCGGCGACTGCACGCCGCATTGGGCAAGCCGCTCGAGCTTGACCTCCTGGGTGTCTGGATGGTCAAGCTCGAACACCTCGACGTCGGTCGCAAACGCTGGGCGCCGCAAGGCAAAACTGTCCAGGCCCGCGCCGACGATCACGAATTGCCTGACGCCGCGCGCGACCGCGTCGGCAAGCGCGTCCTCGGCATAGCGGGTCCGGATGATGACCGTCCCATACGACGGGTGCGAGCTGAGAAAGACCGTTGTCAGCTCGTCCGGCTCAAGCGCCTCCAGTGGCTCTCGATCCTTGGCAGGCAGACCGCTCAGGGACATCTGCCGCAGCCTCTCCCGATCGGCTTCGCTGACCAACCGATCACCCCAGGGGTCATGGATCAACGGCTCGCGAGCGCTATGGGTGTGGTGGGCGCGCATCAGCGAGGTGCCCATCGCCGTCAAGCTCGCCCGGCCAGTGTCCATCGCCGCGATCTTCCCACAGCCAGGGGCGCGGCTGATCGCGGGCGAGGCCGAGCGAGTGCATCGGGGGTGAGCAGCGGGACTCACCCCCGATGTTGCCCCGCTACTTCGCGTCGCCGTTGCTCCGGTCAATCCGGATCGTCGAGCGTCCGCCGCGATGCGCCGAGCCGGTCGCAAAGCCGTAGCCGCTGGCGCAGTGCGAGCCCGCCGGGCTGGCCGGGGCCGCTTGCCGTGGCCCGGACGGGAACTGCGTGCTGGTGCCGCTCGCGCTTGCAACCTGGGCCGTCACGGCACGCTCGGTCCCGGGCCACCACGCCAGGTACCAGCCGTTCTTGACGGTCGCCTGAACCGAGCTTCCGTCGCTGCGCGTGATCGTCACGCCGGTCACGCCCGCACCGATCGGACCGTCGACCATCGTCAGCGCGTGCCGTCGGAGTCAGACTCGCCGGCACCGTTTGAGCTGGATGGTTCCGGCCGGGGTGCTGTCTGTCGCGTTGCCACCGCCCGCCGCGCTGATCTCGACGCCGTTGCCCTGCAGGCACGTGGCGCCGTCGGCGTAGATCGAGGCCGTGTAGGGGCCGCGGGCGTCGGTCAGAACTGGCGTGCCGGAGCCTGTGCTGCAGCGTTGTTGGGCAGCGGCAAGCTGGCCAGGCAGCGGCGTCGTGGGACTTGAAGTCCATCCGGCGAACGCAGGCGCCGCACTGGATCCGAGCAGAATCACCGCGCCCCCGACAGCCGCCGCGCCGCTCAGTCCCAGGGCCCCCGCAGCGCTCAAGGCGCGCCGCGACGACAGCCGCCCTGAGCGAGGGTGATAGTCGACGGCCCGCAGTCGGGCACTCGCCTCCGGGGTCATGCGCGCGGCCCGGTCAGCGAACGCCTCGCGCAGATCGTGTTCGAGCAGATCACTCATGTTTCGGTGCTCCTAGCTTGGAGTGGAACTGGCCGCAGCGCCTCGCGCAGCCGCGCGAGTCCGCGAGAGGCGCTGCTCTTGACCGTTCCCGGCGAACAGCCGAGCACGTCGGCAACCTGTGCCTCGGTCAAGTCGTTGAAGTAGCGCAGCACGAGCACAGCACGTTGGCGCTCGTTCAGCTGGCCAAGCGCTTGGAGCAGCTCGGCACGCGTCTCGAGCGCCGGCAGCGGGTCGATAGCGCTCAGCAGGCTGGGCGGCGCCCCCGGCTCAAGCTCGCGACGGCGCTGCGTCCGGCGACGCGCACCGTCGAGCGCCAGGTTGACCAGAATCCGCCGGGCGTAGGCCCGCGGCTGCTCCATGCGGCGAACGCGTGGCCAGCGGCGGGCGACCTTCAGCAGGCACTCCTGCACGAGGTCCTCAGCTTCGCCCTCGTCCCAAACGATCAAGTAGGCGGTGCGAAGCAGGTCATCGACGTGAGCGGCGACGAACTGGTCGAAGTGGCCATCACCCCATTAACCCGCCTTCGCCTCAAGAAAGTTCCCGAGTCACGACGGTGCGCAGACTGGTGGTCTCGCACCCAGGATCACCAGACTTCTTGTCCAGCCGAGATCCGAGGCGCAAGCTATTGGCATGAACAAGACATCCTTCATGAGCGACAAGCCCGTCAACCGCATCGGCCTCGGCGCGATGCAGCTCGCCGGTCCCGGCGTGTTTGGCCCGCCGCGCGACCCGGACGCTGCACGTGCTGTGCTCCGCCGCGCGATCGAGCTCGGCGTCGACCACATCGATACCGCTCAGTACTACGGCCCGAACGTCGTAAACGACCTGATCCGCGAGGCGCTGCATCCGTATCCGAAGAACCTCAAGCTGGTCACGAAGGTCGGTGGTCGCCGCGACGACAAGGGGGCCTGGCTGCCCGCGCAGACTCCCGCCGAGCTGCGCGCCGGGGTGCAAGACAACCTGCGATCCCTGCGGGTTGAGCGGATGGACCTCGTCAACCTCCGTCTGATGAGCGCCGAAGTGGACGGCGACCTCCTGGCCGAGCAGCTCGGCACGCTCGAAGATCTACGACGCGAAGGCAAGCTCGACCTGATCGGCATCAGCGAGGCTGGAGCCGACACCGTCCGTCGCGCGCTCGAGCTGGTCGACATCGCCGAGGTACAGAACGCCTACAGCGTCGTCAACCGCTCCGGCGAGGATGTGCTCGAGCTGTGCATGGAGCAAGAGATCGCGTTCGTGCCGTACTTCCCGCTCGGTTCCGCGTTCAGTGGCGGCCCCAGACAGCTCGCGCAGGACCCGGTTATCGCCGGGGTGGCGCAGCGGCACGGGATCACCCCCACGCAGGTCGCGCTCGCGTGGTTGCTTGCCCGCTACGAACGGATCCTGCTGATTCCCGGTACCAGCTCTGTGGAGCACCTCGAGGAGAACATGGCCGCGGGGGACGTCGAGCTCGACGAGCAAGCCCTGGCCGAGCTCGAAAACGCGACACAGCTGGGCGATCCGGTCGCCGCCGCCCACGAATAACGAGCCGCTCAGAGCGTCGAGAGCGCCCGGCGAGTCGCCTCATCCGCGGGCGCGTAGACGGCCATCCTCAGCTCTGGCTGGCCAGTCGGAACCGTTTGCGCATGATGCAGGCGCAGCACGCCAAGCTGCGGGTGCTCGATCACTTTGGTGCCGCGCTGCGCCTCGATCACCTCGTGCTCGTTCCACCACTCACGGAACAGCTCGCTGTGATCGCCAATCTGCGACAGGAACTCCTCGTACTCGGGCTCGCCCGCGTGGCGCGCGTACTCGGCGCGAAATCGCGCCAGGGTGTTGCGAGCGGTCGCCTCGCGCTGCGCCGTCATTCCACTCGGGCCTGGATCGACCATCAGCCACCACAGCAGATACCGCCGGTCGGCTGCCAGTTGATCAGGCGAGCCGAGCACAACGGATGCCGCCCGGTTCCAGGCGAGGATCCGAGTCATCGGCCCGAGCAGGTACGCCGGATTCGGATGCAGCGAGTCGACCAGGGCGATCAGCTCGCCGATTTCTCCCAGCCCATCACCGTCGGTGCCGGCGACGTCGTCGGCCAGCGGGAGCTCCGTTCGCGCGAGCGCGAACAGCGTCCGGCGCTCGGCGGGGTCCAGCCGCAACGCGCGTGCGAGCGCATCGAGCACGTCCGGCGACGGGTTGATGTCGCGCCCCTGTTCGAGCCACGTGTACCAAGAAACGCCGACGCCCGCCAGTGCAGCCAACTCCTCGCGCCTCAGTCCGGGCGTGCGGCGGCGCCCGCCGCCGTCCGGGAGTCCGACGGCCGCCGGCGACAGGCGGGCCCGCCGCGAGCGCAGGAACGCCCGCAACTCCTCGCGCCGGACGGATGAAGAGGCAACGGCCACGTTTCGACCCAGACGACTGTAGCCCGTCAGCGGTGTCGAGGGCCCGCGATAGCCTGATCAAAGTGACCGCCTTCCCGAACGACGCGCCGCCCGTTGCGGGTCCCTACCTACAGACCGTCTCCGGCCGCTGGGTGAACCCGTTCGAGCCGGACCCCGCACAATTCGACGCCGGCGACATCGCGCGTGCGCTGGCCAACCAATGCCGGTTCGGCGGACACAGTCGCGTCTTCTATTCGGTCGCCCAGCATTGCGTGATCGTGTCGCGCATCGTCGAGGAGCGCGGCGGTGACATCGAGGACGTCTTCGCAGCCCTGATGCACGACGCCAGTGAGGCCTACCTGGGCGACATGCCGCATCCGCTCAAGCACCGCAGCGCGCTCGGCGCAGCGTTCCGTGATGCGGAGGCTCAGCTCGAGGTAGCGATCCGCGACCGCTTCAAGATCAAGGCGGATGTGCCGGATGTCAAACGCGTTGACCGCGCACTGCTGGCCACCGAGCGGCGCGCCTTCAGCGCCGAGGCCTGGCACTGGCCCGAACTCGAGGACGTCGAGCCGCTCGACCTCGAGCTCACCGCGTGGTCGCCTGACAAGGCCGCCGAGGAGTTCGCCCGGCGATACGCCGAGCTCGAGGCCAGGCGCTGAACGATCTAGCCGCGTAACCGCACAGGAGGCTGCAGATGGAGACCTGGGATGCCATCACCGCCCGACGCAATGTCCGGGAGTTCGCCGACCGGGCGATCCCTGACGCGGACCTCGATCGAGTGCTCGAGGCTGGCCGGATCGCCCCCTCATCGCAGAACAACCAGCCGTGGGATTTCGTCGCCGTCACCGACCGAGAGATATTGCGTGAGCTCTCGAAGGTGTGGCGAGGTGGCGGGCACATCGCGTCCGCGGCTGCCGCGATCGCGATGGTGATCCGCGACGAGCAGGAGCCCCGCGCCCGCGAGCGCAACCGTTTCGACATCGGGCAAGCAACCATGCAGATGATGATCGCCGCCGCCGACCAGGGGATCGGCAGCGGTCATTCGGCCGTCGGCGATCAGGCTCTGGCGAGGTCGGTGCTCGGTATTCCCGAGGACAAGCTCGTCGCGTTCGTGATCGATCTCGGCTATCCCGCCGCCCGGCCGCTCAGGCCAGGCACGCGCTTGAAGCGCCGGCCGTTTGACGAGGTCGTGCACCGCAACGGCTGGTGAGCTGAGCGCGAGCGAAAGGCTAAGTGATCTCGAGGATGCAGAGGAGCTCGACCAGGCCGCTAAAGGTGCGTGGGTCGTGACCGGTCTTGGTGGCGATCTGCTGGAGGCGGTAGCGGATCGTGTTGGGGTGGACGTGGATCTGTTGGGCGGCGCTCGCGACGTTGAGGTCGGCGTCGGCGAACGCGCGGATCGTTTCGATGGAGGTCGCGAGGTCTTCGTCGGAGAGCGCTCGCAGGCTGTTGCCCTTGGAGGCGATGATGGCTTTGGTGGTGGCGGTCGCGCCGATCAGTGCGCACTCGAGTGATGAGAGGTCGTGCAGCGAGAGGATCGGGCGGCTCAGCGACGTGTACGACAGCGACAGCTCAGCCTCGCGGTATGCCTGTGGCACGCTGGCGAACCCTTGGGACGGGACACTGACTCCGTAGTGGACGTCGACGTTGTGCTCCTCGATCGTTCGCTGGCGTGCCGCGCGCAGGCTTGCTAGCTTGGCGCGCGGGGATGCCCCGGGCGTGATCAGAACGAGCTCGCCGTGACGGATCGCCGCGAGCGGCCCGGCGGCCCCGAGCGACATGCCCTCCTCGAGCGTGTCCCTGGCGAGTTGGAGCGCGTCGCCGACCGCGAGCGTTGTCCGTTCGACCCTCCCGACTACGGCCAGGAGCTGTCCCGTGGGATCCAATCCGGGCGCGGCGGGGTGGCGCCGGCCGGGCTCGGTCGGCTCACCGTGGATCAGGCGCTCGAGCAGGTCTCGTGCGGCGCGGCCGCTCTGGGTCCGGATCCGCGTCTCCTCGCGGAGGTACGCCTCGGCGGCTTGGGTGGTGATGATGTCGATCGCTTCGATCGCGGAGCTCGCGAGTGCGAACCCGGCTTCTCGTGAGAGCTTCAGCCGGATCGCTTCCTCGGCGCACACCCCCCAGTAAGCCAGCAGCGCGACGCGGTACGCGTGGATGAAGTCCTCGAGACTGACCCCTTGATGCACCCGGCGGGCCGCCAGCCCGCGCAGGAACCCAAGATCCTCGCGCCGGACCGACGAGCCATCGGCGAACGTTCGCGCAAGCAACTCGACCGTCGCCGTCGCACCGGCGCGAAGGTCAGCAATCGCCTCCGGTGCCACGCTCCGGTAGCCCGGGATCTCGTCAACGATCCGCGCCGCGACGGCCTGGCCGATCTCGGTGTAGCGGCCGGCGAGTTCCTCACCCACCCGGCGCATCGCCCGCTCGTGATCTCGTCGGGCTTCCATAGGCCTTAGCGGATCCTACAGAAGTCAATGCGTATCACTGGAGCTTTCGCTAAAGCCAAGACGCGCGAGGAATGGCACGCTGCCGACTACCCGAAACGAAGGAGCAGCCATGTCAACGATCACTCAAGAGACTCTGCAGGGACAGCGCGCGTTGGTGACCGGCGCGACCTCGGGCATTGGTCGCGCGGTTGCGCTCCAGCTTGCCCGCGACGGAGCAGAGGTCCTCGTCCATGGGCGCGATGCCGCTCGCGGCGCCCAGACTGTCAAGGAAATCACCGAGGCCGGCGGCAAGGCCAGCTTCGTCGCCGCGGATCTCGGCGACGCCACCGACGTGCAACGCCTCGCGAGCGAGGTCGGTGACGTCGACATCCTCATCAACAACGCGGGGATCTCGGTGTTCGGCCCGACAGCAGAGTTCGACGTCAACGCGTTCGACAAGATGTTCGCCAGCAACGTTCGCGCGCCGTTCGTCCTAGTCGCGGCACTTGCTCCCGGGATGGCCGCCCGCGGTCGCGGCAGCATCGTCAGCCTCAGCAGCATGGCCGGCGGCGTCGGGCTCGTCGGCGGCGCGGCCTACGGCGCGACGAAGGCGTCGCTCGAGGCAATGACCCGTGCCTGGGCCGCGGAGTACAGCGCCAGCGGCGTGCGGGTGAACGCGATCGCCCCGGGACCCGTCTACACCCCGACGCCGTCAGGCCCGGAATTCATCACGGCGCTCGGAGAGACCACGCCGATGCACCGTGCCTCACAGCCCGAGGAGATCGCCGAGGTCATCTCATTCCTGGCCTCCCCGCGAGCGAGCTACATCACGGGCACGACCGTCGCCGCCGACGGCGGCCGCAGAGCCGTCTAGCCCGAGCGGCCAGCTAGCGTTCCGGTCATGGAGTTCAGCCGCGAGTTGCGCAACGACGTCCTCGCCGGGGACATCACGCTCTCGGTCCGACTGTGGAAGCGGCCACAGGTCAAGCAGGGCGGCCGCTACCGCGTCGGCCTGGGTGAGATCGAGGTCGACGCGATCGAGCTGGTCCCGTTCGCCGCGATCACCGGGCGGGACGTCCGACGAGCGGGAGAGCGCGACTGCGAGACGCTGCGCCGGCGCGCTGCGCACGCCGGGCCGATCGACGAGGACACGCTCGTCTATCGAATTGAGTTTCACACTGTGAGCCCCGATGGCTAACCGCTTCAACGTCCTGACCGGCGAGCTCCCGGTACACCAAGACCAGCCGGGATACGGCTGGCACGGGCGTCGTGGGGTGGCGCACGAGCACGGACTGCAGTGGTTCGGCGCCAGCGTTTACGAACTGTCCGACGGCCAGTGGACGTTCCCCTACCACTACCACCACGGGGTTGAGGAATGGGTGTATGTGGTGGCGGGCGCGCCGACGCTACGGGACCCGGCCGGTGAGCGGACGCTGGCGCCCGGGGATCTCGTCTGTTTCCCCAGCGGCCCGGACGGAGCGCACGCCGTCCGTGGACCCGGCCGCGTGGTGATGTTCTCCGGGGTAGCGGCGGCCGGGGCGGCCTCGGTGTCCGTGTACCCGGACTCCGACAAGCTCGGCGTGCGACCCCCCGGCGGCGGCCCGGACCGGCTCGACTTCCGCCGCCGCGAGGCGGTCGACTACTGGGACGGCGAATGAGCGCGACACCTCGGCCCGTAGTTAACGCAACGACGGTTGACGTGGCAGCCGACACGGAGACTCCGCCCGGGTTCCGGACTCGCTACCGACAGCTCGGGCCGCTGCTCGGCAGCGAACTGCTCGACGCAACCGTGTACGAGTTCGACCCCGGTGAACGCAACGGCCCCTACCACTACGAGATCGGTAACGAGGAGTGCCTGCTGGTGCTCGCAGGCACTCCCACGCTGCGACACCCGGCCGGGCGCGAGGTGCTGGAGGTCGGAGCCATGGTCGTGTTTCCCGATGGCCCCGACGGCGCTCACCAACTGATCAACGAATCGACGACGGTCGCGGGTGCTGATCCTGTCGACCATGCGGGAGCCGTACGGATGCGCGTATCCGGACAGCGGCAAACTGTCGACCCTGGGCGGCATCTTCCGGCTTGCCGAGACAGTTGATTACTGGGACGGCGAGTCGGCCGGCTGACCGCAGGCGTCACTCGACGATTTGCTGATCCCGGAGGGCTGCCATGGACTCGATCACACCACCGATGACTCGCGAGGAAGTCGCCGCTCTGCTGGGCGGCGACATGTTGTACTTCGCGGGCCGCGACAGCCTCTACACGGTCGACGAGCTTATGGCCGGCTATCGATCGGACGCGCCGATGCAGAGCCTCGATGCGCGCATAGCAGATCACGTCAAGGCGTCGGGGATCCCGCCGGTCGATGCCGTCGAAGCCATCGCTCAGGTGGTTCACGACCAGGGCGTCGACCAGGCCATGCGCGCCTATGTCGCGGCCTCCGTCGCCAACGGACGGCAGATCGCCGGCGTCATGGGCGGGTCGTCGACCCCCAGAGATGCACCCGCCTACCGGCTCGCCGCTGAGACCGCGAAGGCACTCAGCGAGGCCGGGTTCCTCGTGGCCACCGGCGGAGGGCTCGGGATCATGGAGGCCGGCAACCTGGGCGCCTACTTCGCCGGGCGCCCGCTGGAGGAGCTGCACGGCGCCATCGAAGACCTCAGACGCTGGCCGATCTACGCCGGGCACGAAGCCCAGTACATCGACAGCGCACGGGCGATCACCGCCAGCCGCCCCGCCGGTGCGCCGAGCCTTGCCGTCGCGACGTGGCGCTTCGCCGACGAGCCGATCAGTCAGTTCGCCACACACATTGCCAAGCTCTTCCAGAACGCCGTCCGGGAGGACGGCCTGCTGAGCATCGCCGACGCCGGAGTGGCCTACTTCGAGGGCGGCTTCGGAACGCTTCGCGAGATCTTCCAGGACCTAGCGCAAAACAGCGCCGCCGCTCCCGTGCACCAGATGCCAATGGTCTTCGTCGACGGCGCTGCATACGGCCAGCCGGGATCACCCTTCGATCTCGCACGTACCCGTGCCGGCCAAGCCGCGCCGCCTTTCGACGATCTCATCACGCTCGCCGACTCGGCCGACTCGGTCGTGGCGGCCATCACCGCCGCCCGGGGTCGGCGGCGACCGCCGAAGCACTAGGCCACCCGGGGTCCTACGCTCAGAAGCGGTGGCGCGCGAGTCGGAGCCCGCCGCGCCTGGGGCGATTGTCTGCCACGGCCGCCAGGGCCGGCACCATCTCGCTCGTCACTAGCCCGGCCTGTTCGGTGACTTCGTCGACGATCTGAAATGACCTGGCGATTCCCTCGGGGGTGTCGACGATGATCGTGACCACCGGAACGTGCCGACGTAGCTGCAGCAGACGATCGCCGTGAGGTGCACGTTCTCCGTGAAAGCCCCAGATGCCGCGCAGGCACGTGGCCCCAGCCGCGCCGCTCTCGCGAAGCCGCCTGATCAGCGCGACATGCAGCGGAGTGTTTCCGCGTCGTGCCTGCTCGGAGGTGAAAACCATCAACTTCTGCCAGAGAGCAAGCCCGCCTTCATCTGTCGACGGCAGAGCTGTCGGCTGGGAAAGCAGCCGGCCATCGATCTTGCACACCCGGACGCGTTCCAGCGTGAGCAGCGGCCGGCTGAGTAACGAGTCCAACTCGGGTAGCGCCCCTGCGATCTGCTCTCCGGAGCCGACCGAGATGATCATCATCGGGACGTCTGCGTTGCGGGCGAAGAACCGCGCCCGCTGTCGCACGCCGTGGGCGGTGCCATCGACTCCTAGCAGCACCGTAGCACCGGCCAGGCCCCGACGGTGAAGGAGGTCGCAGATCGCGATGAACGCGGGCGCCTTGCTAATCCGCTCCTGACGCCCCACGTAGATCGTCAGCTTGGTGGCCTCGTGCAGCTCCTCAGGTATCGCGACCGCTCCGATCTGACCGGTTAGCATCCGCGCGCGCTCCAACGTCACCAGCCCATGGCGTTTGATCGCCATCACGTCGTCGAGGAGTTCCTCGATCCGCGTCCGCGTGTCGGCAGCGACCGACACGAGCGGCAGGTCCTCGGAAAGCGTCAGCAGTCGGTCGGTACGCAGGTGGTGCTTGAGTCCGAACCCCTCGGCGCCGCGCAACATCACGCTGGTCTGGACCTCCTTGCGTCCGTACAGGTCGAGCAGCGCGTCGGCGACGAACTGATCCTCGGTGCGGTGGCGCTCGCCGAAGTAGGTGGTCAGCTTCAGGCAGTCGTCGTTCATAGGTGCGATCCGATCGCGCGGCCGAGCGCAGCCGCTCCCAGGCCGAAGCCGATGCTCACCAGGAGGTTGGCGCCGGCGTTGACCCCGTCACCGGCCTCGGCCAATCGCTGGGTCTCGAGCATCCAAGTCGAAAACGTGGTGTAGGACCCGATCGACGCGGTACCCGCCAGCAGCAGACTCTCTCCCGACAGCGATAGCCCGGCCAAGAGCCCCAGCACAAATGCCCCCGAGGCGTTGACCGCCAGCGTGCCGGCAGGAAAGTCCGACGGGATCCGGGTGGCGACGATCCCGTCGACGAAGAACCGCGCCAGCGCGCTGGCGCCACCGATGGCGCCCACAGCCACCCATTCGAGGGGACTCACGCAACCGTCCTGACTCGTCGCGCGAACGCAGTCGCGAGCTGCAGGCTGGCGTACCCGAGAATGACGCTCGCCGTGGCGTAGCCGGCGGCCAGGGCGTAGCGGTGCACGTCGAGCATCTTGAGCAGCTCCACCTGGACCGTCGAGAAGGTGGTGAGCGCCCCGCAGAAACCGGTGCCAAGCAGAGGACGCCTGTAGGCGGACAGTGGCAGACGCTCCTGCAGCCGCGTCGTGAAGTATCCGAGCAGAAACGCCCCCAGGATGTTCGCCGCGAACGTCGCCCACGGCCACGAGGGCGCGGCGGCGAGGCCGATCTGGAGCAGACCCACCCGTGCCAGCGCCCCGATCACGCCGCCCGCGAAGATCGCGGCCAGCTCGCGCCTGTCTCGTTCCGGCATGGCTAGCGCCGGGCGAATCCCCTGCGAAACGTCATTGCCCACCATCGCTTATACAGCATTAGCTTCCACCGTCCTGTTCGGTAGAAGCCATCAGCCGTGGCGGCAGTTTTCAGGCGGGCTTCATCGCCTGGAGTCGATCTTACAACGCGCCGCGCCGTCCTATGCTCGAAGGAAATCGCGAACTACGAGGACGGGCTTGATGAATAGGACACGACTGGGAAGCCAGGGTCTAGAGGTATCAGCCGAGGGTCTCGGTTGCATGGGTATGACCTGGGCGTACGGCGCCGGCGACGAACGCTCCGGGGAGGCGACGATCCACCGAGCGGTCGAGCTCGGGATCACCTTCCTTGACACCGCGGAGGCCTACGGTCCGTACACCAACGAGGAGCTCGTCGGGCGAGCAATCGCTGGGCGTCGCGACGAGTTTGAGATTGCGACGAAGTTCGGGTTCGTGATCAACCCCGACAGGCCGAACGATCGCGCCACGGACGGCAGCCCGGAGAATGCGCGCCGGGCCTGCGAGGGCTCCCTCAAGCGCCTCGGCGTCGAGCACATCGACCTCTTCTACCAGCACCGAGTCGATCCGAACGTCCCGATCGAGGAGTCGGTCGGCGCGATGGCCGAGCTGGTCCGGGCGGGCAAGGTGCGCTACCTGGGATTGTCGGAGGCCTCGGCCGCGACCATCCGCCGAGCTCACGCGACGCATCCGATCACTGCCGTGCAGAGCGAGTATTCGCTGTGGACGCGCGATCCGGAGGACGAGGTGCTCCCCACACTGCGCGAGCTCGGGATCGGGCTGGTGGCCTACTCGCCACTTGGACGCGGCTTCCTCACCGGTCAGATTCGCTCGCTTGACGACCTGCCCGAGGACGACTGGCGCCGCACCAACCCGCGCTTCCAGGAGGACGCGCTTCGGGAGAATCTCGAGCTGGCCGACCGCGTCGCCGCGCTCGCGAATCGACACAGCGTAACCCCGGCGCAGCTCGCCATCGCCTGGGTGCTGGCCAAGGGCGATGACATCGTGCCGATTCCCGGGACGAAGAGCCCGCAACGCCTCGAGGAGAACGCGGCCGCCACCGACGTGACGCTGTCCGCGGACGAGGTGAACGAGCTCGACAATGCCATTTCACCCGGTGCGGTCCGCGGCGATCGCTACGCCGAGCAGATGATGTCCCTGCTCAACAACTGACGGGCTTCGTCTACGAGGCAGCGACGCGCTCGGACCGTGTCAGGTCCGATGCGTAGCGGTTGTGGAGGATCAGCATGTTGCCGTCGGGGTCCTCGAAGATTGCCTGGAGGCAGACACCCGAATCGATCGTCGCGCCCTTGAACTCGACACCCTTGCGCTCGAGGTCCGCGCGGGCCGCTTCGACGTCCTCGACGTGCAGAGCGATCGCGCTCGCCGACGGTCCCGGCCTCATCCCGAAGGGCTCGGGCTCGACGAGCGCGATCGTCAGCGAGCCCGTCTCAAACTCGCCCGCGGGCATGCTCCCCCAGCGCTTGGAGAACTCGAGCCCGAGCGTCTCGCCATAGAACTTCGCAGCCCTCTCATAGTCCCGTACCGGCTGCGTGATGAAGTCGGTCCCGGTGACCGAGAGGGGATCAGTCGTGCCCGCGCGCTGCATCAGATGTCCTCCGTTCTTGGGTGGCGATAACTGGACCGGTGCAGCGCATGAAACTCATCGGCGCTTGCGCGGCTGCAATAAAAGTGATATCTATTAGAAATCACTTTTCTAGGGGCACCAGGTCAATTGGAGGACTCATGAGTACAGACGTCAGGCCCCACCGGCAGCCAGATGCGGCACCAGTCGGTCACGCCGGAACCCGTGTCGAAATCCACGAGCGCCACGCCTGGGCGATCACCGGCTGGGCCGGCGTGCTCGTGGTCGCTTTGTGCATCGCCGCCTGCTTCGCGATCGGGAGCTCGGGCTGGCTCGCCGCGCCGATCGTCGTGGGCGTGCTCGTGGCGAGCTCGCTCGTGATCGTGCAACCCGGCCAGACCAAGGTCGTGCGGTTCTTCGGGACCTATGTCGGCACTGTCCGCCGCGCCGGCCTGTGGTGCATCGTGCCGCTGGCCGACCGCCGGAACCTGAGCATTCGGGTCCGGAACTTCGAGACCAATCGCCTGAAGGTCAACGACGCTGACGGCAACCCGGTGGAGATCGCCGCGATCGTCGTCTGGCAGGTGGCCGACACCGCGCAGGCGGTCTACGCCGTCGATGACTACGTCAACTTCGTGCAGGTGCAGGCCGAGTCGGCGCTGCGTCACATTGCGACCACGCGCCCCTACGACGAGCCCACCGGGGAGGGCACGTCATTGCGCGGCTCGACGGACGTCGTCGCGGGAGAGCTCGCGCGCGAGATGGCCGAGCGGATCGCGATCGCCGGGGTGGAGATCATCGAGGTGCGCATCAGCCATCTCGCGTATGCCTCGGAGATCGCCCAGGCGATGCTCCGGCGCCAGCAGGCCAACGCCGTCGTCGCGGCACGCTCGCGGATCGTCGACGGAGCGGTGGGCATGGTCGACATGGCGCTTTCCCGCCTGGATGAGCGCGGGATCGTGGAGCTCGACGAGGAGCGCAAAGCGGCGATGGTGAGCAATCTGATGGTGGTGCTCTGCGGCGACCAGCCACCGACCCCGATCGTCAACACCGGGTCGCTCTATACGTGAGCGGCGAGCGCAAGCAGGTCCCGCTGCGCCTCGACCCCGCCGTCCATGACGCGCTGGCCCGGTGGGCAGCTGATGAGCTCCGCAGCCTCAACGCCCAGATCGAGGTTCTCCTTCGGAGGGCCCTCGACGAGGCAGGCCGGATGCCCAAGCAGGCAAAGGCAATACCGCGGCGCGGCAGGCCACCGATCCGAAGCGGCTGAAGTCGGGCGACCGACGCGGCGGTAAGCGCCACCGATAGGATCTCGTGGCCATTAGTTCGTAGACGCGGGGTACGGACGTAGCGAGCACAGGGTTCGGGTAGCCGCAGGTGCGGGGCAAGCGCTCGGTGCAAGCAGGGCAGCACTGTGCAATCAATTGCGGAGGACTCGGAGATGGCTGATGCATCGCGCGCGCTTGGCGCAACGCAGGTCGCAGGGGCGTGGGTGACCCGGAGGGGCAAGGCGAAGAGGACCATGCGTACGGTGGCCGCCGCGGAGATCGGCGGCGCCGTGGGAGCCGCCGTCGGCAGCGGCAAGAGCTCCCCGCAGCCGACGCCCGAGACGCCGGCCTTCGGCGCCTTCGGCTACGTCGCGGTGAGCGCGACTGAACTCGTGCTGGTGAGGGCCAAACAGGGCCTGACGGGGTTGAAGATGACCGACGATGTCGTCGGGAGGGTGCCGCGGAGCGACGTGGTCTCCGCCGAGTTGGGACAGGGCACGCTCGCATCCGCGTTCATGATCACCTTGAGCAACGGCGACCAATGGGAGCTCGAGGTCGCGCGCGCCAACAGAGGCAAAGCGGAGCAGGTCGTCGCCGAGCTCAGGGCCTGACCGTGTCCGCGGTTGCCACCGCGACGATCACTGCAGTTGATGCGGCGATGCCGACGATCAGGGTGAGGGGCGCGGTAGCGATCGCGAGGATCGCGAGCGCCGCCAGTCCCAGCAGCCGGGAGCGAGACACCTGTCCGAACACCTCGCCATGGAACAGCAGCTGGGCCACCAGAAACAGCGCCGGGCCGCCGAACGCGAGGATCGCGAAGCCAAGCGTCACGTCATCGCCGGGGTGAGCGATCGCAAGCTCGTCGGCGACGGCGATCCCGATCAGGGCGAGCACGATCAGCGTCAGCGTCCGCGTCGCCCACAAGCCGATGGCACCCGCGTCATCGGCAGCCTCTACTCGCTCGATGCCGAGCGGCTCGGCGCGTTGGAAGTAGCACCACCACAGTGCAACTGTTCCCGTGAAGCCGATCGCCAGCGCGAGCAGGCGCTCGAGCTCGAACGGCTGCCCAGCGAACGCGTTGCCCGTCGTCAGGACAGTCTCGCCCAGCACGATGATGAAGAACAGCCGGAACCGCTCGACGAGATGGCCGCCGGCGATCTCGGTGTGCCGCGCGTCGACGCGTACGCCCCGGCCGGGCAACCAATGCAGCGCCCATGCGCCGCCGTACGCGACCGTCACCGCGAGGCCCCAGAGGATCAGGCGGGCATCGCCGGTGGCGATCGCGCCGGCCACCCACAGGACCCCTGCGATGAGCTCCCAGACCAGGTCGTTGACGAAGTGCTCGCTCTGCGGCCGTCCGCGCAGAGCCACGATCAGGAAAGTCGCGCGACCGACCTGGAGAATCAGGTAGCCGGTGACGAACAGCCAAGCGCGACCGCCGAACGCATCGTCGATCGCGACCGACATGAGCAGGCTGGCGAACATCAGCCCGACGAACAGCCCGCGCACCGCCGGGCGGTCCGGGTCGAGCCAGTTCGCGCCCCACGCAGTCATGTACCAGGCATAGAAGACGGCCAGCGCCAGGATCGCCGTCTCGGCTCCGGTGCGCAGATTTACATGCGCCACCAAGTGGTGCGAGAGCTGCCCGATCGCGAAGACGTACACGAGGTCGAAGAACAGCTCGAGCGGAGAGACGACGCGCTCGGCGTCGGGCGCGCGCGAGACAGCAGTTCGCATCGCCGCGATCCTACGACGGTCCCGTCACCGATTAGACTCCTGGCTGCGGCGAGGGCCGCACCCAGTCCGCCGGAAAGGGCCGAGCCCACCCTCTCACTTCGAGGACACCGACCAAGCTTCCTCTCCAGCCGGACCAGGCGGGCGCCCGGTGCGACGGAAGGGAGCAACGGTGACTTTTCAGCTCAGTCTCGAGCAGCTGCGCAAGCAGGCGAAGGAGCGCGTTCGAGAGCGCCGTGCGGCGGGGCAGAACGTCAAGCTGGCCGAGATCCAGTTCGAGCTAGCGCGCGAGCTGGGCTTCCACAGCTGGCCGAAGCTCAAGGCATACGTAGAGCGCCTCGCGCTCGAGCAGCCATTCCGCACGGACCTCGACTACTACGAGGGACGCGCTCACGGAATCGCCACGGTGAACGGAGTCAGCGCTGCGGACGCGCGGCGCGACCTTGCCGCGCGCCACGGGTTTTCGAGCTGGCGCGAGCTGCGCCGCCACGTCGAGGCGATGCGCAGCGGCGAGGAACCACCGACGCCGTTCGTGCTCGCCTATCGGGCGATCGAGGACAACGATCGCGAACGCCTCGTCGGGCTCATCGACCGCTTCCCTGACCTCATCGTTCAGCGCGGAACCAACGGCAACGACCTGCTCGGGATGGCCGGCGAGCTGGCGATCGTGTCGCTGCTGCTCGAGCGAGGCGCAGACCCCAACCGCGGCAACGACTACGGCTGGACCAAGCTGCATCAGGCGGGCTACGGCAACGACCGCGGGCTCGCCAAGCTGATGCTCGACGCCGGTGCGCGCACCGACCTGTTTGCGCGCGGAGAGGGCGGCACCCCGCTCGTGGCGGCGCTGTTCTGGGGCCATCGCGAAGTCGCACCGCTCCTGGGCCGGGAACCCGTCAACCTGCGCGTCGGCGCCGGGCTCGGGGACCCCGCGCTGATCCGGGACCTGGCCGGGACGGCGCGGGCCGGCGCGTACCGCGGCTTCTATCGCCCCCATGGCGGCTTTCCCGCCTGGCAGCCCTCAGACGACCCCCAGGAGGTGCTTGACGAAGCGCTCGTCTGGGCCGCCAAGTCCGATCGCGACGAAGCGATACCTCTGCTCGTCGAGCTCGGGGCCCGAGTCGACGCCGATCCGTACCGCGGAACGGCGCTCACCTGGGCGGCGGCCAACGGCCGCGTCGGCTCGATCCGCGCGCTCGTTGAACTCGGGGCCGACCCCAATCAGCGAGGGACGTTCGGTGGGCCGAGCCACGGCGAGGGGGTCACGGCGATCCATCTTGCGGCGCAGTCAGGACAGCGCGAGGCGGTCGCAGCGCTGCTCGAGCTAGGGGCCGATCCGCTCATCCAGGACAACCTCCACGGCGGCACCGCGCTCGGATGGGCGCGCTCGGACGGCCACGGAGAACTCGCGGACATCCTTCCGTGACGCAAAGTCGCTGGGTTAGCCCGCGGGATCGACCGTGTCAGCTTTGGCCGGGGGGTTTGGTCGAACTAGCTGCGCCGGCGTCCGCATTCAAGCGGTCTTCCAGCAGCCGGAGCCCTCGCACCGCCAAGTCCAGCCGATCCTGAGCATCGAGGACCAGCTTCTGAAGCTCCCGAACCTGCGAGTGGGAGCGACTCGCGCCGAGTGGGTGCCCGGGTCTGCTCACGCGGGTTGCGTTTCGGCGGCCCCTCGCGCCTCGAGATCGAAGTAATACAGCGTGAGCTGGATCGCGGCGTACGGGACCGTGACTGTGTAGACAAGCGCCGCCGCGAGATTGATGAAGTTGAGCGAGTGGTCGGTCAGTAGCAGCAGCGCGACCCCGAACAATGGGCCGGAAAGCACCGCCAGCGCGTCCACCAACGCGGTGAAGCCGAAGGTTCGCCACCACCGCCCTCGCACCAGTTCGGAGCTGCGGCGCAGCGAGTCCGTCGCCGAGAGATCGTCCAGCATGCATGCCTCGGCAAACAGAGACCAGCGGACGAAGCGATGGATCGCGAACGGAATTCCGACCACGGTGATCGTGAGCAGGATGACCATGGCCAGCTCGGTCGCCATCCCTCTCGTCAGCGGCCGCAGTCGTCGCAGCACTCGCGCGCCTGCCTGGCCGGCGAGTATCCGCCGCCCCGCGTCGCTCTCGTCCAGGATCACGGCAACGGCGGCGGTTGTGATGACCGACGCGAACAGACCGCCGACGCCACCGATCAGGATCGCAAGCAGCGCGGTGACCGCGCCGTGCCGCCCGTCGAGGGCCACAAGCGGGGCGGCGCTCGAGAGATGGAATACCACCCACTGGATTCCGGCGGCGAACAGGTAGACCGGAACGAAGATTGCACCTGCTGCGATGAACGTCGGCAGGTTCCGCGCATAGACACGCCTCGCCGCTCTGAAGATCTGACCGCCTTGCCGTTGCCGTCGCAGGGGACGCGAATCCGGTGGCCGCCACGTCGTCGTCAGCGCCGCCCCGAGGAGCGCCGCCAGCACAAGCAGAAGGGCTGCGACACACGGCACCGGACGGACCAACGACCAGTTCAAGACCGTCGCACCCGCGGTCACCGCGCCACAGAAGAAGCTGCCGACGCTGACCCCGAAGGTCCGCCCGCCCGGCAGCTCGACGCTCGTGTTTCGAAGCCCGTTGCCCCACTCGATCGGAGCGAACCACTGCGGCTTGGTCGCTGGTCCCGTGGGACCGTTGTTGATTCCCGGCTCCTTCTGGCCCCAGCGCCCCTGGAACGCGAGCCACGCGTACGGCGCCGACGCCAAGGACGGGACGTCCGGCAGCAGCACCGTCCGGAGTTGCAGCCGCGTGGTCGCCGTGCGGGTGTCATCGCAGCCGAAGCCCTCCCGTGCTCCCCGGCCCAGATACAGGCCGCTACCGAAGTAATTGGCGTGCGAGCCCGTGGCGTCGTAGATCACCGGGTGCGTGCCCTGCTTCTCGAGCTTCGAGTCGGTCCAAGCCGACCGCTCGCCGCCGGCGTGCTGGGACAGGTCGACCTCGGATGGGCCCTTCCCGAGCGCCTCCGACGCGTCTGACGCATCAAAGTCCACCTGGGCCATCTCCCAGTCGCTCTCGTGCTTGTCGGTGAAGTCGTTGAACGTGTAGTAGAGCCAGTACTCGACCGCCAGCCTGCCCGGGTGGCTTGGGTCCGTGGCAACGTGCGCGTAGGCGCTCGGTTTCATGCCGTCGTTCCAGCGGCGGAAGTCCTTTTCGTAGCCGCAGCCGGGCTGGAGGGGATCTCCGGGGAG
>DASSGR010000114.1:0-4960 GCA_035693425.1 Solirubrobacteraceae bacterium
ATCGGCGGCCCGGCTCCGATGGCGCTCGGGACGGAGGCGGCCGGGACGGTCGCAGCGACCGGCTCCGGCGTGGCCGAGCTGCGCGAGGGCGACGAGGTGATGACACATCCGCTGCCGCTCCGGCGTCACGGGACGTGGGCGGGGAGGGTGCTCGCGCCGGCGGCGACCGTCGCGGCCCGGCCGCCAGAGGCGTCATGGGAAGCCGGCGGAGCGTTTCCCATTCCGGCGCTCACTGCGGCTCAGGCACTCGACGAAGCTCTCGGGATCGAGAGCGGCGGCTGGGTCGTCGTCAACGGAGCCGGCGGAGTCACGGGTGGCCTGCTCGTCCAGCTCGCCGCGGCTCGGGGCGCCCGCGTGATCGCGACCGCGAGCGCGAAGAAGGCCGAGCGCATCCGCGACTACGGCGCGTCGGAGGTGCTCGACTATCACGGCGACTGGCCTGCGCTCGTCCGCGAGATCACCGGCGGCGGCGCGCCCAAGGCCGTCAACGCTGCCCCCGGGCAGGCGGCCACCACGTTGAAGGCGGTTGCCGACGGCGGCCGCCTCGCCACGATCACCGGCGACCCACCGCGGGAGGAACGGGGCGTCGCCGTCTACGACGTCTACGTCCGGCCCGATGGTCGGCAGCTTTCGGCTCTCGCGGAGCTGCTGGCCGACGGCACCCTTAGCGTGCCAATCGCGTCCGTCCGTCCGCTCGAACAGGCGGCACAAGCGCTGCGCGAGGTAGTCGCGGGAGCGGACGGCGCCATCGTCCTGTCACTCCGAACCTAGCCTGGCCCCCTGACGGTCGCGCCCAAGCTGCGCAGCTTCGGGACGGGCCGGTAGCTACCGCTTCTGATCCGTGGACATTCATGGTCCAGGCCGACGTCCTGACTCCGGCGAGCGAGGTCCGCACACGTCAAGGGACATTCCCGAACTCAATGTCATTGTCGCAGTGGCGGCGTCCGATTGTTGGCGCAGACTCGGTCGGCTTACCGGGGAACGACAGTTGGGGAGGCCGACCCTTATTGCCACATCTTGTTGGTGGACGGTGTTGGTGAAGAAGGCCCGGTGCTATGCGGTGCCGGGCGGTTCTTCGCGCACGGTACGTTCGGCAGTGACTTACCTCCGATGAACCTGTGCCCTGCTTGCGGTCGCCCAATGTGCCCAACGTGCAGCGACCTGTACCGCGGTGGCGCGTAGTGATGGAGAGGCGCGCGATTTAGCGGGCCTCTTTAGCTGACGTCTAACCTCGCTTCGAACTCAGCGAAGCTCATCATCGTCGTCTCAACTGGTTCGAGATCGATCAGGTGATACAGCAGCTGGAACGCTTCGTCCCGGTGAAGAGCCGGGTGAAGCTATCCGGCTGGGTAACGATCCAGCCGTTTTGGTGTGCGGGTGATGGTGTTCATGAGTCCATGTGGTTGAAGGTGAACATGCTCGCCAACTCGGAGGCTTCGCCGGCGATCAAGCTCTCCCAATCCGGTTCGGGCTGCGGCGTGCTGTCGGGGCGGAGGGCCGCAATGACCCCATCGACCTGTCGCTGCACTCCCGTGGCGAGTTTCGTCTGGTTGCGTCCGCCTAGGAAAACCTCGTTGTCCCGGCGCCTGAGCGGGCCGACTTCAGGGCGAACGAGCTTGCCTTTATAGGCCTTCCCGTCAACGACCCGACGCCGGTCTGCGCAACGAAGACGTGGACGCCGGCCGAGACGTCGGAACTCATCGTCCCACCTCGATCACCGCAGCGCGCTCAGACGCCTTTCGAGTTCCGCCCGCTCGACGGCGTTGCTGCTGAGCGCGATCGCCCGTTTGTACGCGCGCGCGGCGCCCGCGGCGTCCCCCGCGCGGCTGAGCAGCTCGGCGTGGGCCGCGTGCAGCGGCTGGTAGTGCTCGAGCGTCGAGTCGCCGAGAAGCGGCTCGAGCAGCGCCAAGCCCGCGGCGTGCCCGTCGGCCAGGCCGACGGCGACCGCGCGGTTGAGCTCTATCACCGGCGACGGGTTGAGCATGACCAGAGCGCCGTACAGCTCCGCGATCTGCGCCCAGTCGGTGGCGTCCGCGTGCGGGGCCTGGATCTGCAGGGCCGTGATCGCGGCCTGCAGCTGATACTCGCCCGGACGCCGCAAGCGCACGGCGCGTTCCAACCTCGCGAGGCCCTCGCCGATCCGGCCCCGATCCCAAAGCGAGCGGTCCTGCTCGTCTAGCGCGACGTAGCGCCCGCTTGGATCGACGCGGGCTGGCCGGCGCGCGTCGTGTAGCAGCATCAGGGCCGACAGTCCCCAGACCTCGGCGTCGTCGGGCATCAGCCGGCACAGCAGCTCGCCGAGGCGGACCGCCTCCTCGCACAGCTCCCTGCGCACTAGCTGATCGCCCTCTGTGGCGGCGTAGCCCTCGTTGAAGATTAGGTACACGACCCGCAGCACGCCGCCTAGACGGTCGGGCAGCTCGTCGTCGGCCGGCACCCGGTAGGGGATGTGCGCGTCGGCGATCTTGCGCTTCGCGCGCACGATCCGCTTGCCCATGGTCGGCTCCGCAACCAGGAATGCGCGGGCGATCTCGCCGGTTGTCATCCCGCCAAGCGTCCGTAGCGTGAGCGCCACGCGCGCCGACATGTCGAGCGCCGGATGACAGCAGGTGAAGATCAGCCGCAGCCGGTCGTCGACGATCGAGCTCTCGTCGTCCATGGGTAGCTCCTCCTCGTCCTGAGCCTCCAGGCGGGTGAGCTCGGCCAGCCGCTCGGCGCGATCGGCCACCGACCGGTCTCGACGCAGGCGGTCGATCGCCCGCCGCCGCGCCGCGGTCGTGATCCACGCACCCGGATTGGCCGGAACACCGTCACGCCGCCACGCCGTCACGGCCGCCTCGAACGCGTCCTGCACCGCGTCCTCGGCCAGCTGGAAGTCGCCGGCTTGCCGGATCAGGGTGGCAAGCACGATCGCGCGCTCTTCGCGAAACGCGCGCGCGACCGCAGCCGAGACCGGGTCGGCGTGAACACCGCCGCTCATGCCATGTCTTTGACCGCCTCGTCGGGCAAGTCGGCGCCAGCCTCGCGTGACACGTTCAACCACTCCTCGGCCGACATGATCGGGCGAACCTCGACCGTCCCGTAGCGGGCGGCCGGCACCCGCGCGGCCTGCTTGAGTGCCTCGTCGAGGTCGGCGCAGTCGAGGATGTAGTAGCCGGCCAGGACCTCCTTGGTAATCGCGAACGGGCCGTCGGTGATCTCCGTCTCTCCACCGCGCACGCGCACCGACGTCGCGCTCTCCGTGGAATGCAGGCGCTGGACGCCCACCAGCAGCCCCGCCTCGCGCAGGCTGCGGTGCAGGTCCACGAACATCGGCATCTCCCGCTCGCGCTCGGCCTGCTCCGCCGGGTCGACCTCCGGTTGGTACACCAGCAGCATGTATTGAGCCATCGCGCCTCCAGCATTCGTCGTCTCGCCGCACCTACGCGGCCATCATCATTACGTCGCTGCACGCCGCGCCACTTGGACCGCGCCCGCGGGACCGGCCCTCTCCATTGGCCGAGCGGCGCCCAGCGAATCCGCAGCGCCGGCGCGATGTGGGCGATCCACGAGGACGACCGGAGCGCTAGACCCATCCGGTTCGGCGGCTGTGCGGCGGAGGTGACGCCGCGGGCGCCGTGTGGACGTACGAGCGGGTCGAGATTCGACCAGGGCGGCGCGTCCAGACGACGTTCGCGCGAGGCGCTTGACCGCGCTCACAGCCAACGCCGCAAGGGCTGTCCAAATCGCCCTCCCTGCTGCGACGTCTTCTCGAGGCCAGTCCCTCAACCAACTACAACGACTCGCACGACAAGGAGGCGGTCATGAGCGCAAAGGCGATGGCAATCGAAGGTAAGGCAGTTCTGGTGACGGGGGCCAACCGGGGTCTCGGGCAGGCGCTGGTCGAGGAAGCCCTGAGGAGAGGCGCGACGCGGGTGCATGCCGGTACGCGCCGGCCCTTGGTTCATCCGGACGAGCGCGTCACGCCGCTGACCCTGGACGTCACAGATCCGACGCAGGTTCAACGGGCTGCGGAGAAGGTCGGATCACTCGACATCCTCTTCAACAACGCCGGCGTGGCGCTGCCCGATGAGCTGAGCGATCGTGCCGCGCTCGAACGGCACCTCGCCGTCAATCTCTTCGGCACGTGGGCCGTGACCGAGGCCTTCCTACCGCAGCTCACACGGACGGGCGGAGCCGTCGTCAACGTCGTCTCCGTCGCCGCCTTGGCCGCCGTGCCGGTCCTTCCCGCCTACTCGATCTCGAAGGCGGCCGCGTTCTCGCTCTCACAGTCGCTGCGAGCGCTTCTCGCCGGCCGGGGCCTGAACGTGCATGCAGTCATGGCCGGCCCGATCGACACCGACATGGTCCGAGATCTCGACATCCCGAAGACCTCTCCGGAATCGGTCGCCCGGGGCATCTTCGACGGGGTAGAAAAAGGGGAGGAGGAGATCTTCCCCGACCCGATGTCCGAGACGATGGCGGAGAGCTGGCGCACTGGTCCGGCCAAGGCGCTCGAGCGCCAGAACGCCGCGCTCGTCGCAGCAGAGCCCGCCGCAGCATAAAGCAGCAACAACGGGAGAGGACGCTATGCGACTCCAGCACGGCCAGAAGCTCGCCGGCACTGCGTGCGGGCCAGGCGAAGCTGTCGTGACGACCAGAAGGAGAATCAATGACTGAACAGATGACTGAGCACAGGATCGGAACCCGCGAGGAGTGGCTCGCCGCACGCGAGCAGCTGCTCGTTCGCGAGAAGGAGCACACGAGACTCGGTGACGAGCTCGCGCGGCAGCGACGGGAGCTGCCGTGGGTGCGGGTAGAGAAGGAGTACCGCTTCGACACGGACGACGGCGAGAAGTCGCTGGTCGAGCTGTTCGACGGACGATCCCAGCTGCTCGTCTACCACTTCATGTTCGGCCCCAGCTACGAGGCCGGTTGCCCGACCTGCTCGTCGATGGCCGACGGCATCGACGGCCTGCTC
>DASSGR010000115.1:0-2334 GCA_035693425.1 Solirubrobacteraceae bacterium
GAATGCGCGACCTCACAGAACACCTCGCCCGTCGACGGCGACGGATTCTCCCGGTACTCACCCGTCGACGGCGCCACCCACCCACCACCGATGAAGTTGTCATAACGCCCGTCCAACTCGACCGGGCTGCCCTGCTCACCAGGCGCCGAGTACGTGGTTGACTCGACCGTGGACATGGTCTCGTCCTTCCTCTGGAGTGGCAGAAAGTCGTCTGCGGAGGCTCCGCCGATCCACCCCCGGCCGCATCGGGAGAAGCCCGCCATCGACTGCGGAAAAGCCCGGATGGCCAAGCGGTGATTGCCCTCTCACTGACTCGGAGCACCCCGGAAGCCGGAGCCGCGGCCGGGACCTACGCTCGCCCCATGCGCACGACCGACGACAGGACCGCGATCACCGCCACGCCACAAGCGACGGACATGCTTCGGCGGCTTGTGCTGAAGCACGGCCCGCTGGTGCTGTTCCAGTCGGGGGGCTGCTGCGACGGCTCCCTCCCGCTGTGTCTGCTCGAGGACGATCTGGCCCCGGGCCCAGGTGACGTGCTGCTGGGCGAGATCGCCGGCGTTCCCTTCTACATCGACGCCGACCAGTACCACAGGTGGAGCGAGCCCGAGTTCGTGCTCGACGTCGCGAGTGGCGCTCCCGAGGGCTTCTCGCTCGGGCTTTCAGATGCCCACTTCGTAACGCTTTCGCCTTTCTGCCACTCCAAGGCGGCGTGAGCGCTCAGCGTCAGTCGCTCACCTAGCCGCGCTCGATCAGCATCGCAATTCCCTGGCCGCCGCCGATGCACAGGCTGACGAGCCCGAGCTTGTGGTCCTCGCGTTCCATCTCGCTCAGGATCTTGGCCACGAGAATCGCGCCCGTCGCCCCGACCGGGTGACCGAGCCCGATCGCGCCGCCGTTCGGGTTCACCCGGGCCGTGTCCAGGTCGAGGTCCTGCACGACCGCCAGCGCCTGCGCCGCGAACGCCTCGTTGAGCTCGATCACGTCGACCTCGTCGAGCGTCCTGCCGGCTCGCTCGAGCGCCTTGCGCACCGCGGGAACGGGCCCGATGCCCATGGTCTTGGGCTCCACGCCGCACACGGCGTAGGAGGCGATCCTGCCCCTGACCGGCGCGCCGAGTTGCTCGGCCCGCTCGGCTGACATCACCACGACCGCCGCCGCGGCGTCGTTGATGCCGGAGGCATTGCCGGCCGTGACCGTGCCGCCGGCGTCGAAGGCCGGCTTGAGCTTCGCCAGGCCCTCGAGCGAGACGTCGGCCCGCGCGTGCTCGTCGACCTTGAACTCGACGGTCTCCTTGCGCTGCTTGACCTCGACCGGTACGACCTCCTCCTCGAACCGGCCCGCCTCGATCGCCGCGATCGCGCGACGATGTGACTCGACCGCGAAGGCGTCCTGCGCCTCGCGGGATATCCCGTGAGACTTGGCCAGGTTCTCGGCCGTGACGCCCATATGGATCTTGTCGAACGGGTCCGTGAGCGCGCCGACGACCGAGTCGACGAGCGACGTCTCGCCCAGCCGCGCGCCCCAGCGCGCGCTCTCCATCCAGTAGGCGCCCCTGCTCATCGACTCGGCCCCGCCGGCGAGCGCGACCCCGGCGTCGCCGGTCTGGATCATCTGAGCAGCCGAGACGATCGCCTGCAGGCCGCTGCCGCACAAGCGGTTGAGCGTCAGCGCGGGCGATTCCTTCGGGACCCCGGCATTGATCCCGACGACGCGCGCCAGGTAGTGATCCTCGGGCGACGTGTGGATGACGTTGCCGAAGACGACCTGCTCCACCTTGGCTGGGTCCAGTCCCGCGCGCTCGATGGCCGCGCGGGAGGCAGTGGCTCCGAGCTCGCTCGGTGGGACGTCCCGCAGGCTGCGCCCGAAGGAGCCGACCGCGGTCCGGGCGGCTGAGCTGATCACGACTTCGGTCATGCGGCCCTCACATCTCTCCCCACGCGAGCACGCCCGCGATGTCGAGCGTCGACAGGATTCCGACTGGGTGGCCGGCCTGCGGATTCACCGCTACGACGTGACCGGTGCCCTTGCTCATCATCAGCTCCGCCGCGTCGCGCAGCGGAGTCGTCGTCTCCACGCTGACGACCTGCCGCCGCGCGAAGGTCGCGGCGGTGTCCGGGGCGTCCGGACGGATGCTCGCCCTGAGCAGGTCGAAGTCGGAGATGAGCCCCCACACGGGCGATTCGTCCGCCTCACCATCGGCTGCGCCCCTCACCACGATGCAGTGAACGTGGTGCGTGCTCATGATCCGGGCGACCTCGGTCAGGCTCGTCTCGGTGTCACACGACAGGATCCCGGGATGCATGGCATCGGCGACGGTCGCGTGATCGAAAT
>DASSGR010000116.1:0-40511 GCA_035693425.1 Solirubrobacteraceae bacterium
ACCCAACAATTCGCCAAGACGTTCCTGCCAGGCGTCAAGCAGGTCGACCCCACGATCGGCGCAGCGCTGCCGTGGATCGCCCAGGCCAAGGCGCTGATGTCGAAGCAAGAGCTGGGTGGACTGCTCAACGACCTGACGCCGGCCGTCCAGAACACGGGCAGCACGATCGTCGCTACGCGCCAGCTCGTTTCGTCGGCCAATCAGCTGGCTGAGTGCTTTACCCACACGCTGATTCCAACGGGCAACGAGTTCATCCAGGATCCGCCCGACACCACCGGACTGCAGCTCTACCAGGAGCTGTTCCAGAGCGCCGTCGGGATTGCCGGCGCGGCGGGCAACTTCGACGGCAACGGCCGCTACGTTCGCTCGTCGGCGGGCGGCGGTGACGTCCAGGTGCAGACGCCGTCGATTCCCAACTTGGGCCCGTTGTACGGCAACGCGATCCTGCCTCCGCTCGGCACCCGTCCCGCCTACACCCCCAAGGCTCCGCCGCTGCGCCGCGACGTGGCCTGCTCCAAGAATCCCGCGCCGAACCTGAACAACGTCACGACCGGAGCCGGGCCGTGAAGCGCGCGATCATCATCCATCGCACCGACTTCATCGCGATCATCTCGCTCGTCGTGATCGCGCTGGCGGTCGTGATCTACATCCTCGAGCACCAGCCCTCCTTCACGCTCGACAAGAGCTACTACACGGTGTACGCCCAGTTCCAGACCGGCGCGGCGGTGACGGCCGGCCAGGGACAGACGGTCGACATCGCGGGCGTCGAGGTCGGTCAGGTCGGCGGCGTCAAGCTCGAGAACGGCCGCGCGGTCGTGACCATGAACATCTTCAAGAAGTACCGGCCGATCTACAAAGACGCGTCGGTGCTGCTGCGGCCTCGCACCCCGCTGAAGGACATGTACCTCGCGCTCGATCCGGGAACGTCCACGGCAGGTGCGGTCCCCAGCGGCGGCATGCTCAGCGCCTCGGCCACGAGCCCCGACGTCAACGTCGACCAGATCCTGGCCTCGCTGGACGGCGACACCCGCAACTACCTGCTGCTGCTGCTGGCGGGCGGCGCGCAGGCGTTCCAGAACCCCGGAGCAAAGGGCGAGGCACCCAGCCCCAGCGCGGTGCGCGACCTCCGGGGAGTGTTCAAGCGCTTTGCGCCGCTCAACCGCGAGACCCAGACGTTCACCCGACTGCTCGCGCAGCGCCAGCGAAACATCAGGCGCTCGATTCACAACCTGCAGGTCGTGACCAAGTCGCTTGGCAGCGTCAACGGGCAGCTCACGTCACTGATCAAGTCCTCGAACACCAACTTCTCGGCGATCTCATCACAGGACGCAAACCTCCAGCAGGCGCTGACGCTGCTGCCGGGGACGCTCCAGCAGACCTCGACGACGCTTGGCAAGGTTGAGACGTTCTCGAACCAGAGCGCGACGACACTGCACGCGTTGATCCCGTTCGCGCAGGCGTTCGGGCCCGCGCTGCAGGCCTCGCGCCCGCTGTTCAAGGCCACCACCCCGGTGATCAAGAACCAGTTGCGCCCGTTCTCGGTGGCGGTGCAGCCGGTCGCCAAGCTGCTGGCGCCCGCCAGCGCCGACCTGGCCAAGGCGACCCCGAATCTCGTGCGGTCGTTCGGGGTGCTGAACGCACTGTTCAACACGCTGGCCTACCAGCCCAAGGGCCAGAAGAGCTACCTGTTCTACGGCTCCTGGCTGGCCCACATCGCCGACAGCCTGACCAGCGGCCAGGACGCGCAGGGGCCGGTCGTGCGCGGCCTGTTCATGGCGACGTGCGGCGGCCTGAACCTGTTCGAGGTCGGCCTCGCGCACGCGGATCCGCCGCTGCAGCCGCTGCTGGCTCTGCTCAACGCGCCCGACTGGAGCAAGATCAAGTCCTCGTTCTGCCCGACGGTGAGCATCCCGTGAACAAGCAAGCTCCGAGCGCCGGCAAGATCGTCACGATGGTCGCGTTCGCGGCCTCGTGCATCGGCCTGCTGCTGTTCCTCTGGATCTCGTTCGGTGGCGCGGTGCCGCTTGCCGCGCAGGGCTACCGCATGCAGGTGGAGTTCAAGGACGCCGTTCAGCTCGGCGCGCAGTCCGATGTGCGGATCTCCGGAGTCAGCGTCGGCAAGGTCGTCTCGGTCACGTTGGACCGCCACACGGGGCTTAGCAAGGCGGTGATCCAGCTCGATCCCAAGTACTCACCGAGACCGGCCGACACGCGAGCGATCCTGCGGGCCAAGTCGCTGCTGGGAGAGACCTACGTCGAGCTGACGCCGGGCTCCAACACGGCGCCCAAGCTGCCCGACGGCGGGACGCTCGCGCAGGGGCAGGTGTCGGACGCCGTCAACCTCGACCAGATCCTGTCGACGTTCGATCCGGCCACGCGGAAGGCGTTCCAGGTCTGGCAGCAGCAGTACGGCATTGCCGTCACCAACCGCGGCCAGGACTTCAACCAGGCGATCGCGGAGCTGTATCCGTTCGCGACCAACGTCGACTCGGTGCTGGCGGTCCTCAACCGTGACAGCGCCGCGACGAGCACGCTGCTGCGAAACGGCGGCAAGGTGTTCTCGGCGCTGAGCAGCTCGCCCACCCAGCTGCAGGGCTTCATCAAGAACTCGAACGCCGTGTTCGCGGCGACGGCCAAGGAGGACACGGCGCTGGCGAACACGATCCGAGCGTTCCCCGCGTTCAACATCGCCACCAAGCAGACGATCGACCGCGTCGACCGCTTCGCGCAGACCACCAAGCCGCTGATCGACGAGCTGCGCCCGGCGGCGCGCCAGCTCAGCCCGGCATTGCAACAGGTTGCGATTTTCGCCCCGGAGCTGCGCGAGCTGATGACCAACCTCGCGCCGCTTACTCAAGCGTCGAAAGCCGGCGTCCCGGCTTTCGAGCAGTTCCTGAAGGACTCCGTCCCGTGGCTGACGCGCCTGAAGCCCTATCTCGGAAGCATCGTGCCGGTGGTCGACTACATCAACACCTACCGCCGCGAGATTGCCGCGTTCTTCGCCAACAGCACCGCCACCACGCAGGCGACGGGACAGAACATCACGCAGACAAAGACGCTTCACTACCTGCGGATCTCAAACCCGGTCAACCCCGAGGTGCTGACGGCCTACCAGCACCGGCTGTCAAGCAATCGCGGCAACCCGTACATTGCACCCGGCGCCTCCGGCCAGTTGGTTGCGGGACTTCCTACATTTGGAGGATATTTGTGCACGAGCACGCCGCAACCGGCGATTGGTCCGACGGTTCCGGCTAACCTCGCCACAACTCTTCGTAACGTCTATTACACGACCAACCCGTCTGGTCCGCCGTGCAAGGCGCAACCACCACTCGGCACGGCAACCACCGGGCAATCACAAGCTTTCCCCCAACTCAAAGCACTGCCATGAGAGCGGCCGGCTCGTGGTCATCCACAACCGCCTCATAAAGGAGAAGTAATTTGCGACGAATCATCTTCATCGGCACCGCCCTCGTGGTGCTGATCGCAGCGTCTGTCGCCGTTGCGGCAACCCTCAACACCTACACCGCAAAGGTGGCGACGACGTCCAAGGCCGGGAGCAAGAGCCACCCGGTGGCCACCAGCGTCGTCGAGACGCTGACCGCGAAGAACGCCACCGCGGGACTCCGGGCCGGCGCGCTGACCGACATCAAGACCACGATCTACGGTCTGGTGTCGAACGCCAAGAAGTTCCCGACCTGCGACGGCAACAAGATCTCGGCGATGAAGTCCGACAGCTTCTGCCCGAAGAAGGCGCTGATCGCGACCGGTCCTGTCAACGCGATCCTCGGCAGCAACACCCTCGCCGGCGCGGGGACGGCATGCAACCCGTTCCTGCACGTGTGGAACGGCGGTAAAGGCAAGCTGTGGTTCTTCTTCACCACCGGCGGCAAGTACCAGTGCGCCGGGCTGCACACCGGTGACACCAACGCGTACCCCGGGTTCGTCAAGCAGCAGGGCAAGAACCAGATCACGGACGTGCCGCTGCCGCCGTTCGTCTCGACCAAGGTCGCGGGAGTCCCGAACTTCTACGGCTCCCTGGTCAAGGAAGTCCTGACGTTCAAGAAGGGCTTCAACTCCTCGGTCGCCTGTAAGGGTGGCAAGCGCCCCTACAGCGTCTCTTTCACGGCGGTTGGCCCGTCGGGTAAGCAGACCAAGGTGGTCAAGGGCTCGAGCAAGTGCTCCTGATCGTCTGAGTGCCAGTTCGGGAGGCATGCGCGCTTCGCGCAAATGCCTCCCGAATGTCACGTCAGACTCGAACGCGGCCCGCGAGAGCGGGCCGCTGTTCGTTAAGCGCTCAGGCGACTTCGAGGCGCTCTTGGCGTTGGGCTTCGCGCTCGGACTCGGTGAGCATCTGGACGAACAGGAAGACGAGGGCGATGCCCATTACGATCGACTGCTCTAGCGCCATCACCAGTCCCGCGAGGTTCTGGTCCTCGAGTGGCGTGAGGCCCCAGTAGTGGGGCTTGTGGGCGTAGAACGAATACAGGACGGTCGGCGAAAACGCCAGCACCACGCCGAGCAGGCCGACCAGCAGCTTGCTGGCCGTCATGTAGCCCACCGATCCCAGCCCCCTGAACCTGTAGCGGCTGCGGATCGGCGACAGCACGTGCCACCAGTAGAGCAAGCCGACGCTGAAGAAGCAGGTGTGCTCGAGCACGTGCACCAGCCCATTGCCCTGGGCGTGGTCGTACATCGCGGGGATGTGCCACAGCCACAGCAGTCCGGCGTACAGGAGCACCGCGAACGCGGGATGCGCGACGAAGCCGGCCCTGCGCTCGATCGCCTGCACGCGGCGCGTGACGGGACGCAGCAGCACCTTGGTCAGCCCCAGGATCAGCAGAATCGGGGCGATGTCCAGCAGCAGGATGTGCTGGACCATGTGCATCACCATCAGCTGGTCGCCCAGCGAATCCAGCGGCGATACGAGCGCCGCCAGGATCGCGATCAGGCCTAGCGCGAACAGGCTCAGGCGCCCGACGCTGGGCGGGTGGGACGTGCCCGAGGCGCGTGCGCGTCGCCAGCCCATCCCGTAGACGACCGCCAGCGCCAGCACTCCCACCAGGACCGTGGGGTCCCACGACCACGAAGTCTGCGGGCTCACAACCCCGGATTCTCCACGATCCGCGAGCCGGTCGCTGATCGACAAACGTCCGGCGGGGGACTAGTCTGAACTGTTCAACGCACACCTATCCTTCCAGCAAGGAGGTCGGCCGATGCGCATCGAGGTCAAGGGCCGTAACCTGCCCGTCTCCGAGGACCTGAGGGAGCACGTGACAAAGCGCTTCCGCAAGGTCTCGCGGCAGGTGTCGGAGCTGGCCGAGCTTGAGGTTGAGGTGTTCGAGGAGCGCAACCCTGCGATCTCCGACTCACAGGTCGCCGAGGCGACGCTGCACCTCAAGGGGGTCACTCTGCGCGCACGCGATGCGTCACCCGATCTGGTCCATTCCATCAACCTGTGCGCCGATTCGCTGGCGGTCCAGGTCAAGCGCCATCGCGACAAGCGCCGCAAGAGGAGGGAGGCCCGCGCAGCAGCGCTCGAGCAAGCCGAGCCGACGCCGCCGGAGGTCTCCGGCGACGTTTCCTCGGCGGCTTAGCGGCCGCCTAGGTTTCCAGCGGCTCGAGCAGGCGGTGCGGCTCCCGTAGGGCGACCGACACCGGGTCGCGCCGCCCCCTGCCACGCCCCCGGCGCCGCTCGGTGACGATGTCCCCGGGGGCGGGCGTCACCCCGCATTGCGGGCAGCGGCCCGCGTCGTCGAGGCGCGTGCCGCAGGTGGCATGCCTGAATAGACGGCTGTTGGTGTGGCGGTGGCGACCGCCCCAGGCCAGCAGGGCGTTGATCACCGGCCACAGGTCGCGTCCGACCGGTGTCAGCTCGTAGAGGTGACGGCCGGCGTGCTGGGGGTCTGGCCGGCGCTCGAGGATGTCTTCGTCGACGAGCCCTGCCAGCCGGTCTGAGAGGACCGCCTTCGGAATGTCAAGGTGGGCTTGGAAGTCGTTGAAGCGGCGCACGCCGTAGAACGCGTCCCGGACGATCAACAGGGTCCACCGCTCTCCGACGACCTCCAGTGCGCGGGCCAGCGCGCAGTCCTGGTTTTCGTAGTCCTTGCCGAGCATGAACGGCAGTATATCGACGACAGGTTCAATGATCGAACCCGATGTGGTACGGTGCCTCGGGTGCAATCATTGAACTCAAGCCGACCAAGCCGGGCCTGGCTGCCGGTGGCCGCGGTGCTGATGGGCACGGGGTGGGGCTCCAACCAGTTCACCCCGATGCTGCTGGTCTACAGCCACGCGCTGGGCCTGGGCACCGGAACCCTGGAGGCGCTGTTCGGCGCCTACGCGCTGGGTCTGATCCCGGGGCTCCTGATCGCGGGTCCGCTGTCTGACGCCAAGGGCCGGCGGCCGGTCGTGATCCCGGCCGCGGCGCTATCGCTGGTGGCCTCGCTGACCCTCGTCGCGGGCGCCCACACAGTCGCCCTGCTGTTCCTCGGACGCCTGCTTGCGGGAGTCAGCAGCGGTGCCGTGTTCGGCGCCGGCACGGCATGGCTGCGCGAGGCGTCGCTGCCGCCGGTCGGTGACGCCGGGCCGGCCACGGCGGCGCGCCGGGCCGCCGTGGCGATGACGATCGGGTTCGCGTTCGGACCGCTGATCTCGGGCCTGGTGGCGCAGTGGGCGCCGCAGCCCAGACTGACCGCCTATCTGCCGCACGTCGCGCTGATGGTCGCGGTGCTGGTGGCGATAACCACCGCTCCCGAGACCGTCGCGGCCACGCCCGGCCGCCGGCTGAGGCTCTCGGTGCCCGGCGTTCGCCATCCTCGTTTCCGCCGTCACGTCGGCCCGATGGCACCGTGGGTGTTCGCCGCGCCCGCGGTGGCGTTCGCGCTGTTGCCGAGCGTCGTCGGCGCCAACCGCGCGACCGACGGGGTGGCGCTGACCGCCGCGATCACCGCGCTTGTGGCGCTCGCCGGGGTGCTGATCCAGCCCTTCGCACGGCGGCTCGAGGCAGTGGCGCGCGGCACCAACGCCGGCACGGTCGGCCTGTTCGTGGCCGGCGCCGGTCTGCTGCTGAGCGCCGGCGCCGCGCAGGCCCGGCAGATCTGGCTGCTGGTGCCCTGCGGGCTCGTGCTCGGCGCGGCCTACGGCCTGATCCTCGTGGCTGGCCTGTTCGAAGTCCAGCGACTGGCGCAAGACGGCGGGCTGGCGGGCCTGACGGCCGCCTTCTACGTGCTGACCTACCTGGGATTTGCGGCCCCTTACCTGCTCGCGCTGGCGTCGCACGTGGCGGGGTATCCACTGCTGTTGACGGTCGTTGCGGCGCTCGCGCTGGGCACGGCGATGGTGCTCTCCAGACGGGTCGATCCACGCCCGGAGAACCCCGTGTGGGGCCGATAGCCACTGCTACGCTAAGCCCATGTCCTTTCTCGACCGCGCGCTGCGCATGGGCGAGGCCAAGAAGTTCAAGACCTACGAACAGCGCGTAGGACGCATCAATGCCTTCGAGGCCGAGCTCGAGACCTATACCGACGCTGAGCTGAGAGAGTCCGCCGACGCGTTGCGTGAGCGCGCGCAGGGCGGCGAGAAGCTCGACGACCTGTTGTTCGAGTGCTTCGCACTCGTCCGCGAGGCCGGCCGGCGGTCGATGGCCATGCGCCACTTCGACGTCCAGCTGATCGGCGGAATGGTGCTCCACGACGGCGCGATCGCCGAGATGAAGACCGGTGAGGGCAAGACGCTGACCGCCACGCTGTCGGTGATCCTGAACTCGCTGGCGGGCCGCGGCGTGCACGTCGTGACCGTCAACGACTACCTGGCGCGACGCGACGCGATGTGGATGAAGCCGATCTACGACATGCTCGGGGTCTCCGTAGGGGTGCTGCAGAACATGCAGCCCTACGAGGAGAAGCGCGCCGCCTACGCCGCCGATGTCACATACGGGACCAACTCGGAGTTCGGCTTCGACTATCTGCGCGACAACATGGCGACCACCCTGGAGGAGAAGGTCCAGCACGGCGGTCGTGAGAAGCCCGAGGAAGGCAAGTCCCACTACCACGCTTACGCGATCGTCGATGAGGTCGACAACATCCTGATCGACGAGGCCCGGACGCCGCTGATCATCTCCGGCGCGCCCGAGCAGGCGGCCGATCTGTACGCCAAGTTCGCGCGCCTGGCGCCGCAGATGCAGCCCGGCAAGACGCCCGAGGGCATGGACCCGAGGATGAAGCGGGAGTTCGTCGCGGACTTCGACTACGAGTTCGAGGAGAAGCACAAGACGGTCGCCGTCACCGAGCAGGGCGTCGCCAAGGCCGAGCGCTTCCTCGGGATCGACCACCTCTACCGGGCCGAGAACGGCCACATGGTCAACCACCTGATCCAGGCGCTGAAGGCCGAGTCGCTGTACAAGCGCGACGTCGATTACGCGGTGATCGACGGCGAGGTCAAGATCATCGACGAGTTCACGGGCCGCATCCTCGAGGGCCGGCGCTGGTCCGAGGGCCTGCACCAGGCCGTCGAGGCCAAGGAGGGCGTCCGCGTCCAGGAGGAGAACCAGACGCTCGCCACGATCACGTTGCAGAACTACTTCCGGATGTACGACAAGCTCGCCGGGATGACCGGAACGGCGCTGACCGAGGCGACCGAGTTCATGAAGATCTACGAGCTGCCGGTCGTCCAGGTCCCCACCAACCGGCCGATGGTCCGCGGGGACCGCAATGACCAGGTCTACAAGACCAAGGACGGCAAGCGCAGCGCCGTGGTGCGCGAGATCGAGGCCCGGCACAAGGCCGGCCAGCCGGTCCTGGTCGGGACGATCTCCGTCGAGGAGTCAGAGACGCTGTCCAACGTGCTGACCCGCAAGGGGATCAAGCACACGGTTCTCAACGCCAAGCCCGAGCACGCCGAGCGCGAGGGCGAGACGATCGCCGAGGCGGGCTCGCCGGGGTCGGTCACGATCGCCACCAACATGGCCGGCCGCGGCGTGGACATCAAGCTCGGCGGCAACCCCGAGCACCTCGCCCAGCTCGAGGTCGCCAAGCTCGGGCTGCGACCCGGTGATCCCGACTACGAGGAGCACTACGCCAAGGTTCTCCCCGAGGTCGAGCGCCGTGTCGAAGGGCTCCGCGACCAGGTGCTCGAGGCCGGCGGCCTGTTCATTCTCGGGACCGAGCGCCACGAGTCGCGGCGGATCGACAACCAGCTGCGCGGCCGCTCCGGCCGCCAGGGCGATCCCGGCGAGTCACGCTTCTTCCTGTCGGCCCAGGACGACCTGGTGCGGCTGTTCGCGGGCGAGCGGATCTACAAGATCCTCGATCGCCTCGGGAGCACCGACGAGGAGGGCAACGAGGAGCCGATCGAGGCCGGGATGCTCTCCAAGCAGATCGAGAAGGCCCAGCGCAAGGTCGAAGAGCAGCACTTCCTGCAGCGCAAGCACACGCTTGAGTACGACGACGTGCTCAACCAGCAGCGCGAGGTGGTCTACAGGTATCGCGACGAGATCCTCGAGGGCCGCGACATGAGCGATGCCTCGCGCGAGGAGATCGCAACGCTGATCGAGCGCCTGGTGCAGGAGTACACCGCGGGCGACTTCATCGAGGACTGGGACGTCGAGGGCCTGCTGCGCCGCGTCCAGGAGATCTTCATCCCGAGCGTGGACCTCGGCGACCTCGACCCCAACCGGATCGATCGCGAGGAGCTGACCGAGCATCTCCAGGACGAGGCCTCCGCGCTGTATGACCAGCGCGAGGAGCAGCTCGGCGAGGAGCTGATGCGCGCGCTCGAGCGCTTCCTGCTGCTGCAGACCATCGACCAGCGCTGGCGCGAGCACCTGTACGACATGGATTACCTGCGCGAGGGAATCCACCTGCGCGGGTTCGCCCAGATCGAACCGCTGGTCGCCTACAAGAACGAGGCCTTCGAGCTGTTCCGCGACCTGATGAACAGCATCTGGAGCGACTTCGCGCAGATGATCTTCCACGTCGAGGTGACCGTCGACCCGGGCCAGGACGTTCCGGCCGCCCCGCCGTCGCGGCGTCCGAGCTCGCGGTCGTCGTCGACCGGCGGGAATCGCAACGTCAGCTACTCCGGCGGCGGTGGGGGGCAGTCCGGTGCGATGGCGATGGCCGCCGCGGCCGGTGCCGCCGCCGAGGGTTACGCCGAGGAGGAGCTGCTGCCGCCGGTCGAGCAGCGGCGCGTCGACGAGAGTGAGCAGATCGGACGCAACGACCCGTGTTGGTGCGGGTCGGGCAAGAAGTTCAAGAAGTGCCACGGGGCATAGGCGCCTCCGTCCTTCTCGCCAGCCCCTCGGGGCGAAAACGACCCATTCGACTGTCTCGCGCAGCCGCGTGGGTCTAATGCGTCGCTGAGCGACGCAAAGGACCCAAGCCCCGTCGCGGTGACATCGGTTGGGTCGTTTTCGACGCGTCACCGGCGCTAGATTGCGGGCGAATGCCGGAAGGACTCCGCGTATCCGACCAGCAGCGCGAGCAGGCCGCGGACGCGCTGCGCGACCACTTCGCGGCGGGCCGCCTGACCGACGACGAGCTCAACGAGCGCCTCGACGCCGCCCTGGAGGCGAAGACCGAGCCGGAGCTGAACGCGCTGCTCGCCGACCTCCCTAAGCTGCCGGTCAGCCCGCAGCAGCGCAAGGCCGAGCTCCTGGCCCGGCGCAGTCAGCTGCAGCGTCGCGTGATCCAGGAAGCGGGCGGCGGCGCCGGGCTGTTCGTGCTGTGCACCGGCATCTGGGCGGCATCCGGCGCGCAGGGGCAGTTCTGGCCGATCTGGGTGCTGCTGGTGGTGCTGATCCCGCTGCTGCGCAACAGCTGGAGGCTCTACGGGCCTTCGCCCGAGCTCGACCGGGTCGAGCGTGAGCTCGAGCGGAAGGCCCGCCAAGATGAGGAACGCCGCGGCCGCCGTCGCGGACCCCGGCGACTCTAGCCCTGTTTCTGGTGCCGGATGTGCTCCGGCGTGATCAGGAACTTGATCCGCTGCTCGCCGGGCTGGCGGAACGGGTACTCGTCCTGGTTGATGTACTTCTTGGTGAGCGCGTTGATGTGCTCGTCGGCGCCCGCTTCGGTGGCGGAGGCGGTCCCGCGAACCTCGACGTAGTTGTAGGGGTTCCCTTCCTCGGCGATGAGCACGGTCGTCCGCGGGTCGCGCTGCAGGTTGGCGGGCCACTTGCGGCCGACGGCGCTGTTGACCGCGAGCTCGCCGTCCTCGGTGTTGATCCACACCATTGTGTTGTGGACTGAGCCGTCCTTATTCAGCGTCGAGAGCGCTGCGTGATTGGGCGCGTCGAGGAGCTTCTTCACTTCTGGATCGTTCAGGTTGGCCATGCCCTGGAATGTACTCCTTGTGCAGTCAACAGACCCCCGCGCTGCTACCTTCAATCCCGATGACCACTGCTCCCTCAGAGCCGCTTTCGCAGCGACTCGCTGCCATCCGCGAACAGCTCAACCTGCTCGCGGACTATCTTTGACCCGGCGCAGCTGAGCGAGCGCCTCGAGGCGCTCGAAACGGAGATGGGGGAGCCCGGATTCTGGGATGACCAGGAGCGGGCCGCCGGCGTCAGCGCCGAGCACGCACGCGCCAGCCGCAAGCTGTCGGGGTTCCGCGAGCTGGAGAGCGACGTGCACGATCTCGAGCCGCTCGCCGAGCTGGCCGAGGAGGATCCGGAGATCGCATCCGAGCTCGAGGAGCAGATCGCCAGCGTCCAGGGCCGGCTCGACGAGCTCGAGGAGGAGCGGCTGTTCTCGGGTCGGTACGACGGCGGCGACGCGCTGGTGACAGTGAACGCAGGCGCCGGCGGCACCGATGCCCAGGACTGGGCCGAGATGGTGCTGCGGATGGAGATGCGCTGGGCCGAGAAGCGCGGGTTCAACGTCGAGCTGCTCGAGGCGTCGCCCGGTGAGGAGGCCGGGATCAAGTCGGCGACGTTCCTCGTCAAGGGAGAGAACGCCTACGGCCTGTACGCCAGCGAGAAGGGAGTGCACCGCCTCGTGCGCCTGTCTCCGTTCGACGCCGCGCATCGCCGCCAGACCAGCTTCGCCGGGGTCGAGGTCTCGCCGGTCGTGGGCGAGATCGAGGACATCGCGATCGACGACGACGACCTGCAGATCGACACCTACCGGGCCAGTGGCGCGGGCGGCCAGCATGTCAACAAGACCGATTCGGCCGTGCGGATCACGCACAAGCCGACCGGGATCGTCGTTCAGTGCCAGAACGAGCGATCGCAGTCATCCAACAAGGCCGAGGCGATGACGATGCTGCGCTCCAAGCTGCTCGAGCTTGAGGAGCGCAGGCGCCGCGAAGAGATCGCAAAGGAGCGCGGCGAGGCGCAGGACGTCAACTTCGGCTCGCAGATCCGCTCCTATGTGCTGCACCCCTATTCGATGGTCAAGGACCATCGCACGGACTTCGAGATGGGCGACACGGCGCGCGTGCTCGACGGCGACCTCGACGGTTTCATCCGCGCGTATCTGCTGAAGTCCGCGAAGTGACGACCGACCAGCCCCGGCAGCCGCCGGCCCAGCCGACCGCGCCGTACCTAGAGGCCGTTACCGCGTACGGTTTCCGGGGCTCGCTGCGCTTCCACGTGCCCGGCCATAAGGGCGGGGAGGGCGTCGATCCCGGGCTGCTTGCGGCGATCGGCGAGCGCGCACTGCTGCTCGACGTCCCGCAGGACATCGAGGGGATCGATGCGGGCCCGTCGCCCACGCCGTACGAGCGCGCCGAGACGCTCGCGGCGGAGGCATATGGCGCGCAGCGCACCTGGTTTCTCACCAACGGCGCGACCCAGGGGAACCATGCGCTGTGCCTGGCGCTCGCCACGCCCGGCACCGAGGTGATCCTGCAGCGCAACTCGCACGCGAGCCTGATCGACGGGCTGATCCTCAGCGGCGGCGCCGCGGCGTTCGTGGTCCCCGAGTACGACACCGAGCTGGGGATGGCCCACGGTGTCACCCCGCAGGCGCTCGAAAAGGCGTTCGCGAGAGCGCCAAGCGCCCGAGTCGCGTTCATCGTGTCGCCCACGTACTACGGGATGGCGGCCGATGTCGAGGGGTGCGCGGAGGTCGCGCACCGGGCGCAGGCGGCGCTGGTGGTCGACAACGCCTGGGGCTCGCACTTCGGCTTTCACGAGGCGTTGCCGCCGTCGCCGCTGCAGCTGGGAGCAGACGCGATGCTCGCGTCGACCCACAAGATCGTCGGCAGCCTGACGCAGTCGGCGATGCTGCTGGTCGGCCCGGGCGGAAGGATCGACGTCGAGGCTGTCGGGCGCGCCGTGCGGCTTGTCCGCTCGACCAGCCCCAGCTCGCTGCTGATGGTGTCGCTGGACGCCGCGAGGCGGCAGCTCGCCGTCCACGGCGAGGCGCTGCTCGACTCAACGATCGAGGCGGCCGGCGTGGCGAGTGCCGCGATCGACGCCGTGCCGGGGTGCGCGACGCTGGGCGAAGGCATGGTCGGAAGGCCCGGCATCGTCGGCAAGGACCCGCTGCGGATCGTGATCGACGTGCGCGGGACAGGTTGCACCGGCTACGAGGTCGCCGCCGCGCTGCGCGCCTCCTACGACATCTACGTGGAGCTGGCCACGCACGCCACGCTGGTGCTGGTGCTCGGGCTCGGACAGCCCGTGGATGCGCTACTGCGGCTCGCGCACGACTTCGCCGAGACTGTCAGGCGGATCGCCCGGCCCGGCGAGGCCCCGCCGCTTGACCGCCCGCTGTCGGAGCTCGGCCACGAGACCGTGATCTCGCCGCGCGACGCGTTTCTGGGAGAGGGGGAGATGGTGCCCGTCGATCAGGCGATCGGGCGGATCTCGTGCGAGTCGATCGCGGGCTACCCGCCGGGCGTGCCGTCGCTGCTGCCGGGGGAGCGCGTCACGGCGGAGGTCGTCGCCTACCTGCGCGAGCTGACGCTGGCAGGCGCGCGCCTGCACGGGGCGGCCGACCCGGACTTCGGCACGCTCAGGGTCCTCGTCGAGCGTTAAGGCACGATCCGGTGGTGGTGCCCGGTCGACGCCCGCCAGTTCTCTCGGACCTCGCCGTCGGGCAGCCAGCCGGGAAGGTTCAGCGCGAGTTGGTTGGCGATCCCCACCGCAAACGGCTCATAGCTCCCGCGAAGCTCATTGAGGCGCTCGGCTGCCGCCGGATCGGGCTCTGAGTGCAGGCCGCTGCCCTCCAGGCGCTCGTGGAGCTGGCGCAGGCCCTCCGGCGTCAGCCGTCCCTCCGATCGGCCGGTGGGCTCGGCGCCCCGCCTGCGCGTGAACGCGAAGGCGAGGTCGGCCAGCGAGTGGCGACCGACGCGGAACACCAGCTCGGCTTCTCCGAGGCACTCCGGCGGGCCGTACGCGACCGCGTAGGCCGACGCGTCGACTACCGTCGTGAGCGCCGCCAGCCAGTTCTGATTGATGTGCTGGGAGCGGAAGTAGCCGAGGATCGGATATGACAGGTGGGTCTCCATCAGTTCGGCGGCCCATGGCTCCCATTCGCGCAAGTAATCGTTGAGCCCCTGCCAGCCGCCGTGGATCCCGGACCGCTCGAGCAAGGTGGCGGCGCACGGCGGCGAACCGGCTCGCGCGTCGAGCCTCGAGACCGCGGTCTCCCTGCCGGAGAACGCCTGAAACAGCGCCGGCAGGTATCCGATCGCGATGAACAGCACCGCGAAACCGCCGGTGGCGCCTGCGATTTGCAGGATCTTGCCGATGCCGCTGTGCGGAGCCTCGGGTGTCGAGGCGCTGACGAACGTGCCGGCGCTGTAGTACAGGTCCTCGAGGAAGCTCGCGGGGTGCGAACCGCCGAGGTTCGTCGAAAACGCCCAGTGAAGGCCAGCGAACGACAGCACGACGCCCAGGCTGAGCGTGCCCAGCACCGTGAGCAGCCCTAGTGGGCCGTAGACGCCGAGCATCGTGTCGGCGGCCACGGGGGGCAGGCGCAACGCGACCGCACGCCATGGGAGCCACAACGATCGCAGCAGACCACGCGCGATCGCCGGATCCCGCTTGACCCGGCGGGGCAGCAGGAACACGACGAAGTACTCGACCAGCAGCACCACGAGCAGCGCGCAGCAAACGATCCCTACGACGACGTGCACGGACGCAAGCCTCGCATTTCAGCTGTCACGGTGAGACGACGATCGTGCCGCGCATATACGGGTGCAGGAGGCAGACGTAGCTGTAGGTCCCGGGCGCCGTGAACGTGAACTTCGCCTGGCCACTGAACGGCGCGTCGTCGCCGCGATCGAGCGCACCGGAGTTGGCGAACCCGTTGCCGTGAGTCCCCGGGACCTCGATCGGGCCACGCTGCGAGCTCGGGTAGACGACGGTTGCGGTCGGCGTCGGGTTGGTGATCGACGTAGCGAGCGGTTTCAGGTAGTCGGACGGGCCGAACGTGGCCGTGTGGATCTCGCCGGTCGTCGTGGGCGTGGCGAACGTAACCGTGGCGCCGGGGCGCACGTGCAGCGTCCGCGGGAACATCGCCAGGACCTCGACGCTGTATTTGCCCGAGATCCCGACGCTGACGCCGCCGTTGAACCGTGTGCGGGCGAGGGCCTTGGCGATCTTGCTGTCGCGCGACTGCTGCGCGGCGATTTGCTCCTGTTCTTGAGCCTGCGTCGGGATCTTGGTGCTCTTGGGCGCGACGACGACGATCCCGCGCATGCCGTAGTGCAGGTCGCAGTAGTACACGTAGGTGCCGGGCTTGGTGAACGTCAGCTTGAACGGCGCGGGCCTGCCGACCGGCAGCCCGGAGTCGGCGCCGGCGCTCCCGTCGTAGGTATTGGCGCCGCTGGCAGCGAACAGCGTGGGGTTGAAGGCGAGGTTGGGCTGGCCGTTGAACCAGAACGGATTGCCCGCGAAGTCGGTGAGGCCGGCAGCGGTCGTGTTGGTGGGGAGGATGAACGGCAGGTCGGTGCCGCCCTTCTGCGGAACGTCGATCGAGTGAAAGCCGATCCACATCCCCTTCCACTCGACGGTGTCGCCCGGGTGAATCGCCACCTGGTGCGGGAAGAAATCGTTGGCCTCGGCTCGCAAGTGCGCGCGAAGGGACTTCTGCCAGCTGCTCGTTCCGCCGGCCCAGACCAGGTGGGTGCGCGCGCCCGCCGGTGCCGGCAGGGCTCCGGACGCGATCACCGCGCACGACAGCCCGACCGCCGCAAGCCTGCAGTTCATAGACCCCCCATGGTCTGGCGAATGATCGCGCGACTCTATCCTGAGCGGTCGATGGCTCAGACCGTGATCGGAGACCTAGTGGACCGCGCGCTCGCAGAAGACGTGGGCGACGGTGACGTGACCACCGCGGCAACCGTTCCCGCCGACGCACGCGCCCGGGCGACGATCACGCAGAAGGCGCCGGGTGTGGTGTTCGGCCTCGACCCCGCCGAGCAGACGTTCCGGGCACTCGATCCCGACGTGGCGCTCGAGCGGCTGGTCGACGAGGGCGTGTGGCGCGAAGGGGGTCCGGTGCTACGGATCGAGGGCAGCGCTCGCGCGATCCTGACCGCCGAGCGGACCGCGCTGAACTTCCTGCAGCGGCTGTCGGGTGTCGCCACGCTCACTGCCCGGTGCGTCCAGGCGGTGCAGGGAACAGGCGTCAAGATCCTCGATACGCGCAAGACGACGCCGGGGCTCCGCGCGCTCGAGAAGGCCGCGGTGGCGGCCGGCGGAGGGACCAACCACCGGGCCGGCCTGTACGACGCGATCCTGATCAAGGAGAACCATTCGGCGCTCGCGGGCGGCGTCGGTGCGGCGGTCCGGCGCGCCTCCGAGCTCGCGCCGGAGCTCGAGCTCGAGGTCGAATGCGCCACGCTCGAGGAGGTCGACGAGGCGCTGCAGGCGGGCGCTCGCCGGATCCTGCTCGACAACATGGACACCGCTCAGCTGCGGGACGCGGTGCGTCACGTGGCCGGGCGCGCCGAGCTCGAAGCCAGTGGCGGAGTCACGCTCGAGACGCTCGGGGCCGTGGCGAGCACCGGTCTAAACTTCATCTCAGTCGGTGCTCTGACCCACAGTGCACCGGCGCTAGATCTGTCCCTCCTCCTCGAACGATTGCCATGAACCTACCGATGCTCGGGGTCACGGACGCACCCCTGCTACTCGAGAACATCCCTGCCCTGCAGGAAGAGGTCCGGGCGCTCGCGCACGAGCGCGACGCCGTGATCCTCGCCCACAACTACCAGCTTCCGGAGATTCAGGACATCGCCGATTACGTCGGCGATTCGCTGGGCCTGTCCCAGCGCGCGGCCCAGGCCGACGGCGGCACGATCGTCTTCTGCGGCGTGCACTTCATGGCCGAGACGGCCTCGATCCTGTGCCCCGATAAGCGCGTGCTGATCCCCGACCTGGAGGCCGGCTGCTCGCTGGCCGATTCGATCACCGCAGAGCAGTTGGCTGAATGGAAGGCAAAGCATCCCGGCGCGGTCGTCGTGATGTACGTCAACACAACCGCCGAGGTCAAGGCGCTCACCGACTACTGCTGCACCTCGGCCAACGCCGTCGGCGTCGTCGAGCACATCTACCGCGAGCACGGTCCCGACACCGAGATCCTGTTCGGCCCCGACATGTTCCTCGGCGCATACGTCGAGAAGACGATCGGGCGGCCGATGCACGTGTGGGACGGGGAGTGCCACGTGCACGCGGGGATCAAGCCCGATGACATCGGAGCGGTGCGGGCCGCGCACCCCGGCGCGGACTTCCTGATCCACCCCGAATGCGGGTGCTCGACGAGCGTGATGGAGTACGTCGCGGCCGGCGACGTCGACGCCGAGGGAGTGCACATGCTCTCGACCGGCGGCATGCTGGGCTACGCGCGCGAGCACCAGAGCGGAACCGCGATCGTGGCCACCGAGACGGGAATGCTGCACCCGCTCCGTCAGGCGGCGCCCGACGTCGAGTTCATCGCCGCAAACGAGGCGGCACACTGCCGCTTCATGAAGATGATCACGCTGCCGAAGTTGCGTGATGCGCTTCGCGACGGCGTGCACGAGGTCAAGGTGCCTGCGGAGATCGCCGATCGGGCACGGGTCCCGATCGAGCGAATGGTCGCGATCAGCTAGACCGCGATCGCAAGCATGTCGAGCCCATGCTCGGTGGCTTCGCGGACGGCGCGCAGCGTCACCCGCTTTCGCTCGAACTCGTCGGGCGTATAGCAGTGCACGTCGGCCGGAGCTCCCATCTCCAGGCCGTCCCACAGCGAACCCGCGTGGTACACGCGCTCCAGCCACGGCATCCCCTCGTAGCCGGACGAGACCAGCACGACGACGAACTCCGGTCCGCGCTCGCGCTGCGGCGGCGCGCCGTGCTCGTCAGCGACGCGCGCACCGCCGAGGAATGCCATGTCGATCGGCCAGCGGTCGGAGACACGGTCCAGGTAGCGCTGCAACTCCCGCCGGTTCAGGGCTGTGCCCAGCTCCACACCCTCGATTGTCGCCATGGCGCGTCCCATGCGCAAGCCCTGTCAGTACTTCGCGATCGCGCCGACCATGCGGCTTATGAGTTCCAGCGCCTGTGCGTTGCTCGGCCCGTCGATCATCAGCGCGAACGCCAGGCGGTGGTGTCCGGGGCGACGGCAGTAACCGGCGAGGTTCGTCACTGCGTTGAGCGTGCCGGTCTTCGCGATGCAGTTGCCCTGTGCGGGCGTGTGCACGCCGATCCGCTGGACGGTGCCGTTCACGCCGACCACCGGCAGCGACGCCCACAGCACGTTGCCCTCGGGCGTCCGCCACGCCGCGCGCAGCAGGGCGACCACCTGGCCGGGGGAGGAGCGGTCATCGCGCGACAGGCCGGAGCCGTCGACGATCCGCGGATGCACGCCGTAGGAGGTGATCGCGCTCGCGATCACCCGCGCGCCGGCCGCGATGCTGCCGCCCGTCCCGAAGCGCGACCCCAGCTGCTCTGTCAGGAGCTCTGCGAACAGGTCGTCGGACCGGACGTCCATCAGGCGCAGCAGCACCGACAGCGGCGGGGAGCTGACCACCGCCAGGGTTCGGGCGCGCCGCGGAGTCACGCCCGTGTCGTGTGCAGCGCGCGCGCGGACGTGCGCGGCGCGCAGTGCGAGCGCGAGCTCGCGCGCCGCAAACGCGCCGGGGCTCAGCGTGCCGAGCGTGGCGCCATGGTCATAGGTGAGCGCAGAGAGCTGCCCGCCGAAGTCGGGGATGTCGGGCGCGAAGTTGGTTGAGGGGCCGCCGCGGTGCGAGTCGAACAGCGATGCGTCACCGATCAGCCGGCCGGTGACCCGGCGGATGCCCGCTTCGCGGAGCTGGGCGACGAGCTGGGTGGCCGTCGGTCCGTAGCCCTCCTCCCAGACGCGATTGAAGGCACCGTCGCCGAACGTCGGGTCGCCGCCTCCGCGCAGGTACAGGTTCCCGCGCCAGACCCCGTGCCGGCCGAGATGGCCGGTTCCCAGGACCGCCGTGTGCAGACGCGCCCCGGGGCCGAGCATCCGCAACAGGGCCAGCGTCGTGTAGAGCTTCTCGACCGAGGCCGGCGGACGTCCGACCCCCGCTCGAAGTGCGAACACCGGCTGATGCGCGGTCAGGTCGTAGACCAGCGCGCCGGATTGGCGCCCCGCCTTGCGAAACAGGCGCGACAGCGCCGCGTTCAGATGGGCCTGCGCCGGCGAGACGGCCGGCTTGTCAGCCTGCGCGCCGGCGCTGCCGGCCGCGACCGGCGCCGCCGACGCCTCGGCGGCAGCGCCCGACGCGCCTGCCGGCGGCGTGGTCGTGGCCGCCGGCCGCGGACCGGCTGACGTCGTCGATCCGCTCGTCGCCGATGGATGACTCGAGCCGCCGCAACCCGTTAGCAAGAGCGCGGTGAGGCCGACCAGGACAGCGCCGCGCGTCAGGCGGACGCGAGCTCCTCTTCGGAGTTGGGACCAACGCAGGCCACCGACAGCGCGTCCGGGATGCTCGCGGCGACCTCGGCGACCTGGTCGAACGTGACCTCGTCCAGGCGCTTGATCGCGGCGTCGGGGTCGACGTCCTCGCCGTAGACGATCGTCTGCTGGGCCGCGTACCGGGCGATGGACCGGCTGTTCTCGAAGTCGATCGCGCGCGCGCCCGCCGCGTACGCTCGGGCACGGTCGACCTCCTCCACCGTCGGACCCTGTTCGCGCAGTTCGGTGACGATGTCGCGCATGCGGCGGTAGGCCTCCACGCACTTCGCCGACTCCAGCCCGGCCGACAGCTGCAAAACGGGCACGTCCGCGTATGCGTGGGCGATCGAGTGCACCGAATAGGCCAGGCCCCGCTGCTCGCGGATCTCGTCAAACAGCCGCGAGCCCATGGAGCCGCCCAGCAGCGTGGAGTAGATCGCCAGCGCGGCCCGCTGGCGGGGCTGCGAGATATCGACCGCCGGGCGGTAGGACATGCGCAGGTGGGACTGGTTGGAGTCGCGCTCGCGCACGAGCAGCCGCGGCTCGGCCGGCGGGGCCGGCTCGTAGGCCTCGGGCAGTGGGTGCGAGGGGAAGCGGCCGAACAGCTCCTCGAGCGCATCGTTGTCGCCCAGCCCGCTGAGATTGCCGACGACGAATGCCCCACCTCGCGACGGCGACCACCGGCGCGAGCGGAAGGCGACGATGCCGTCGCGCGTGAAGGTGTCGCGGATGTGCTCGGCAGGACCAAGCACGGGGCGTCCCAGCGGGTGATCGCCGAACGCGGCCTCGTCGATCAGGTGCTCGGCCATGACCGACGGCTGGTCGTTGGCCCGTGCGATCTCCTGGACGACCACGCCGCGCTCGCGGTCGAGCTCTTCGGCATCGATCCGGGGGCGTCCGACGAAGTCGGTCAGCAGGTCGGCGGCCTCACCGGCGCGCTCGGCGCGCGCGGTGATGTGAAACGCGACCAGGTCGTGGCTGGTGTAGGCGTTGAGGACGGCTCCGATCCCGGTCGCGGCGTCGTTGACGTCGCGGTAGGTCCGGTACTTCTCGCCGCCCTTGAAGACCAGGTGCTCGAGGAAGTGCGCCATCCCGTTCTCCTCGGGTCGCTCGGTCCGCGCCCCCGCGTCAAACGCCACCAGGATCGTGACCGAGCGGGTTCCTTCGACTTCGATCCTGTAGAGGGGAAGGCCGTTAGAGAGGGCCGATTGCGAGATAGATGGCATCGATGCTGAACGGTAGCGCCCGCGTGTACCCACGGCGTAAGAGTCGCCGAAAATCCCTGCTCTGACTGGGTCCGTCGGCGGTTCGGTCGCAACTCCTGCTTCACAAACTGCCTGCAAACCACGTTGCAGAGCAACCGACGAGGGGACGTGCCGGGAGACGGACCGCTAGGCTGCCAGCACCCCATGGCTAGCGAAAAGATTGCTCAAAACAGAACGCGGCGCCGGATGAGCCCCGCGGCAGTGGAGCGCGGCGCAATGGCCGTCGCGCGCGCCCAGGAGACCTCGCCGCGCCCGTCGGGCGCTCCCGTGATCGAGTTCCGCGGGGTCTCCAAGCACTATCCAAGCGGTGACGTCGGCCTCGAGCAGGTCACGTTCTCGGTGGAGCGCGAGGAGTTCGTCTTCCTGGTCGGTTCGACCGGCTCGGGCAAGTCGACCGTGATGCGGCTGCTCATCAAGGAGCTCGAGCCGACCGCGGGGACGATCCGGGTTGCCGGGCGCGATCTGCACGACATCCGCCGCAAGCGGGTGCCGTTCTACCGTCGCAACGTCGGCGTGGTGTTCCAGGACTTCAAGCTGCTCCCAAACCGGACCGTGTACGGCAACGTCGCCTACGCGCTTCAGGTGACCGGTGGCACGCGGCGCGAGATCCGCGAGAAGGTCCCCGACATCCTGCGCCTGACGGGACTGTCCACCAAGCTGCACAACTATCCCGACCAGCTGTCGGGCGGAGAGCAGCAGCGCGTGTCGATCGCGCGCGCGTTCGTCAACCACCCGCCGCTGCTGCTCGCCGACGAGCCGACCGGGAACCTCGACCCCGAGACCAGCATCGACATCATGCGGCTGCTGTACCGGATCAACCGGACGGGGACCACGGTGCTCGTCGCGACCCACGACCAGGCGATGGTCGACAAGATGCGCCGTCGCGTGCTCGAGCTGTCGCATGGACGGATCGTGCGCGACGAGGCCACCGGCCTGTACGCGCGCGACGAGACTACCCGCGAGTTCGCCCGGCGGCTGCGTTCGCCCAACGAGCGGCCGCCCGGGATCTGATCGATGCGGTTCGGTTTCTTCCTGCGCGAGGCGGTGCGCGCGATGCGTCGCAACGCCGCCCCCAGCTTCGCCGCGCTGGCAACGGTGCTGGTGACGATGCTCGTGCTGGGTGTGTTCATCCCGATCGTCCAGGCCACCAACGGCGCCGCCAACAGCGTCCGCAGCCGCGTCGAGGTCGACGTGTACCTGAAGACCACGGCCAAGCCGGCCGACGTGGCGCGGGTCCGCAGCGAGCTGCTGGGGGTCCCGCACGTCAAGACCGTGCAGCTCGTCACCAAGCAGCAGGCCTACGCCCAGCAGGTCAAGCAGGATCCGCAGGCGTACCAGTTGCTGGGATCGAACCCGCTGCCCGACACCTTCCACGTGATCCCCGACAACCCGGGCAACGTGCTGGTGGTCCGCAACAGCCTTACCCCGGGTGGCACCGGCAAGCCGCTTGACCCGGCGATCGAGAACGTCTCCAACAAGAAGAGCGACACCCAGAAGATCCTTGAGGTCACCAACCTCGTGACGATCACCGCCGCCGTGCTCACGGTCCTGCTGACGCTCGCCTCCGTGCTGCTGATCGCCAACACGATCCGGCTGTCGCTGTACGCACGGCGCCGCGAGGTCGAGGTCATGAAGCTGGTCGGCGCGACCGACTGGTTCATCCGCTGGCCGTTCGTGATCGAGGGCGTGTTCGTCGGCGCGTTGGGAGCGTTGCTTGCGATCTTCGTGCTGGGCGTGACCAAGGTCGCGCTGCTCGATCCGCTCGCCAATCACTGGACGCTGATCGCCGCGCCGCGGACGATCGCGTTCTCGGCGCTGGTCGCGGTGCTTCTCGGCGCGGCGGTGCTGGTCTCGGCCGTCGGCTCGGGGCTGTCGCTGCGCCGTTTCCTGCGGGTTTAGCACCAGCGCTTGGTTGCCGCCCCTCGGCGAGGCGCTTAGTCGCCGTGAGAGCGCTTGCCGATCCGTCAGATACGTGTATTGTTAGCGCTCACATACCGTCCGCACGTGGGCAACGCGTGCTCTCAAACGAGGGCGCTTGCTAGATCTCGGCCGGAGCAGGCGCACAGTAGAGGGAGGATTTATGCAGCTCGCCTTCGGTAGGAATAGGAAGCTGACGATTGTGCTGGCCGGACTGGCGGCCATGATCGCGCTACTCACAATGGGGAGCCTGGCACTCGCTCGCAGCGGCGAGGGGCACCACAAGTCGCACACCAAGGGGTCCACAAACCACGGGAAGGGCCACCACCATGGCTCGTCCCACAAGGGGGGCCTGAGCATCACCAGCGCGCCATTCGGGAATCTCCCGACTGGCGTGCCCAACATCCCGGATGGCGGGGCCGCGGTCACCCGCTACACGCTGTCGAACAAGCGCGGGATGACGGTCTCGATCCTGGACTACGGGGGAATCATCCAGTCGCTCAAGGTGCCCGATCGCAGGGGCCGCGAAGCCAACGTGACGCTCGGCTTCGCGAACATCGACGGCTACACGAACAAGGCGTATCTGACGAGCAATCCGTACTTCGGCGCGATCATCGGCCGCTACGGGAACCGGATCGCCAACGGAAAGTTCACGCTCAACGGCACCCCGTACTCGATCGACCAAAACAACGGCGACAACAGCCTCCATGGCGGCTTTGTGGGCTTCGACAAGGAGATGTGGACTGCCACGGAGATCCCGCCAGCCGGAGGGACGGTCGGCCTGACGCTGAGCCGGACAAGCGTGGGCTACAACCCGACGACGAACACGCCGGGCGAGGGCTGCACCCCGAGTTTGACCGTGCCGCCCCATACGCCATGTACGACGGGGTATCCCGGCGATCTCACCGTGACCGTCACATTCACGCTTAACAACGACAACCAGTTGGAGTTCCACTACGTCGCGACGACCACTGCTCCGACGGTGGTCAACCTCACCAACCACTCCTACTGGAATCTCTCGGGCGAGGGCTCGGGCACGATCTACGATCACCTACTCCAGCTCAACGCGAGCAGCTTCACGCCCGTCAACAGCGGCCTGATCCCGACCGGCGTGATCCAGCCGGTCGCGGGAACGCCGTTCGATTTCACGCGGTTCCACGCAATCGGTGAGCGCATCCGCGGTAATGACCAGCAGCTCATGTTCGGGCGCGGCTACGACCACAACTTCGTCCTCAACCCGAACAGCCATCCCGGCAGTCTGAACCTCGCGGCCCGGCTGTTCGACCCGGCCAGCGGGCGACTGCTGACGATCCTCACCGACCAGCCGGGGATCCAGTTCTACTCGGGCAACTTCCTGGACGGCACGCTGTACGGCACGAGCGGCCGGCAGTACCGTCAGGGCGACGGCCTGGCGCTGGAAACCCAGCACTTCCCCGATTCTCCAAACCACGCGAACTTCCCGTCCACGGAGCTCGATCCGGGTCAGACGTACGACTCGAAGACGATCTACCAGTTCTCGACCGCCGGGCGGCACCACAGCTCGTCGCACCATCACTCCTAGCGGTGCGATTGCCGAGAGTAGCCGGGTCGAGGTTTCGGCCCGGCTACCCTCATCTGCATGGTTTCGCGGCATCCGCCTCGTAGACAGAAGATCCTTGTGCGACTGGCCATCGGGCTGGTCGTTCTGCTGATTGGCATCTGGCTAGGCGGACATCCGGGCTGGCTGCCGTCGGGGCTGCGCGGCACGTTCGAGGCCAACAGCAACGGCCAGTTCGTCAACCAGGTCCTCGACCAGTTGTCCCGCGACTACTACAGGCCCGTCGACCGCAGCCAGCTTGTCAACAAGGGCCTGTCGGCCGCGATCGCCAGCCTCAACGATCCGTATTCGCACTATTACGACCCGTCGGCGTACAAGGCGTTCCTGAATCAGGACAACCCGCACCTCAACGGGATCGGGATCGACGTCCAGAACGAGTCAAAGGGACTGCGCGTGGTCGACGTGTTCGACGACTCGCCGGCCGCCCGAGCCGGCCTGGCTCGAGGCGACGTGATCGTCGCGGTCGGCCCGAACTCGCTGGCCAACCGCTCGGCCGACTTCGGCTCCAAGCTGATCCGGGGCGCGGCCGGTAGCAAGGTGACGCTGACGGTTCTGCGCGGCGGCCAGAAGAAGACGATCACGATCACCCGCGCGAACATCGTCGTGCCGGTGGCGAGCGGCAAGGTGCTCGACTTCCACGGCAACAAGATCGGCTACGTCCAGCTGACGAGCTTCACCGACGGGTCCGGCGCCGAGCTGCGCGCACAGGTCAACAAGGTTCTCCATCAAGGCGCGACGGCGCTGATCCTCGATCTCAGGGAGAACGGCGGCGGCCTGCTCGACGAGGCCGTCAACGTGGCCAGCATCTTCATTCCCGACGGGACGATCGTGTCGACCGACGGCCGCAACCAGCCGCGGCAGGTGTACCAGGCCAAGGGCGGCGCCATCTCCACCAAGATCCCGGTGGTCGTGCTCGTCGACCGCGGCACGGCCTCCGCCGCCGAGATCGTCACTGGTGCCCTGCAGGACCGCCACCGCGCAGAGGTCGTCGGGACCAGGACTTACGGAAAGGGCGTCTTCCAGGAGATCCAGCCGCTGTCCAACGGCGGCGCGCTCGACATCACCGTCGGCGAGTACTTCACTCCGAGCGGGCGCAACCTCGGCGGTGGCGGCGTCCGCGAAGGGCAGGGGCTCAAGCCCAACGTCTACGCGCTCGACAACCCCCACACCGCGCCCGATGAGGCGCTGACGGTCGCCGAGCGGACGGTCGCAGCCGAGCAGCAGTGAGCGCTCCCCCGCAGGCGCCCGGCGCCGCGGCGCGCGTCGCCGTGCTCGAACGCCGAGGCAAGTTCCTGGTGGCCGAGCCGTTCTTCGAGGCCGGACCGCGGCTGGTCGTGACTCGCGACCGACGCGCGGACGTCGGCGACCTCGTGGTGGTCAACCCGGGCAGCGCGCACAATCGCCGCGGCGCCGGCCGTGCCACCGTCGCCCGCCGCCTGGGTCGCCCGGACGTGGCACGCGACGTGATCGAGGCGCTGATGATCGACCGCGGGTTGCGCCGCGGGTTTGACCCGGCAGTCGAGCACGAGGTGCGAGACCTCCTGGGTCTGGACCCGACCGGCGAAGCGCTGCACGGGGCGGGACGGCGCGACCTGCGTTCGGTGCCGACGTTCACGATCGACCCGACGACCGCGCGCGACTTCGACGACGCGATCTCGGCCGCCGCAGAGGAGGACGGCTCGGTGCGGGTCTGGGTGCACATTGCCGACGTGTCGGCCTACGTGCGCCCGATGTCGCTCGTCGACCGCGAGGCCTACCGCCGCGGGACAAGCGTGTACGTGCCGGGCGCGGTCGAGCCGATGCTGCCAACCACCCTGTCGAACAACGCGTGCTCGCTGGTGCCGGGGCAGGACCGGCCGACGGTCACCGTCGAGATGGAGATCGACGGCGACCGGGTGCGGCGAAGCAGCTTCTACAGGTCGCTGATCCGCTCCGACGAACGGCTCGACTACGGGCGCGTCGACCGCATCTTCGACGGTGGCGAGCAGGCATCGGAGCCATGGGGCGCGGCTCTCGCCGCGGCCCGCATGGTCGCCGCCGCGCTCGGCGCGCGACGGGCCGCCACGTCCGCGGTCGAGGTCGAGTCGAGCGAGCCGGAGTTCGACTTCGACCGCAAGGGCAACGTGACCGCCGCCGCGCCGGCCGTGCAAACCGAATCACACCGACTGATCGAGCATCTGATGATCGCTGCCAACGAGCAGGTTGCGTCGCTGCTCGAGGCGCGCAAGGTGCCGACGCTGTATCGCGTGCATGAGCGGCCCGACGGGCAGGCGGCGCAGCGGCTGATCGACCAGCTCGCGTCGCTCGGAGTCCCCACGCCGCCGGTGCCGCGGGGGTCGATGACGCCCCAGCAGGCCGCCGACGTGATCGGAGGCGCATCGCAGATGCTCGAGAGTTGGATCGACGGCAACAACGGGCGCGGGCGCCGCGGGCTGACGAGCCTGGTGCTGAGGTCGCTCAAGCAGGCCTACTACGACAACCGCAACCTCGGCCACTCGGGGCTTCAGTCGGCTAGCTACTGCCACTTCACCTCGCCGATCCGGCGCTACCCCGATCTGATCTGCCACCGGGCGCTGCTGTCGGCCGTGGCCGGTGACGGGCCCGCTCCGGATCCGGGCTGGGTCGCGGCCGCCGGCCCGTGGACGTCGTCGCGTGAGCGGGGAGCGATGTCGATCGAGCGCGATGCCGACGACATCGCGCTGTGCTTCATCCTCGAGCAGCGCCTGTTCGAGCAGGGCTCGGATCAGGTGTTCGAGGGCGAGGTGGTGTCGGTGATCGGCGCGGGCGCGTTCGTCGCGTTCGGCGAACGGGGCCTGTTCGACGGGCTGCTGCCCGTTCGTCGCCTACGGGGGGACTGGTGGGAGCTCAACGACGAGTCCACGATGCTCGTCGGCAGCCGCAGCGGGCGGACGATTCGAATCGGCGACCCGGTGTCGGTGAGGGTCGCGCGTGTCGACGCACCGCGGGGTAGGGTGGACCTGCTTCCGGCGAGGGATGAGGAGTGATGGCAAAGGGACGCAAGCGCAAAGCCGCACCGGGCGACGTGGCGACAAACCGGCAGGCGTCGTTTCGCTTCAACCTGCTCGAGCGGTTCGAGGCCGGGCTGGTGCTGACGGGGACCGAGGTGAAGTCGTTGCGCGACGGCAAGGCCCAGCTCAAAGACTCTTACGCGACGATCCGCGACGGAGAGGTGTGGCTGATCGGCGCCTACATCCCGCCGTACGGGCCCGCCTCGCGGGAGAACCACGATCCGGAGCGCCCGCGGAAGCTGCTGCTGCACCGCTCGGAGATAGAGCGGTTGGTCGGCAGGACCAAGGAGCGTGGTCTGACGCTGGTTCCGACGCGGATGTACTTCTCGGGACCGGGATCGCGCGCCAAGGTTGAGATCGCGCTGGCGAAGGGTAAGGACTTCTTCGACAAGCGCGAGTCGATCAGAAACCGCGACGTCGCCAGGGACGTGCAACGCGAGCTGCGTGAGGCGCGGCGCTAGCGGTACGTGCGGATACGTTCCCGTTTCTCTGGGTAGACCCCCGGTATGACAATCGGAAGCTCAATCGTCCTGATCGCCGTCGGGGCGATTCTCAAGTGGGCCGTCACGGCCCACGTCAGCGGGGTCAACCTCCAGACCGTCGGAACGATTCTGTTCGTCCTGGGGATCCTTGGACTGATCCTGTCGCTGCTCTACACGTTCATGTGGTCGCGCCGGCAACCGGTCGACGAGACGCGCGTGGTGCACCGGCCGCCCGCCCCGGATGACCGCTACTACTAGGCGCTAGCCGCTGAACGTACGCGGCAGGTTGGTCGCGTCCATCCCCACGACCAGCAGGGCAATCAGGCTCAGGTAAACCGCTGCTACCAGAAACCGGTCGAGTGGCCTGACCTTGTAGTAGGCGAGCGTCTGCGCGTCGGCCGATCGACGCTGCTTGAGGCGCCGGTAGGTCTCCAGCCCGGCAAACAGCAGGATGATCAGCATGATCGGGTTGGAGAACACGAACACCAGCGGGATCAGCGCCGCGAATCCGACGACCCACATCCACGGGCTCATCGCTGCCATCGCGCGGCCGCCGTCGAGCGGCACGACCGGCAGGAGGTTGAATAGGTTCAGGAAGAACCCGGTGTAGGCCAGCGCGCGCCAGATGTCGCTGCCCGTGGCGTGCCAGATCAGGATGCACACAGCCGCGCCGATGCTGCCGAGCACCGGGCCGGCCAGTCCGACGCGAGCCTCCGCCGTCGCATTGTCGCCGAGTGATTTGGCGGCCACGACCGCGCCCAAGAATGGCACGAACATCGGTGCGCTGGCCTTGATTCCCTCGCGGCGCAGCGCGATCACGTGCCCCATCTCGTGCACGAACAGCAGCAGCACAAATCCGGCCGCGAACGGCAGGCCCCAGATCCACCCGTAGGCCGCCAGCGACACGGCCATCGTGCCGACCGTCGTGAACAGCTTGACCTTCGGGATCAGCACCAGGACCGCCTTGATCTTGGCGAAGAACGCGGCGAGCGCGGCGAGCAGCGGGCCGAGCCGGCGCTTCATCCACGACTGTCGCGGCTGCTGCTGTGGGGGCCAGTCGGGGGGCTGGTCAGTGATGTGTGGGGGCGGCACCGAGGCGTTGGGCGCCGGCGGCGCCTGCACCGATCCCGACCACCACTGACCGTCTGAGTCCGTCACAACACTGATTGTGGCAGCCGTCACGACGCTCTCGGACGGGGTCTTACGATGCTCTTCGGGTGGGCGGCGGGCCTCTATACTCGAAGCGGCATACATCCTCGGGGACGACAGGCTTCGACGTGGTCGATTCGTGGGGGTGGTTGCGAGTCGAGGTTCCGGGCGGCCTCGTAAAACACCCGGAAAACAATAAGTGCGGACACGCACACGTTTGACCTCGGTCTTGCCGCTGCGTAAGCAGCTGACCTAGGTTGTCTCGGCCTCTCGCTCGCCTGCGGCGGGAGCTCCGGGATCAATTAGCAGGCTCGCTCGGTGAGGTTCGCTCCAGCCAATCCGGGGACTTCTAATGGAGCTGGCTCTCGACAACCCCGCCGGCGTGGCGAGTCGGGAGTGAGATCAGAGCGCCGGCTACGCTCGTAGACGCCACCTTTTGCGCGATTGCGGACGCGGGTTCAATTCCCGCCGTCTCCACCTCCATAGCGCCCTCCGTCCGGTTCGGTCGGAGGGCGTTTCTGGTTAGATCGCTCGGAGATTCTTCGCGACGCGCTGCATCGGCATCTCGTCGTGCTCAACGGTGAGGCGGATGCACAGCGCTGGGAGGAGCAGCCGGCTAGTGAGGCGGACCGTTCGCTAGAAGCGATTGCCGACTGGGGCCCCGCGGAGGATTGGTCGGATTGGGGCGATGCAGAGGGGTGAGATCTGGTTTGCGGCAACGCCTGGTGGGGATCGCCCGGTCCTGGTCCTGACGCGTGATCCTGTCGCCGATCGGATCGGCTCGGTTGTCGTGGCCGCTTTGACCCGGACGAGGCGCGGGCTCGTCTCGGAGTTGGTGCTCACGACAGGCGAAGACGGCGTCCCCACCGACTGTGTCGTGAACTTCGACAACCTGCACACGCTCCCGCGCTCGACGTTCCGGCGTCGGGTCACTCAGCTCTCCGCACGGCGGATGACACACGTCTGTCGGAAGCTCCGCGATGCGCTCGGCTGCTGACGACCACAAGCAGTCCGTCGCTGACGATCGACTCGGCCACAACTCGGCCACCGGCACGCGACTGGCCAAGCTGCACCCGACCCGCGTCCGTCCATGCTCCGTATGGCCGGCTGCTCGTCGGAAGTATCAGCGGGTCGCGGTGGCACCCAGTCGCCGAACGACGGGGGTTTGCGAGACGGGTGGGCGCGCCGGGGCGTTCTCAGCGCTCGGCGGGAGCTTGAGCCGAGCGTGCTGGGCCCGAGGTTTGAGGCGCGTTGGCCTCGTCCTGGATCCGCCGGTACAGCTGCGTTCGTTCCACGGCGGCTGATGCCATCTGCGCGAGTTGCATGAGTGTCGCCTCGTCGAGCTCCGAGAACTCGCCGCCGTGCTTGTCGAACGCTTGGATCAGTCCGAGCTGGCGACCGTCGAGGGCGGTGAGCGGAGCCACTAACCATCCGCGCGGCTCCCAGGCTCCGTCCACGGGTTTTCGTAGCGCGCGGTCGGCGCGGTGGCGGTCAAGTTCGTGAGCGGTCATCCGGAGCGTGGCCCTAGGTGGGCCCAGCGCGCGGTAGAGCGCGGCGAGGTCGTTGAGCTGTGATCCGAGTGCCGCGTCTCGGTGCTCGATCGCGAGCGCGTCAATCGGTGGCGTGTCGTCGTCGGGTCTCAGACGGACGGCGCATTGCTCGGCGCCGGTTAGCTCGCGCGCGTGCTCGGCGACCAACTGCAGCAGCTCTCGGAGGGAATCGGAAGCGTCGAATGCAAGCGAGGCGTCGGCCAAGAAGCTGGAGAGGTGACGCAGGATGGTGGCGTGGCGCCGGTCGAGGAGCGCAGTTTCGCGGACTTCCTGCAGCGCGTGCTGGAGTACCTCAAATGCGGAGACGCTTTCGAAAAAGAACTCGCCGGTGGCCCGGATCAACTCCTCATGTCCCGTCGAGTCGCTCGAGGACCGTACTAGGTCGAGTAGCACGTCCTGATGGGCGGCCGCTAGGTCCAGCACCCTGAGGTCCTGTGCGACGGCTGAGCGTCCCAGTTCGTAGGCGCGGTTCAGTGCGTGCTCGTCGCGGTCTCGCAGATAGTCGTGGAAGCCCTCGCGGTAGCGCTGGAGGAATTTTGTGAGCTTCGCGGTCATCTTCTGGCCAGGTAGCGGGCGACCAGCACGAGCGCGTCGTCGGAGCCGAGTGCATGCTGCTCCAGGATCCGCTCCGCGATCTGTCGGCAGGATCCGGACGGCACGAGGAGGTCGGCGAAGTCGCGCCGGATCCCGTCGGTCGCGAAGATCAGGACGTCTCCACGAGCGATGCGCACGCATTGGGCAGACAGAGGCGGGAGCCGGTGCCCGACGATTCCGGCGTGGAGGAGCAGCGACTCGGTGACCGGACTAGCCTGCGCGCCGCGCAGGAGTCGGCCTTCGACGTTGCCGACGCCGAGCCAGGTCATCGTGTGTTGTCGGAGGTCGATCGAGGCCAGGCTCAGCGCAGCGCCGCGGGTGTGGGTCAACGCCCGGTGGCATGCAAGCGTCACCTCGGCAGGCTCTTGTTCGACGGACTGCTTAAGCACGCGAGCAGCGACGTTTGCTGCCGCGGCGGCCTCGGTGCCATGGCCCAGACCGTCGACCGCGGCGGCCAACACCTGCTCGTCGGCGAACGCGACTACGGCGCGATCGCCAAGCATCTCCTCGCCGGCTATCGGAACCGCTGCGACGTCCCACTCGAGCGCGGCGGTGGCATTGGTCAGGGTTTGGGCCCTCATTGCCCGGTCCCGTTGAGCTCGCGCAGGTCGCGCCACATGCGCATGGTCACGGTGGTTCCCTGGTTGGGAGCGCTCTCGATCGCAAAGTCATCCATGATTCTGCGGACGCCGGGCAGCCCGAGTCCGAGGCCGCCCTTGGTGCCGAATCCTTCGCGCAGCGCGGCATCTACGTCGCGAATGCCGGGTCCCTGGTCGCGCGCGATCACCACTAGGCCTCGGCGGTCAGGGTCATAGGCGGGTCTGAGCTCGATCTCGCCGCGGCCGGCGTGAACGACGATGTTTCGGGCGATCTCTGAGATGGCCGTGGCGACCAGTGTCGCGTCGGTGCGCGAGAAGCCGAGCTCGTCGGCGAGAGCGCGCCCGCGAGCGCGCGCCGGCACGATATCGCCGTCCGAGGCCACGTCCAGGCGCACCTGCTCCTCACCCATGGCGCTGGCGCACTTGCGCGGTTAGGTCGTTGAGCAGCTCCAGGCCCTCCTCGAGGTCCAGCGCCGTGTGCAGGGGCTCGAGGTTGAGCTTGAATTGCACCATCGCCACGGCCACCTCGGGCTGGATGCCCACGATTACGGTCTCGGCGCCGCGCAGCTTGGCGGTTAGCGCGATCGTGCGTAGCGACCTGGCGACGAAGGAGTCGATCACATCAAGGGCAGTGACATCGATGACGATCCCGCGAGCGCGTAGCCTGCCCACACGATCGGCGAGCTCGTCGCGTAGCTCGAGCACCTCGTGATCGCGCAGCGCCGATTGGATCGAGGCGATGAGGTGATCGCCCTGCTTGAGGATCGCGACGCTCACAGCCTCTACTGGTCGGTCATGGGCGGCGCGTCCTCGACGCGGAGCACCGTGTAGCCAAGCAAGCGCTCAGCCTCCTCCAGACCGCCCTGAAGATCCCCCACTGTCTGCATCATGCTCAGATCGACGCCGAGGTCGACCAGTGTCTGGGCGACCTCGGAGGAAAGGCCAGTGATGATCGCGCGTGCGCCCATCAGCCGCGCCGCCTCGACCGTCTGGACGAGGTGGTTCGCCACCGTCAGGTCGATTATCCCGACGCCCGTGATGTCGATCACGACCACTTTGGCTCGGGCCTCGCGGATCGCCCTCAGGAGTTGCTGGGTCAATTGGCGCGCACGCTGGCTGTCTAACCCGCCGATGATTGGCAAGATCAGCAGCCGATCCCGGACGCGCAGAACCGGCGTCGACAGCTCGCGGATTGCCGCCTGCTGCTCTCGGATGATCCGCTCGCGCTGCTCGACGAAGCTGACTCCGACGGTGACGGCGACTCGGTTTGCGGCTGGCTCGTAGATATCCAGCACCCGGTTCAGCTGGCCGGGGTCGCTTTCGTAGCGGACGAACAGTTCACGGGCAAGCACGTCTCGCAATAACAAGACGATGCCGAGCACCTCGTGCGTCTCCACTCCGCGCGGGATGATCCGGTCCGACAGGTCGCGTGCGTACGCTTGCAGGGTCTCGATGCTTCCGGTCTCCAGCGCATCGACGTAGTTGTCATAGACCGCGGTGACCTCGGAGAAGATTTCCTCCTGGCTCATCACCCGAAGCAGTTGCGCCTCGCTGATCCGTGACGCCCACTGCTCACGCAGCGCCGAGCGCTTTTGCCGCAGGTAGGCGACCAGCTCCTCGAGCGAAGCCTCCGGCTCGCTCACCGAGGTCGAAATCTCGTGTGTCAGCGAAGAATCGCTCTCCATCTTCTCGATTTCCTACCCGTCACCGACGAAAGTTGCACCGCCCTGCGACAAAAGCTCTTCAGGTCCGCCTTCATGCTGAGCCGACACGAGCTCCATCAAGAAACACGCTCGTGATCGCATCAACCTTGTCCTCCACCCCAGTTGACGTGGCTGCGCCGAGCACGCTGACGATCACCCCGATCAGCACTTCCACCAGCCACGCTACCGGCACGTCCTCACGGATCTCTCCGAGCGATCGGCCGCGCTCAATCAGGTCCCGTAACACCCCGCCCACGCGCTCGTCGAAATCGTCTGGTGAGAACCTGCCCCGTTCGCGCGCGAGCACAACAAAATAGTCTCCAACCACGACGAGCGCTCGCACGGCGCGGGCAAACGCTTCCTCGATCGCGACCTCGTTCAGCCGCGCCTCCGCCAACCCACGGCCAGCCTCCTCGACCGCGACGGTCCCAAGCGCTTCCAGCAGGGCTTCGCGACTCGGGAAATACCGGTACAGCGTCGCGCGCGCCACGCTGGCCGCGCCCGCCACGTCGCTCATGCTCGCTGCGTCACCGCGCTCGGCGAGCACGGCGGCAGCAGCTTCGACGATCGCCGTGGCTACGCGCTCACGCAGCCCTGTCCGAGGAGACGGATTGGACATCTTTGTCTCATATTTAGTTTAGCAGTGGGCCGGATAGGACATCACTGTCTTATAACCACTCACGATCGTCCTACAAATGGACAGAGGAGAGCAATCATGTATAGCCGCAGTAGCAGCCGCGAGTCGCCACACAGCGAACGGTTGGCGACCGAAACTGTCGAGCCGCTGTCGAACCACCAGGCCGTCGCTGACAAACGCGAAGGCTCGCGATCCCGCTCAACAGGCTCGAGACGAACGTCCGCCCCGACAACGCCGACCCCGCCCGCGTCGTTTGCGGGACGAGCGGGACGACCCCGCGGTCATGTCATCGGACGCGGCCTCGGGGAGCCGCGGCCCGCGTCGTTCGCTGGACGACCGGTTGGTCACGTTGTCGGACGCGGCCTTCGCGAGCCGCTGCCCGTGTCGTCTGCGGGCCGACCGGTTGGTCATGTCCTGGGACGCGGCATCGGCGAGCCAACGCCGGCGTCTCTTTTGGCTCGACCCCGCGGTCATGTCATTGGACGCGGCATCGGCGAAGCGACGCCGCTGGCTTTTGCGGGTCGAGCGTTAGGTCATGTCGTCGAACCCGGCATCGGCGAGCCGCCGGTGACGCGAGCCATACACCGGACCGCCGCCTAGGGCCTAGCTCTGAAAAGGAGACCTGTGCGAAATCCCGACCACAGATGAGCTATCTCGTTGTTGACGCCCGTGACGACGTGATCGTCGCAGAATGCGACTCGGCCAGGGACGTGCGCCCGGTTCTCGAGCAAATTCAGCAAGAGCAACCGCAGCGCGAAGTGTTCGTCGTATGGTTCGGCGAGCACCGAGGCGAGCTGGTCAGCACCCAATCGCTCGTCACAGTCCGTGGCCTCAGCGCCGCGGACGGGCTAAGTCTCTACGGGCGCTAAGGCGCCCAACCAAGCGTTTGCTTGGGGTTGGTCCCGACGACATCCGCAGCTAGGCGGCGGCAGCCGGGCCGAGGGTGCTCGCGGTAGCGCGCATCACCGGTGGCCTGGAACCACTCGGCCGACGTCGGCGAGTTTGGCGGCGCCGGGGAAATGGCGGGCTCGCCAGCAGTCGAGCCCGCAGCTCAATCAACTCAGGACGGCAAAAGCATCGGTTCCTCGGTCGCAGGTCGTGGCTGCGTCTTGATGCAGGTGCGACGGTGCGCCGCGATCTCGCATGGCTCTGCACGTCCTGGCAGGAGGATCTCAATGAAACGATTCCGAATTGCTGTACTCGCCGGGCTTGCAACATTGGCGCTCGGCGCGGTCGCGGTCCCTGTTGCTTCGGCGTCGAATGGCACGTCGGTGCCCCCGAAGACCAGGAGTCTTCCGGCGCTGAAGACGGTGCCGGTCCATGGCGTGGCGAAGAACGGCAAGCAGTTCAACGGCAGCTACGCCATTCAGCGCTACGTCGCGCGGGGCAACAAGGCCTACGCGGTTGGAACGCTGAAGGGGACCCTGAAGGGCCGCCATGTCACCCGGTACAACGTGATGATGCCGGCGACGCTGGCGGGACCCCCTGCAGTTGGTTCTTCCAACGTCAGGACGGCGCAGGTCGCGTGCACGGTGCTGCAACTGCAGCTCGGGCCGATCGACCTGAACCTGCTCGGGCTGCGCGTGCAGCTGTTTGGCGGGACCAACCCGGCAAATGCGCTGCCCGTGACGCTGTTGATCACTGGGGTTCCGGGTGATGGCAACCTGCTCGGGAACCTGCTGTGCGGCCTCACCGGTGCGCTTAACCAGCCCGGGATTCTCAGCCAGTTGAACAGCAACCTCTCCCAGCTGACGGCGACGCTCACCAGCCTCACCTCGCTGCTGGGCGCGTTGTAGTTCGACCGGCGCCGTTGACGGTCCTGAGGGTCGCGCTCGCCGCGGCTCTCAGGCGCCGTCCGGGGTCTTCGCCCTCGGTAGGCAGGCGCGGATGTCCGCAGTCCGATGAGAAGGAGCACCACGCTGGCAGAAGCTCGAAGGATGACCGCTGCTGATGTCGCTGCCCAGGTGATGGCTGGCGAGCACGGGGATTTTGTGCGTGACGCGGTGGCGCTGGTCGCGCGTGAGCTGATGGACGCCGAGATCACGGCGGAGGTCGGCGCCCGAGCTGGGCGAGGTGTCTGAGACGCGTGTGACGCATCGCAATGGTTATGGCTCGCGGGCGTGGGAGATTCGTGGGCGAGATCGAGCTGTTGATTCCGCGCAAGCGTCAGGGCCCGGCGTACTTCCCGTCGTTCTTGGAGCGGCGCCGGCGTTCTGAGCAGCCGATCGTCGCGGTTGTGCTGGAGGCGTATGTCAACGGCGTCTCGACGCGCAAGGTCGATCGGCTGGTGGAGCAGCTCGGGATCGGGGGGATGACCAAGGATCGCGTGTTCGCTTTGGGCCGGGCGTTGGATGAGCAGGTCGAGGTGTTTCGCCACCGCCCGTTGGAGGGCGCCTATCCGTATCTGTGGCTGGACGCCAAGCACGTCAAGGTCCGCTCTGGCGGGCAGGTCCGCTCCAAGGCGTTGGTGGTCACCTATGCGGTGCACGAGACCGGGGTGCGCGAGGTCATCGGCCTGGACATAGGCGAGGTCGAGTCAGGCGGCTTCTCGATCGAGTTCCTCAGGTCGCTCAGAGCGCGAGGCCTCGATGGTGTCCAGCTGGCTGTCTCTGATCATCACGAGGGGCTCAAGCACGCGATCGCGCAAGTGCTCGCCGGCCCCTGGCAGCGTGCACCTCGTGCGCAACATGCACGCCCACCGGCGCGGACTGGCCTCAGCCGCGCTTAGAGAAGTGTTCAGCGCCGAGGACCACGAGCAGGCGCGCGAGCGCGTCGGGCACGTGATCGAACGCCTGCAGCCATTGGCGCCGAAGGTCTGCCAGCTGCTCGAGAACGCCGAAGAAGACCTGATCGCGTTCTATCGCTTCCCGCGCGAGCACCAGACCAAGCGCAGAAGCACCAACCCGCTGGAACGCGTCACCAAAGAGATCGGCCAGCGCACCGATGTCGTCGGGATCTTCCCCAACGACGCGTCGGCGATCCGGCTCGTCAGCGCGCTGCTAATCGAGCAAAACGACGAGTGGATCGTCGCTGGCCGCTACCTCTCTGTCGAGTCCATGACCCTGATCCTCGACGCCGGGCGGTTCGAGGAAAGCTCGCTCGAACAACAACTACAAAGGAGGTCGCCACCCCTCAACGCCGCCTGAGCGATGAACGCCCCAACGACGAGCTGGCGTTACACCACATCAGACGAGTTGACTGAATGGACACATCGCACCCGAGAGTCATCCGGTTCGACGATCTCATCTGCGACCGCCGCCGAAATCGCCTCTGGGACACGGCCATCGACTCCGCCCGCCCCCGGCACCAGCTCCACCGTTAGCCGCGCCAGCGCCGCAACGTCGAGCGGAAACATCCGCGGCCTCCGCGGAGTGGGTTTCCACGACGCTCCCATGCCGTATGGCAAGAGAGGTGGCCGGGCAGTGCGTTAGAAAGCCGACGCCAGGGGTATCTCCAATGTTGTCGGAGCGGAGAGTGCGTCGGTGACGATCCCGTCAAATGCTGCCGCGCGACCACGCCACGCCGCCGTCGACCTCCCTAGTCGGCCGGGGCACAACGGGGCCAGCTGGCACGCAGGCGACTTACTTCTCGTCCATGAGGAGCGGCTCATTGTCCCGGCAAGGAACACGCTTGCGCCGCAGGCTCTCGACCTTGATTGCTCTGGTCCTGGCGGCCGCATTCGCGCTTTCGGCCTCGGCCGCGCGCGCAGATTTGATCAACCTCGCCACGTGCAACACGTCGATGCTCAGCCAGCCGTTCGCCCCTTGGGGCGATGTGGCCTTCTATGAGCTCTCACCAGGCGGAGATTTTGAGCAGCCCAGCTGGGCGTTGAGCGGCGGCGCGCAGCGCGGGCCTGGCAGCGAGCCGTACGCGGCCACCGGCAAGGTCGGCAACTGGTCGCTGAGGCTGCCGGCCGGGTCCTCGGCGCAGTCGCCTCTGACGTGCGTCGACGCGGCGTATCCAACCGTCCGCTTCTTCATCACCGGACCTGGATCTGTAGCCGCGAGCCTGGTGTACGACAACACACAGGTCCCGGCCGGGATAGCCGTCGCCGGCTCCGCCTGGTTCCCGACGCCCGTGATGGTCACGGCGTCCCCCGTACTCGCGGCAGCGTCCGGCGGGGTTGCGCAGGTGTCGCTGCGGCTCACCGGTGTGAGCGGCGACCCACAGGTAGATGACGTGTTCATCGACCCGTGGAACAGAGGATGACTGGCTGCGGGCGCAATGCGATCAAAGGCAGGTTCAACACTCATGCGTTTCGATTCCTACGAAACACGGGCGGCCGAGAGCTTGTTACAGCTGGGACGGCAGCGCTACCTTGACAGCGGCGATCCGCGCCGCCTGCTGATCACCGAAGCGTCGGCTGCCGCCGCGTTCATCGCAGCCGCCGTTGCACTTGCAGTGTTTGGTTCCTCGGCCCGTTCCCTCTCGGCTTCGGCTCTCGTCGTCACGGTTGTGGCATATATCGCCGCCGAGCAAGTGCGATATCCCGTCGGCAGCGCGTGGACGGCACCTACGCAGCTCGTGTTCGTGCCGATGCTGTTCGTGCTCCCCACGCCATTCGTGCCCCTGATCGTCGGAGCGTGCTCGGTCGCCGATCAGTTGCCCCAGGCGATCGGCGGACAGCTTTCCCCTGCACGAAGTCTGGCTCGAATCGCAGACAGCTTCTACTCAGTCGGACCTGCCCTCGTGCTCGTGTTCGTCGGTGCCCAGGTCTTCTCGTGGGCGAAGTTGCCCGTGTACCTCGTTGCCTTCCTGGCTCAGGTCGTCTTCGACGCCGGCGCTGGGCTAACTCGAACCTGGTTCGCGGAACGGGTACGCCCCCGCGACCAGCTCCCGATGCTGTGGCTCTACGCCACCGACGCGTGTCTGTCATGCATCGGTCTGCTGGTCGCGGCGGGTGCCGTCGACCATGTCTGGCTGGTGTTGCTAACTCTGCCGTTGATCGCCATGCTGGGGTTGCTGGCGCGCGAGCGTCGGCAGCGCCTTGACTTCGGCCTCGCGCTCAGCACGGCGTACCGCGGCACGGCGACGCTCCTCGGGTACGTCGTCGAGACGGACGACCAGTACACCGGTGCGCACAGTCGTGATGTGGTGGATCTGTCGCGCTCGACCGCGGCAGCGCTCGGCCTTCCGGCGTCGCAGCGGCGCGCCGTCGAGTTCGTTGCGATGCTTCATGACGTGGGCAAGATCTTCGTGCCGAAGGAGATCCTCAACAAGCCCGGGGAGCTTGACGCGTATGAGTGGCAGGTGATCCGCACCCACACCATTCAAGGCGAGCGGATTCTGAAACAGGTGGGCGGGGCACTCGCCAGGGTTGCGCGCTATGTCCGATCCTCACATGAGCGCTACGACGGCCGGGGCTATCCCGACGGTCTCGCCGGGGAGGCGATCCCGATCGAGTCCCGGATCGTTTCGGTGTGTGACGCGTTCAGCGCAATGACCACCGACCGCCCATACCGCCCAGCGATGCAGATTGACTTGGCCCTCGAAGAACTCCACGACTCGGCGGGAACACAGTTCGATCCTCGAGTCGTGACCGCTCTGGAGCACGTCCTCACGTGATCGCGCCGCGACAGCGCCGAGACTTTCGGCGATCAACGACGGGATCGATCGATCTCGGTGTCGCCTCGCCCGGTCACGGCGAGATCATCCGCGCAGTACAGGAGCACGTCGAGCGAGCCACAGTCGACTAGCTCGAGGTCGGCGAGCATCGCATGGCATGAACGCCTGAGCCATCCGGAAAGGCGGCGCAGGCCGATCTTGTCCCTGTGCGACTTGTTCCGATTCACGTGAGATTGCAATGAAGCATCCCCTGATCCTGGACGGCCAACCATGCCCCGGCCAGGCTTCGATCGTATCCGCTTTGGGGGGCCGCATCAATGCCCGACCACACAAACGCCTGCTCGAATCAGGCATTCGCGTTGCATGGGTCTGCATATGGCCCGGTTCCGTCTGCGCTCGTGTTATACCCCCGCGACGCAGAACCCGTCGACACAGCCCCCGGCCACTGTCTTCCCGGTCTCGCTAACACGAGGCCTAAGCAGATCGCTCGCAACAGCGCCGGTCCGACGCACCCATCCATCTGACAGCAGCAGTCCGCGCGCATACGCGTACAAAAGCAAGGCCACCA
>DASSGR010000117.1:0-36039 GCA_035693425.1 Solirubrobacteraceae bacterium
GCGACTTTTGGACCATACGGTCGGTCGAGTAATCGTCAGATCTTGTGAGCGTGGGACCAGACGTTAGGTCCTGAACTCCGTAGAACTTGTGACCGCGGGCTCGTTCGGACGGTGCGGGCTCGCGGTCACACTCGACGTGCCGCGCGCTGGGGTGGAAAAGTGCCCGACGGCCGTGAATCGGTCCAAGGTGCGGTCGATCATCACCGCTATGCGGGTCAGATCGCCCGAACCTCGGCCCGTTTTCGGGCGGGTGGGCGGTTTGCCCGCTTAGAGGCGGGCGATTCGCCCCGGCAAGCCCGCCTCTACGCGGGCGTGTGCGCCTTCAGCCACTCCGCCTTGTGCAGGCGCTTGGCGGCCTGGTAATCGGCCAGCGCCTGGGCGGAGTCGACGTCGCCGAGCGTCGGATGCCACGGAACGAGGTCCTGCGCCGCCGCAACCCCGAACCGCTTGGCGAGCACCGACCCCAACGCCTTGACCTTCATCTCTCCGAACCCGGGCAGGCCCTCGAGGTTGGCCCGCAGCTGCTCGGCGTTCTCGGCGTCCGTCCACACCCGGCCGGCGTCGCCGTCGTACTCGTCGCGGATGTGCACGGCCAGGTCGTGGACGCGCTTTGCCATCGCGCCGGGGTAGCGGTGAAGCGCGGGCTTCTCGCGGAACACCGGGTCCAGGTCAGCCGCCGCAAGCGCGCCTGCGTCCAGCGTTCCGAGCCGCTCCTTGAGCACGAGCGGACCCATGAACGCCTTCGGCACCGGGACCTGCTGGTCGAGCGAGAACCCGATCAGCAGCGCCATCGGGTCGGTGGCGATCAGCGCGTCGGCCTCGTCATTGCCGGTGAAGTGCAGGCGATCGGGCATGGCCCAACCTTACCGCCCGCGTGACGCCGGCTACCCCCCGACGCCGGAGAACGAGCTCGCGTCGCTGACCTGATCTGCGCTCGGGAACGTCGGCTTGGGCTGTGGCCCGTACTTGACGAAGTTCATCGTCATCGCGATGTTGAGCTTCACCGACGGCGCCAGACTCTCGGCAAAGCTCAGCCGCATCCGCCGGATCAGGTTGTTGCCGTCGATCCAGGCATCGACCGGCAGTTGCCGCAGGCCGGTGAGCTGCTCGATCGACGAGACGGCCTGCTTGGCCCCTTTTCGGGATCCGGACGGAAGCGCATCCGGGACCTTGTCGAGGCTGATTGTTGCGTGATAGTGGGTCGTCTGGATGCCGTTGACGACCGCGCTTCCCTGCTTGCTGACGGTCCCCGAGGTGGCACGCAGGTAGCTGAGGAACTGGCTCGGATCGCTCGACACCGGGTTGTTGGCAAGCGACGAGAAGCCGGGGATGCCCGATGCCTTCGCGAGGTCGACCTTGATCCACGGCCGACCGCCCGGAAGCTTGCTGGCGATCGCCGGCGGCAGCTTGACGTACACGGTGGTCCCGTCGACGAGCTCCTCGAGGCGCAGCGTCGAGCCGCCCAACGCCTTCTTGAGATCGGGGTCGTTGCCGGCGTTCATCACGAACACCACCGACCCCGTCCGCTCGCGCGCGTTGATCGAGCCGGAGCCCGTGGCCGTCAGCGCCGTCGGGAGCTGTGGCGACCCGAACCGCAGCTCAAAGCGCATCTGAAAGCCAGGAGTCGTCGTCGACACCGACGCCGCCTTCGCCACCGGATCGATCGTGTTGGCCGCACCGCAGCCGCCCGCTGCGAGCGCTGCCCCACCAAGCGCGGCAGCCGCAGCCGCAACTGCCCCGTATCTCCTGATGCGTTTCATGCTTGCCCTCCCAGGAGCGCCTAAGTCAAAGCGAGACTACCCGCGCGCGGTAGCTTCTAGCCGGATGAGACGGCGCACCCCCGGTCTTGTCGTTGCGCTAACCCGCGGCTGCGTTCTCGCAGATCGCGTCGATGATCTGCGGCCAGAGCTCCGGCGGCATGTCGTGCCCCATCCCGTCCAGCATCAACAGCCGCGCGCCCGGGATCGCCTGGGCGGTGGCGCGACCGCCCGACGGCCTCACCAGCGGATCAGCGCTGCCGTGGATGATCGTCGTCGGGACGTCGAGCTCGCTCAAAAACGGCGTCCGGTCGTACGCGGTGATCACCGCCGCCAGCTGGCGAGCGGCGCCCGACGGATGCAGGCCACGGTCAAAGCAGCGTTCGGCGCGCCGGCGCATCCGCTCGGGGTCCGGCGGATGGCGGGTCGATCCGATCGTCTGGTAGGTCTCGATGAAGTCGCGGATGTAGCCCTCGCGATCGCGGCGCACGCGGCGCACCATCCTCGGCCACAGCCGCGGATGAGCCTGGCCGACGCGCCGGTTGCCGGTGGACGACATGATCGACACCAGCGACCGCACGCGCCGTGGATGCTGGATCGCGAGCAGCTGGGCGATCATTCCGCCCATCGAGACGCCGACCACGTGCGCCGCGCCGATGTCGAGTTGTCGCATCAGGCCGGCAGCGTCACCCGCCATGTCGTCGAGTGAGTACTTCGCGCCACGCCGGTCGCGCAGGAACAGCTGTGTCCTGCTCGGGACGCCGAGCTCGCGCAGGATCGTCGACCGCCCGATGTCGCGGTTGTCGAACCTGATCACGAACAAGCCGCGCTCGGCGAGCGTCTCGCAGAAGCGGTCGTCCCACAGCACCATCTGCCCGCCGAGCCCCATCACGAGCAGCATCGGCGGTGCGCCCGCGTCGCCGAACGTCTCGTAGCAGAGGTCGATCTCGCCTACGCGCGCGGACTGCTCGCCGGAGCTCGTGTGAAGTTGCGGTTCGAGCACCGCTCCATCGTAGGCGCGATCGCGCTCAGGGGACCAGGACGTCGGAAGAGGTCGCGTCGTACTCGGCGATCCAGCCGGCGCCGCGACCCTCGGAGTCCTTGGCAAATCGGCGCCGGACGGCGATCTGGATGTCGCGCCTCCAGGCGGCGAGCGGCGAGCTCAGGTGGTTGCTGAGGCCGCGCTCGCGCGCCGCCAGTACGACTCGGCTCGCCCGCGGCCGGCGCGTGCGCTCGTAGCGCTCGAGGCCCCTACCAGGGTCGTCCACCTCGGCCGCAAGCGCCGATGCCAGGACCGCGCCGTCCTCGATCGCCTGGCAGGCGCCTTGACCGAGGTACGGGAGCATCGGATGGGCCGCGTCGCCAAGGATCGCGACCCGCCCCTGCGTCCACCGCGGGATTGGATCGCGGTCATACAGCGCCCACTTGTACCAGGTGTCTCCGGCGGCGAAGACGCGCAGCAGCGACTCGTGCCATCCCGCGTAACGGTCGAGCACCTCGCGCCGATCGCACTCGGTGATCCACGACTCGTGCCGGTAGTGCTCGTCGTCGTAATGACAGACCACGTTGACCAGCTCGTCGCCGCGCAGCGGGTAGAGCACGATCGTGCCGTGCGGGCCGAGCCACTGCGCGTTGTCGGTCGCGGGCCGCTCGCCCTCGACGGCGGCGGTCGGGACGACGCTGCGGTAGCAGATCTTTCCGGTGAACCTGGGATCGTCGGGACCGAACAGCGCCGCGCGCACGCGCGAGTGGATGCCGTCGGCGCCGATGATCACGTCGGCCTCGATCTCGTCGCCGTCCTCAAACCGCGCCACCGCCAGATCACCCTGCGACTCGACCGCCGAGCAGCGCTTGCCCAGCGTGACGCTGCCGTCGGGCAACGCGGCGGCGATCACGTCGAGCAGGTCGGCGCGGTGGATCGTCGCGCCGCTGAGGCCGAACGACTGGGCCTGATGCGCACGGCTGATCTTCGAAATCAGGCGACCCGTCTTCCAGTTGCGCGTCACCGACCACTCCGAGCGACCGGCGAGCCGGCGCACCTGGTGCTCCACCCCGATCATCTTCAGGACGCGCATCGCATTCGGATGCAGCGCCACGCCGGCGCCGATCTCCTTGAGCTCGGGAGCCGACTCGTAGATCGACACCTCCAGGCCGGCTTGCGCCAACGCGCACCCGGCGATCGCGCCACCGATGCCCCCACCGATGATTGCGACTCGCGTCACCTCCGGGCATCGTAGGCGAGCGCCCGAGCTCGATGCGGAGGCGTACGATCGCGCGGTGGCCGACGGCCTTGAGCTCCACCTGTTGTCCAGCGGCACGCTGGTGTTCGCCGGCTTCGAGGTGCCGGTCCCGTTCTTTTTGCTCCGCCACCCGCAGGGGGACGTGATCGTCGACGGAGGCAACCCGCTGGCGGTCGCGCAAGATCCGCACGCGCACCTCGGCCCGCTCGCGGACGTGTTCGAGGTCCACATGACCGAGGACGATCATTGCGTCGCCCAGCTGCAACGGCGCGGGGTCGACACGACCGCGATCAGTCACGTCGTGCAGACGCACCTGCACATGGACCACACGGGCGCGCTCGGGCACTTTCCGAACGCCACCGTGATCGTCCACGAGCGCGAGCTACTCGCCGCACGCACCGCACAACCGTTCGAAAACGGCTACGTCCGCGAGGACTTCGACCGCGACGGCATCGACTGGCGGCCAATCGCCGCAGCACACGATCTGTTCGGGGACGGCACGATCCGCCTGATCGAGACCCCGGGTCACTCGGCGGGCCACATGTCGATCCTGCTGTCGCTCGAGCAGACCGGCCCCGTCCTGCTCACCGCAGACGCCGCCGACAACCGCGCCCAGTGGGACGGGCGCATGGAGCCGCGCGCGCTCGTCTCGCGTGAGGACGCAATGAAGTCGATCGAGCTGCTGCGCCGGCTCGCCGCCGAGCACGACGCAATGGTCGTGCACGGGCACGACCCGAAGAACTGGGCCGCTGTCAGCGAGCGCTCGAGCTACCGGTAGCCGGGCCGGGCGCGGGCTCCGCCGCGGGCTCGGGCACGCTTTCAGCGTCGGCCGCCGCCGTTCCGAGCAACTCCGCGACGCCGTCCTCGATCCCCCGGCAGAGCACGTCGATGTCGTCGGCCGTGTCCCGGTCGCCGGTCACGCCGAAGTTGATCCCGCCGTCGTAGGAGAAGATCGCGATGCCGATCCGCACGTTGCCGCCAAGCGGCACGAACGGGAACGCCTCGAGCATGCGCTTACCCACCAGATACAGCGGCTGCTGCGGGCCGGGGACGTTGGTCGTGACCGTGTTGACCGCGCTCTGGGGCAGCCGCGTGCCGACGCGGCCGGCCAGCGCCAGCAGCATCGCCGGCGCAAACCCGCTCAACGCGGTCAGGCGCTCGGCGGCCACAGCCTGCCCGGACTGCTTGAGGTCCTGCATCTGCTCGTGCACCGCGAGCAGCCGCTCGTCCGGGTCCTCGAGCCCCACCGGCAGCTCCGCGAACATCGCCGACACCTTGTTGTTGTAGGTGCCGCGCTCCTCGTCGGCGCGCACCGAGACCGGCACCAACGTGCGGATCACCTTGTCGTCGACCGATTCGCCGCGCGACAGCAACAGCTCCCGGAAGCCACGCGTGATCACGGCCAGCACGACGTCGTTGACGGTGCCGCCGTGCTGCTCGCGGATCCGCTTGATGTCAGACAGGCGCGCGCGGGCCCAGTCCCAGCTCCGGTGCGGTCCGATCGGGCCGTTCAGCGAGCTCGACGCGCCCGGCGCGAGCAACGTACGGAAATTTGCAAGGCCGCGACCCGTCTCGACTGCCTTCTTGGCGACTCGCCGCGGACCCCTGACCGCGGCCCACGCGGTCCGCGTCGCCTCGTACGGGCTGGCCGCCCGGCCCGACAGCGAGTGCGTCACCAGGCTCGCCGAGCTCGGCTCGCGATCGGGATGCCACTCCCCCGCCGACGTGGGCTGAACCTCGCGCTCCTTGCTGAGGATCACGCTGAGAAGGTCGGTAGCCGACACGCCGTCGACCATGCAGTGGTGGGTCTTTGAGATCAGCGCCCAGCGGCCGGAGTCAAGGCCCTCGGCCACCCACAGCTCCCACAGGGGCTTGTTGCGGTCCAGCTGCTGAGACATCACGCGCCCGACCAGATTGCGCAGCTCGTCGTCGCCTCCCGGAGACGGAAGCGCGGTGCGCCGCACGTGGTAGTCGAGGTTGAAGTACGGGTCGTCGACCCACACCGGGCGGCCGAGCGCGAACGGTACAAATCGCACCTTCTGCCGGTAGCGCGGAACCAGCGGCAACCGCGCGGCGATCGCGTCTTTCACCTCGCCGGGACCCGGCGGAGGACCCTCGAAGATCCCCACCGACCCGATGTGCATGTGCGTCACCGCGTCCTCGATGTGCAGGAACGAGGCGTCGAGCGGGCTCATGGTCTCCATCCGCATCCCTCCTTCGCTGGCTCTGCTCCTGTGGCGAGCCTGCCACGGTCAGCCGGAGTGCAAACCTACTCCCCCCGCGCCTTGCGGAACAGCGCCGCGACCTCGGGCTCCATGTAGTAGTCGGTGCCGCCGTCGGGCCGGCCGGCTGTCTCAATCGGCAGCAGGCGGCCCAGGTGGCGGCTGTAGCGGCCCGGCCAGGCGAGGATCCCGGCGACGCCGTGGGCGCCCTTCTCGAGCCCCAGTCGCCTGGCGATCTCCTCGCCGGCGAACGGCTCGCCGGACTCCTCCATCAGCAGGTCGAACAGCTCGCGCGCCGGCGGCGCCAGCTTGCGATACAGCCAGGTGGCCTGCTTGACGTCCGCATCGTCGGACCACGGCTCGGGCTCTGAGTGGCGGCGCGACCCGCGCGGGCCGCGCCGTCCACGGTGTTGGCGGCCTCCCGGCTCTGCTGCCAGGAATTCGCCGAACCAGATGTAGAACTCGGCCACGCGCTCTTCGGGAACGGCGACCGTGATCTGCTTGTCGGCCATCAGACCTCGGTGGCTTCGCTCTGCTGGGTCTCGGTCTGCTCGCGGCGCTCGGCGCAGCGGCGCCCGCGACCGTGGTGCCGGTGACCCCTTCGTGTGCGGCCCGCCAGGAACCGCGCAAAGAACGCATGGAACTCCGCGATCCGGTCCTCGGGCACGTCCACCGTGACCTGCTGGTAGTTGGTGTTACTGGCTTCCATCTTTGCTCCTTTTGGATTGCTTACAGATGCAAGTTTACTACAAGTATTTACTTAAGTAAAGAGGTATCGCCGGAGCACCGCTTTTGCGCCAGCGGATGGACTCGCGAGCCCCCGTCCAAGCGGGCCGCTAGCTTGGGACTTGCATGAGGCTCGTGGACGATCGCCCCAACGTCGAACTGCGCCGCAACGACGCCGGCGAGCAGGTCGTCGTGCTCGCCTTCCCCTACGACGCCGAGCTCGTCGACCAGGTCCGCACGATCCCCCACCGGCGGTTTGACTGGGACACGCGCGAATGGTCGGCGCCGGCCGAGGACTGGACCGGGATGAAGGTCGGCGAACTGCTCACCCAGTACCCCGACCTGACCGCCAGCCCGGAGGTGCTCGATTGGCTGTCGGGCGTCAGCCAGCGATGGATCGGCCACGTGCGCACGACCCGCTATGACGGCCGCGGCTGGTGGGTGCTCGAGACGCTTGCGGGCCCGATCCCCGCGGGGCTGCTCGCGGGCTCCGTTCAGCACGACGGCAAGGTGCTCGTGCCGCTGACGCTCGACGCCGCCCAGGTGCTGCGCGAGCAGCAGTCGGCGAAGCTGGACATGGGCGCCGAGCGCTGCCTGTCGATGGTGCTGGCGGGCGAGGTACCGCCGCCCGCCCGGCTGGTGTGGTTTCGCTCAGTCGACGGCGAGAAGCTCCGGCTCGAGGTCGTGTGGGATCCCGACGTCGGCGCGGCGTTCATGCAGCTTCCCGGAGCCGAGGGAACTCGCGCGGTGCCGCTCGACCCATGGCTGGCTGGCGAGCTCGACGGCTTCGTCGCCCAGTACGGGGTCCAGGTCACCGAGCCGGCCGGGACCGTCCTGGCGCGACTGCTGGCCGAGCGTCAGGAGGCGGCCGACGCGGTCCGCCGGTCGCGCGCCGATCACGCCGATCCGATCCCCGAGGTGGCCGCCGTGCTCGGCGGATCGCTCGCGCCGTTCCAATGGGCAGGGGTTCGCTACGCGCTCGATGCCCGGCAGATGTTCCTCGCCGACGAGCAGGGGCTCGGCAAGACCGTCGAGGCGCTTGCCACGCTCGAGGCCGACGGGGCGTTCCCGGCGATCGTCGTCTGCCCCGCGTCGATGAAGCTCGGTTGGCAGCGCGAGGCGGCCAAATGGCTGCCCCACCGATCCGTCGCGGTCATCGAGGGGCGCTCGGCCGTTCCCCCGCGAGGCGACATCACGATCCTCAATTACGAGATCGTCGCGGCCCACCGGATCGCCCTCAGCAACCCGCGCCCGCGCGCGCTCGTCGTCGACGAGTCGCACTACTGCAAGAACCCCCGTGCCAAGCGCACCCAGGCGGTGCGCCGGCTCGCTGCGGCCGTGGAGCCCGAGGGCCTGCGCCTCGCCCTGACCGGGACCCCCGTCCTCAACCACGCCGAGGAGCTGATCGCCCAGCTTCGCGTGATCGGGCGCCTCGAGGATTTCGGCTCGGGCTCGTCGTTCTCGCACCAGTTCGGTCGCGCGCTCAGCGAGGAGCGGCTGCACTGGCATCTACGCAGGCGCTGCTTCGTGCGCCGCGTGAAGGCCGACGTGCTGCCGCAGCTGCCCGAGAAGCGACAGGTCGTGGTGCCGGTCGCGTTGACCAACGAGGCCGAGTACCGGCTGGCCGAGCGCGACGTGATCGAGTGGCTGCGCGCGCAGCCCCTGGATCTGACCGAGCTCGAGCCGCGGATCGCGGCGACGTTGCGAGCCGAGCGCCTGGTGCAGCTCGGCACGCTGCAGCGCCTCGCCGCGCGCGGCAAGCTCGCGTCCGCGCTCGCCTGGATCCACGACTTCCTCGAGTCGGGCGAGCCACTGATCGTGTTCGCGCGCCACGTCGAGGTGCACCAGGCGGTGCTCGCCCGGTTCCCCGACGCACTGCACTTGGTGGGAGGCGACTCGCTCGATGCGCGCGAGGCGTCGATCGCCGCGTTCCAACAGCCCGGCGGACCCCAGCTGATCGTCTGCGCCACGCGCGTCGCCGGTCAGGGGATCACCCTGACCCGCGCCTCGAACGTCACCTTCCTCGAGCTCGAGTGGACGCCGGCCATGCACGACCAGGCAGAGGACCGCTGCCATCGCATCGGTCAGCGCGATGCCGTCACCGCCTGGTACCTGCTCGCCGCCAACACGATCGACGAAACGATGGCGCGGCTGATCCAGAGCAAGCGCGCCCACGTGTCGGCGGTCACCGACGGCCGCATGGTCGGCGGCGACGGGCTGGTCGATGCCGTCGTTCGCGAGCTGCGCGACGGGAGGCCGTTTGCACATCTGCGCGCGGTCACCGGCGCACCCCACTAATCCTGCTTAATCCTCACTCTCCCGGTGTCCTAGCGTTGACGCCCCGGGTGGCCCTGACTAAGCTCGGCGGTGGATCAAGGCGTCGTGGGCTGACGCCAAGGGAGTGTGAGCGAGATGGGGCGAGCTTCCACCAGCCGTGACGGCATTCGCCGTGGAAAGGCTGACACGATGCGTCAGCTCCGGCGACACGCGATGGCGACGCCGGCGATGACCGCCTGCGCCCGGGGTTGGCACCGGTTGCGGATGCGCGTGCGGCGCCAGGTATGGCCGCCCACGCTTCAGTTTCTCGGGGTCGTGGTCGTGTTCCTGGCGGCGATCGGGTTTGGGCTGACGTACATCGTCGGCAGTCCGTGGTGGCACGACTCCAACACACTCTGTAGTACGAGCGACCTCGGCTGCGGGCTTGCGATTCACCTCCTGGGCACCGGCATCGTCGCGCTGATCGCGTTCTACGTGTTCTTCCTCGGCCGCGAGACCTACACCGCGTTCTGGTGGCGCCGTCGCGCGAAGAAGAGGCCGGAGGCGCTGTTCAGCCGGCTGCCGCCGTCCGGCGGCCTGACGGGGCTCGCGGCCCGCAAGCCGATGGAGCGCCGCAAGCGACCGGTGCCGATTCGGCGCCGTCCGGACAGCGTGCACGACCTGCGGTTCGGCTCGGCGAGGTCGATCGCGGACAACATCGTCTCCCGGAAGCAGCTGGTCAAGGAGATCGCCGACGACCTCGACGCCGGAGCTCACACACAGGTCCTGGTGGGCCGCACCGGCTCCGGCAAGACGATGGTGCTGCTCAAGTTGGTTCAGCACCTGGCCAAGCGTGGACAGGTCCCGATTGCGATCTCGCTGCGCGACTCGTCCGACCTGGACTTCGAGGAGCAGGCCTGGAAGTCCTATCGCCGCGCCTTTCCCAAGCACACCGAGGAGGAGGTCGACAAACACTGGCGGTGGCATCGCCGGGGCGGCCTCATCGTCATCCTCGTCGATGACCTGGAGAAGGCCAAGGCCAAGCCGAGGGCGGTCATCGAGGCGCTTGACGCGACGGCTCGAGCCGGGCTTCGCGTCGTCGCCGCCTCCCGGCCCAGCGGCGTGCCGGCGGAGTTCAAGCAGGGTCGAATCGACCTCGAGCCGCTTGACAAGCAGGAGGTCAGCGATGCCCTCCTGGACAGAGTCAAGCTCAGCTCCAACGACGGTCACGACGAGTCGCTGGTGAAGGGCGTCATCGAGACGGTCGTCAACGACGCGGAGATCCCGAAGACGCCGTACTACCTGGCGATCTCCCGTGTGCTCGCCGACACCGGGACGCTTCCGCAGCTGGACGTGACGACGACGGTCGACACGCGTCTGGTGCTGCTCGACGCGTATCGAGAGGACCTCAGATCCGGAAGGTCACGCGCCGACTCCGGCCTCGACGAGGCCACCCGCGCCAGCGCGCTGGAGGGTCTCGAGGCGGTCGCGCTCGTCAGCCTCGGCAAGCCCAGCAAGGTCGAGGACCTGGGTACGGCCGTTCGCGACCTGCTCGAGCTGGACCTGGACACGCGCCTGACGGTCGAGTACGGGCAGCGGCTCGGCGTGCTCGAATCCCGTTACGACGACGTGGTTCGGTTCGGTCACCCCACAACGCTTGCGTACTTTGCCTCCTGCTACCTCGTCAAGCGCAAGGACGACCGGGGCCTGTGGGAGCGAGCGCTGACCGCCGCCGATCTCGGGTCGGCCGCCGGCCTCGCGTTCGTCTTTGCCAATGCGGCCGCCGGCGACCCCGAGATCGCCAGAAGCACCTCGATTCAGCTGCTCGACCGGCTCGACGAGGCGACGAGCGGCAACAACGGCGCAAGTGAGCTCGCGAATCCCAACGAGCGGCTGCAGATCCTGAACACCGCCGAGGAGATCGCTCGCCGCAACGGCGCCTGGAGCGGAGGCCTGGCGGAGCGCATCCTCGATCGCGCGCGCAAGGAGCGCGATCTCGGCGCGATTCCGCGCGAGCAGATCCGGCTGATCGAGGAGTTGGGCTCGATCCACAGCCAGAGGGCCTACGAGACATTGTGGGGATACGCGACCGGCGCCCCGGACTACTCGGTTCGCCGGCGGGCGATGCGGGTGTTGCTCGAAGGCGGCGGGGACGCCGTCAAGTCGGCCCTGGGCCAGGTGGAGCAGGTGATGCAGAAGGCGAAGGCATTCCGCCAGACTCACGCCCTCCCGGTCAACGACGACCGCGGCGCTCCATTCGACGATCTCAGGGCGGTTGCGTGGGTCTTGCCGAGCCTGCGCACGGTCTGTCGGGGCACGGCGGCGTCGTGCGCGCTTGACGAGTATCAGCTGCGGCTGCGTGAGCACGCGGAGCAGATGACCACACAATCGGGGATGGAATCCTCGATCGCCGACGGCCTCAAGCAGGACGCGATGCGCGACCCGGGCAAGCCCGTGGATGAGTTCGCGCTCGAGATGCTCGATCCGGGCAAGCGGCCCGCGATCTTCTGGTTCACGCGGGTGCTGCTCGTGCAGGCGGTCGCCAGGAGATGCCTGGGCCGCGACGACTGTCAGTCGGCGCGCGAGCTCGTATCCGCCACCCGCAACGACCCGCACCCGTTCGTCCGCGCGGCGGCCCGGCTGTGCACGCGCGCGCTGCGCCGCGGCAGGTGGGAGCCCTACATCTGGGTGGACATGACCGAGGTTGCCGCCGGGACGAGCTCACCGCTGGTGCCCGAGGCGCGCCAGTTGATCGGCGAGATCGTGCTCGCGCTCAACATGAACGAGCACGCGCCCGGGGACGTCCGGACCCAGTTCGGCAGCGCCACCGCACTGCCGGCGTGCCTCGAGTTCAGCCCCAACCGCGCCGAGATCCTGGGCCTGGCCGCGCCCCGCAGCGAATGTCCGTTCCTGCGCGGGGACTCGTGCCTCTGTCCGTACACGTATCACCCGCCCGAGGCCGGGATTCGCCGCGAGCTCAGCCGGGCGTTCTGCCGCGATCAGCGCCTCAACGCGACGCGGCTGCCGCACTCAGACATCCGCGTCAAGCAGCTGCAGGACTTCTGGCGCGAGATGGAGTACCTCGCGCGGTTCTGACCCAGCCCCCGACAAACGGGGGGACCTGTGACGAGTCGCTCACAGCCCGCCATCCGGCATTGCTACTTTGAAGTCGGATGCTGGGGCTCAGTCGTTGGTGCATCACTCATCGCCGTTGGGTCGTAGTCGGGTGGATCTTGATCGCGGTCGGTACGACCGTGGTGGCGGGCGTCGTGGGGCGCCACTACGCGACCGACTTCAGCCTCCCCGGAACCGAGTCCCAGCGCGTCGTCGACCTGCTGAACAACGAGTTCCCCGCGCAGAGCGGAGATGTCGACACGATCGTCTGGCACACGCCGACCGGGACCGTCGATGCGCCCAACGTGCGCGGCCAGATCGAGCCGCTGCTGGCGAAGGTGACCAAGATGCCCCACGTGGTCAGCGTGGTCAGCCCGTACGGCTCCGCCGGCGCGGTGCAGGTGTCCAAGGACCGGCGCACCGCGTTCGCGGTCGTCAACTACGACAAGCGCGCGAACCTGCTGCCCAACGACACCGGCAACCCCGTCCTCGACGCGATCAATGCCCTGAACCTGCCCGGCGTGAAGATCGCGGCGGGCGGTCAGGTGATCGAGAACGCCGAGGGCTTCAACATCGGTCCCGCCACGGCCGTGGGCGTGATCGCCGCGCTGATCATCCTGCTGATCACGTTCGGCTCCCTGATCACCGCCGGGATGCCGCTGATCACAGCTGGACTGGGCCTGATCACCGGCATCGCGCTGGTCGGGCTCGGCACGCACATCACGAGCATGTCCAACATCTCGCCCGAACTGGCGGTGATGATCGGACTCGGGGTCGGCGTCGATTATGCGCTGTTCATCGTCACACGCTTCCGGGAGAACTACCGCAAGGGCGGCGGCGACGTCTCGGCCGCGATCATCGGTGCGATGGACACGTCCGGGCGCGCGATTCTGCTCGCCGGCACGACGGTGATCATCGCGCTGCTCGGGATGTTCGCGACCGGCGTCACCTTCATGTACGGGCTGGCGATCGCGTCGGTGCTTGCGGTGCTGCTCGTGATGGCCGCCTCGCTCACGGTGCTCCCCGCGCTGCTGGCGGCGTTCGGCGAGAAGGTCGCGCGACCCAGCCGCCGTTCCCGCAGGCGCGCGGCCAGGGGCGAGGCCCCGCGGGAGTCCGCATGGCGGCGCTGGAGTCTCACGGTGCAGTCGCGCCCATGGCCGCTGGCGCTCGCCTCGCTGGCCGTGATGCTGCTGTTCTTGATCCCGTTCTTGTCGATGCGGCTGGAGACGAGCGACGCCGGCAACGACCCCTCGGACACGAGTACCTACAAGGCATTCAATCTGCTGTCCCACGGCTTCGGACCGGGCTTTAACGGGCCGCTGCTGATCGCGACCCAGCTCTCGAACTCGAGCCAGGCCGCCCAGGTGGCCCAGGTCCGTGGCGCAGTCGCGCGCACCCCGGGCGTGGTCGCGGTGACGGCTCCGCGCGTGTCACCGTCGGGCAACGTCGCGGTGATGGAGGCGTACCCCACCTCCGCGCCCCAGGCACAGGGGACGACCGACCTGGTGCACAAGCTGCGCGATCAAGTGCTGCCCCAGTTCAAGGGCACGTTTGGCACGCGGCCGCTGGTCGGCGGCTTCACCGCGGGGTCGGTCGATTTCTCGCAGGTCCTGTCGAGCAAGCTGCCGTTGTTCATCGGGCTCGTGGTCGTGCTGTCGGCGTTGCTGCTGTTCGTGATCTTCCGCTCGGTGGTGATTCCGATCCAGGCGGCGTTGATGAACCTGCTGAGCATCGGCGGCGCGCTCGGCGTGACCGTGCTGGTTTTCCAGAAGGGCTTTGGCGCGGGTCTGCTCGGAGTCACGCCGGCCCCCGTCGAGCCCTGGATCCCAGTGCTGATGTTCGCGGTCGTCTTTGGCCTGTCGATGGACTACGAGGTGTTCCTGATCTCGCGCGTGCGCGAGGAATGGATCCGGTCGCGCAATGCCACGACCGCGGTCGCCGACGGCATCGCGTACACGGGCCGGGTGATCAGCGCGGCGGCGGCGATCATGATCTGCGTGTTCCTGTCATTCGTGCTCGGCAACCAGCGCTCGGTCAAGGAGTTCGGCTTCGGACTGGCAGCTGCCGTGTTCCTCGACGCGATCGTGATTCGCTGCGTGCTGCTGCCCGCCGTGCTCGAGATCCTCGGCGAGCGCACGTGGTGGCTGCCGCGCTGGCTGGACTCTCGCTTGCCCCGGATCCGGATCGAGGGGCACGCCGCCGAGACCGAGGCGCTCGCAGTACAGCTCGCAAACGGTGGCGCCGGCGCCGGCGAGCCCGAGCGGGTCAGTCCCCGCTAAACGCTTCGTCCTCGCCGCGGGTTTGCGGTCACCGACCTGCGCGGTGGCGGGCCCGTAGACCCGCGGACCACCAGCTCGACCGGCACCGTGATCGCTCGCGGGGGGTCTTGTCGTCGGTTCGGCCCCCAGCGCTCGATCCGCTCGACCAGTCGCGCGACTCCGAGACGAGCGAGCTCGTCGAGCGGCTGCGCCACCGTGGTCAACGAGATTCGAGCCAGCCCGGCGAGGCTCACGTTGTCAAAGCCGATCAGCGAGACATCCTCCGGCACCCTCAGTCCGTGGAGGTCGATGAACTCCTGCAACGCGATCGCCCCCAGGTCGTTGGACACAAACACCGCGGTTGGGCGGTCGGTGTCGACGAGGACGTCCGTGAGCACCGCCCGCCGACCGCCGAGCCGCACCTCCTCGGTACCCGGCGCCCAGCGGATGGCCGGTCGTGCGGCGAGCCGCGCGCGCCGCATCGCCGCTCGGTAGCCGGCGTGGCGCGCCCGGTCGGCGCGAGGCTCAACCGCAGGTGTCGTCAGGTAGGCGATCTCGCGGTGCCCCAGCTCGATCAGGTGCTCGGTCGCCAGACGGCCGCCGTCCGCATCCCCGACCGCGACCGAATCGCCCCAATCTTCGCGCAGGCCCACGAACACGATCGGCGCGCGCTGGCGCAGCAGCTCCTCAACCGCCGGCGAGCGGCCGAAGAATGCGAGGAACACCACTCCCGCGACGTGCTGCTCGAGTAGCGCCTCGACGCCGGACACCGCGAGGTCGTCGTCGCCCTCGATGTTGCAGAACATCGCCGTGTAGCCATGATGGAACGCCCAGCGCTCGATCAGCTTGGCCATCTCCGCGTAGAACGGGTTGTCGAGATCGCCGACGAGCACGCCGAACGTCGTCGTGCGCTGGGCCACGAACTGGCGGGCGAGCGCATTGGGCCGGTAACCGAGGCGTTCGATCGCGACCTGAACGCGCTCGCGCGTGGACGGCGCGACCCCGTCCACGTCGCGGATCACGTTTGACACCGTCGACTTGGAGACGCCGGCCAGCGCGGCCACCTCGAAGATCGTCGGGGGCTTTCTGATCCGTGGCGTCATGACATCGCTGGATGATTCACGCAAGCTCACCGTTGGGCGCCACCAGCACCTTCATCGCGGCGCCGGTCTGGGCGAATTCGAGCGCATCCTCGACCTCGTCGAGCCCGACCCGGTGCGTGAGCAGCGGCGCGAAGCGCTCGCCGTGGCGGGTCAGCAGCCGCAGCGACGCCGAGTACTGCATCAGCTCGTCGCCGCCGACCCCCAGGATCGTGATGTCCTTGATGCACACGTCACGGTTCGGGTCGATCTCCGCGCGGCCCGTGTCGACGAACGCCCCAGCTTCGATCACCGTGCCGCCGGGGCGCGCCAGGGCCAGTGCCTCCCCGAACGTGTCGTGTCGCCCCGCGCAGTCGACGACCACGTCGGCGCCGAGGCCCGCCGTCGCCTCGTGCACCGCCGCGAGCCGCTCGTGCGGTCCGAGCACCCCCGCGTCGACGATCACGTCCGCGCCGCACGCCTGCGCCAGCCCGAGACGACCCGCCAGCACGTCGACGGCGATCAGGCGGCCGGCGCCGAGCAGGTCCGCCTTGAGCATGTGCACCATTCCGAGCGGCCCGCAGCCAAGCACCAGCACGGTGTCGCCGGTTCGAAACCCACGACCACCCGAGCCCGCGAGGCCGCGCGCGATGTCCAGCCCGTGCGTCACCGACAGCAGCTCGGTGATCGCGGCAAGCGCCGAGTCAAGCGCGTCCGGCACCCGGAACAGCCGCGTCCCCGGCAGCAGATACATCAGCTCGGCCCAGCCCCCGAACAGGTGCGGTGGCTTAGAGCACGTCAGCGAGTTGCCGTAGTCCTCGGTGGCGGCGCACAGGTAGTAGGGGTGGCGATCGTCGAGGCAGTACGCGCAACGCCCGCACGTGAGGTTCGCCGTCGGCACGACCCGATCGCCGAGCGCCAGCGGCCGGCCCAGCTCGTCGACCGGCGGCGGCCCGCTGCCGATCGCCTGGATCACGCCGACGTTCTCGTGGCCGCAGATCAACGGATACGCCGCGTCGCGCTCGTGCGCCGTCCCCGCATATTGCTTGCTCTCGCCCCGCCAGGTGTGCTTGTCGGTGCCGCAGATCCCGGAATAGAGCATCCGCAGCAGGACCGCCCCGGGCTCAGGGTCCGGCACCGGGAAGCGCTCGACCCCGAACTGCCCCGGTGCGTGGATCACGGCCGCGCGGACGCCGGTCACTTCACCGCACCCATCGTCAGCCCGCGCACGAAGTGCCGCTGGACGACCAGCGCGAACAGCACGATGGGAAGCGCTCCGATCACACCCGCCGCAGCCATCGGCCCCCACTCGATCTGGATCTTCCCGATCAGGGTCGACACACCGACCGGAACCGTCTGCGCGCTCGGCGTCGACGTGAGCGACAACGCGAGCAGGAAGTCGTTGTAGGTGACGATCACGCTGAAGATCGCGGTGGCGGCAAGCCCCGGCGCGGCGAGCGGCAGGACGACCCGGCGGAATGCCGTTAGCCGCGAGTCGCCGTCGACCATCGCCGCCTCCTCGATGTCACGCGGGATCTCCTCGAGGAAGCTCTGCATCATCCAGATCACGAAGCTCGTGTTGAGCCCGGTGTAGACGATGATCAGACCGAGTCGGGTGTTCAGCAGCCCGATATTGCCGAGCAGGATGTAGATCGGGACCACCAGCAGGATCGCCGGCAGCATTCTGACCAGCAGCGTCACGACCAGCGCGTGACGGTTCATGCCAAAGCGCAGGCGGAACCGGGCCAGTGAGTACGCGGCCAGTGACCCCAGGATGAGGCTGATCGCGACCGAGATGCTCACCACGATCAGGCTGTTCAGTAGGAACTGGCCAAAGTGGTAAGGCCCGAACAGGCGGCTGTAATTCGAGCCGGTGGGGTGCTGGGGCAGGAGTGACACACCGGCGAAGATGTCGATCGGCCGTTTGAACGACGTGACCAGCATCCACCACAGCGGAAACAGCGCGATGATCATCGCCGCAAACAGCGCCGTATACAGTCCGACACGCGAGCCGTGGCGCTTCACGCGGCCGTCTCCCTGGCCGCCCGCCGGGTCAGACGCACCGCGAAGATCATCAGGACGATGAGGAACGCGAGCACGGCCACGAGCATCGCCGCCGCCTGGCCGTACTGAGTGAACAGGAACGCGGTGTTGTAGGCGTAGATGCTGATCAACTGCGTCGAAACGCCCGGGCCGCCCTTGGTGAGGACGTATATCTGGTCAAACGTGCCGATCGCGTCGATCAGCCTCAGGACCACCGCCACGAGCAGCACGGGCAACAGCAGCGGCAGCGTGTGCTCAAAGAACAACCGCACGGGCCCCGCGCCGTCCACCCGCGCCGCCTCGAGCGGTTCCTGGGGCAGCGACTGAAGGCCCGCCAGGATGATCAAGAACAGCAGCGGCGTCCACTCCCACACGTCCACCGCGACCACCCCGATGAACGCGCTGCCCTCGTGCGCGAGCACGTCCGGAGTGCCGAGCCCCAATGAGGAGAACACCGGGTTGACCACGCCGATGTCCGACGCGTACATCAGCCGCCACACAACGCCGACCACGACCGGCGCGATCGTCATCGGGAGGATCAGGCCGACCCGGAAGAACCTGCTGAATCGGATCTCGCGCGAGACCATCAACGCCAGCCCGAGACCGAGCAGCGTTTCGATCGCCACGGCGAAGAACACGTACTTGGCGGTTGTCCCGATCGCGGTCCAGAACGTCGAGTCGTGCAGGACGTTGCGGTAGTTGTCCAGCCCGGCGGAGCCGAAGTTGCGGCCAAATCGGTAGCGGTCGAAGCTCGCGCGGATGCTGTAGATCAGCGGGTACACCGCGACGACCCCCATCGCGACTGCCGCCGGCAGCAGCAGGAGGTAGGGAGTCCTCGCGGCGCGGCGCCAGGACAGGCGCCGCGCCGCAGGACGGCGCGGCGCTAGCTGACTAGAAGTAGCCACCCTGTTCTTTGAGGTAACTGGTGATCTGGGAGGCAGCCGTGTTCAGGTGCTTCTGTGCGATCTGGGTGTAGCCCGACTTCGCTGCGATCGCCTCGACCAGCGCCTCGTTGAGCTGGGTGCCGAGGATGTCCTCCATCTTGGGCTCGTCGGGCGAGCGCGGCTTGGGGACCGAGTTGTTGACGGCGTCGGCGATCGCCGGCAGCCACCGGTACTTGTTGACCGCCTGCGAGTCGTGCAGCGCGGAGTTCGTCACCGCCGCGCTGCCGCCCTGGCGGGCGAAGTCGGTCTGCACCTTGGAGCTCGTGAACCACTCGAGGAACTGAACCGCGCCCTGGGTGTTCTTGGCTCCGGACGCGATGCCGCAGATGAACGTGCCGATCGCCGGACCGCTCTTCTCCTGGGATGGCGTCGCCGCCATGTCGATCTTCCCGACCACGTTGGACGCGCCCGGGTTGTCGACCTGGTGCACGAGTCCGGTGTACTCGGTCAGGGCTGTGCACTTACCCTGGAGCAGCACCTGTGTCTCCTGGTCGGTGTCGAACTCGGGGGTTCCCGACGGCATATAGGGGATGAAGCTGAACAGACGCTCGAGCGCGCCGACGCCCGCCGCGCTGTTGAACCCCGGCGACCAGTCGTCGTTGGCGAAGTTCCCGCCGTAGGCGTTCAACAGCGGCAGGTACGTCTGCACGATCGGGTTCCCCTTCACACCCCGGGCCGACCATCCATAGAGATTCGGCGGCTTTGACTTCGACTTGGCCACCTTGAAGATGTCGTCCCACGTCTTGGGCACCGACGAGAACATGTCCTTGTTGTAATAGAGAATCTCGACGTCATCGATGATCACGACGGCGTACAGCGCGGGCTGGTCGTTTGCGAAGTCCTTCAGCCGCGGACCTGCCTTCGGCGGCCAGTAGCCCTGGTCCAGTCCCTTGGGCAGGATGTCGGCGTTGACCTTGTAGCCGATGTCGTCGAGGTTCTGGATGATCTTGCTGGCGGCGAATTCGGGCACCCAGTTGTCGTCCATCACATAGATGTCGTACGCGCCGGTCTTGTTGAGGCCGTCGTTCTTGCTGTTCTGGTACCAGGAGTCGTAGTTGGTCTCGTTGTAATTGACCTTGACTCCGGTCTCTGCCGTGTAGCGCTTGATGAAGACATCGCGGAACGGGGCCATCGCGTTGTCCTGGAAGGAGCCGATCGTGATCGAGCCCCCGGCCTTCTGTGTACTGGCTGCGGCGCCGGTGGAGCTGCTGCTCGACGACGAGCCGCAGGCCGCTAGCAACGGGGCGAGGCCAAGCACGCCCCCGGCGCCGATAGCCCCCTTCGTAATCACCTCTCTGCGGCTCAGCCGCCAGTCCCTTTGGTCCTCGTTGTCGCCCATGGGCTCGCTCCCTCTAGTTGCGGTTACACGACGGCGCCGCTTGCCGCCGGCTGCGTGGCGCTCGTGCGCACGAGGGTCACGCCGGTCTGGCTGTCGAACAGGTGCAGGTGTCCGGCTTCGGGGCGCACAGCACACGCCTCCCCGATCGGCCGCTCAAATCCCGCCGGCGCGCGGACGTTCACAAGCGTCCCCCCGCCCACCTTGAGCGTCACGACTGTCTCGTTGCCAAGCGGCTCGACAACGTAGATCTCTGCGGCGAGCGCGCCCCGTGCTCCCCGCTCCACCAGGCTCGCGTGCTCGGGGCGAAAGCCGAGCTTCACGGCGCCGGGCGCGCCGCCGGCGGGCAGCGTCAGCGATCCGGCCTGGTGCTGGAAAGCGCCGTCGGCGACGCTGCCCTCCAACACGTTCATCGGCGGCGAGCCGCAGAACGTCGCCACGAACAGGTTGGCGGGCCGGCCGTAAATCTCGGCGGGCGCTCCAACCTGCTGCAGCCGCCCATCGCGGATGACCGCGATCTGGTCGGCCATCGTCATCGCCTCGACCTGATCGTGGGTCACGTACATGGTGGTGACCTGCAGTTCCCGCTGTAGCCGCTTGAGCTCGACGCGCATGTGCGTTCGCAGCTGGGCATCGAGGTTGGACAGCGGCTCGTCCATCAGGAACACCTGTGGGCGGCGGACGATCGCCCGGGCCAGGGCCACGCGCTGGCGCTGACCACCGGAAAGCTGCCGCGGCGATCGGTCCAGCAGCTCCTCGATCCCGAGCAGCTGCGCCATCTCTCGGGCCTGCTGAGCACGTTCGGACTTGCTCACCTTGCGAACCCGCAGCGGGTAGGCGATGTTCTCGGCTACGTTCTTGTGCGGGTACAGCGCGTAGCTCTGAAACACCATCGCCACGTCGCGGTCCTTGGGCGCGAGCTCGGTGACATCGCGGTCGCCGATGTAGATCCGCCCGCTGGTCGGCGTCTCGAGCCCCGCAAGCAGGCGCAGCGCCGTCGTCTTGCCACACCCGGACGGCCCCAGCAGCGCCAGGAAACACGCGTCGGACACCTCCAGGTCGAGCGGATACAACGCCGTTGTGGCGCCGAAGGACTTCTCCACCTGGTCGTAGCGGATCTGCATCGCTCAGCCCGCCTGCGCCGGCGCCTCCAGCGCGGCCAGAGCGCGATCCAGGCCGCCGATGCTGCGCTCGATGCCGTCCTCTTCGCCGTAGCGAGGATCCTCGTGCTCGATGGAGATGACGCCGTCATAGCCGACCTCGCGGAGCGCGCTCAGAAGCGACACCCACTCGGCGTCGGACCGACCCTCGCCCACGGCGCAGAAGTGCCAGGGCATCTCATCGGCGGTGCCGGGCCAACGGAAATCGAGCACCCCGTGCAGCGCGACCCGCTCCGGATACACCAGCGTGTCCTTGCCATGCACGAACGCCACATCCTCTCCCAACTCCTGCACCGTGCGCACCGGGTCGATCCCCTGCCACCAGAAGTGGCTGGGATCGAGGTTCACCCGGACGTTCCCGGCCGTGACGACGCGCAGGCGGCGGTAGGACTCGGCGTTGTAGACGGCGGCCCCCGGGTGGAGCTCCAGGCAGACGGTGATGCCCGGCGCCTCGCGCGCCGCCCACGCTGAGAGCTCGCTCCAGTAGGGAAGAATTCGCTCTGCCCATTGCCACTCGGCAAGGCCCTCCATGTCCGGAAGCCAGGCGCCGCCGGCAAACACGGGCCACGATCCGGCGCCCGGGGCGCCGGGACATCCGCTCATCGCGACGACGCGATCGACGCCCAGCTCCGCGGCGAGCCGCAGCGTGTCACGCAGCGCCATGTCGTGAAGCGCGCTCACCGCGACGTCAGGGTGCAGCGGGTTGCCCGAGACATTCAGCGCCGCGAGCGCGGCGCCCGCGTCGCCGACGCGCCCGAGCAGCTCATCCCGGCAACGCCGTTCGCGCAGTAGTCGGGAGAGGTCGGCGTGCGGGGCCGGGGAGTAGCCCCCCGTGCCGAGCTCCAGGTCGCGGACCTCTCGCTCGCTACACCAGGCCAGGACGGCCCCGAGGTCAAGGTGACCGAGACCGTCGGTGAGGAGACCCGCCCTCACGCTGGCACCAAACCATCGAGCAAATTCAGTCCCTCTCCTCGCGCAACGTCCTCCGTTCGCGAAGCCACACTTGGAGCGTTCCAGACTCCAACTCGAAAGCTCTTATACCGGATCGATCGGAGTCGCGTCAAGGCGCGCAGCCACGTGAGGTATTGATCGGGTGCGCTTGCCCCGGCGGCGTGGGGTTGACAGCGCGCATCGCGCGCGATTACAGTCTATGGAACGTTCCAGGACGGTGCGGAGGAGGCTTGGCGCAGCGTAAACGAGTCGGCGTAGTCGGGTGCGGCCTGATCGCACAGGTCATGCACCTGCCATATCTGGCGGAGTTGAGCGACCGCTACGAGATCGCCGCGCTGTGCGACATCTCCTCAGGGGTGCTCGCGGCGTGCGCGCACAAGTACGGCGTGACCAGGACGTTCACGCGCTGGGAGGACCTGATTGACGAGCCGCTCGACGCGGTGTTCGTCCTCACCCCCGGCAGCCACGCGCCGATCGCCACGGCGGCGGCGCAGGTGGGACTGCACGTCTTCAGCGAGAAGCCGCTGTGCCTGTCGGTGGCCGAGGGCCAGGAGCTGCTGCAAGCCGCCGAGCGGTCAGGCGTGTGCTTGATGGTCGGGACGATGAAACGTTATGAGCCGGCGTACGAGCGCCTGGTGACGCTGGTCGCCGAGCTTGAGGACCTCCGACTCGTGCGGGTGACGACGCTCGAGTCGCCGCTCTCCCACTACGTGGCCCACTATGGGGTGCGAACCGGCGACGACGTACCCGCAGCGACCCTCGCGGCACTCGCGGCCGATGACGATGCTCGGGTCGAGGCCGCGCTGGGACCGGTCGACGACGACACTCGCCGCACCTACCGAACGGTGCTGCTCGACTGCCTGGTCCACGAGTTCAACGCCTTGCGCGGGGTGCTCGGCGAGCCCGATCGCGTGGTCAGCGCGACGCTGTCGCCGGCCTGTGTCGGCGTCAACCTCGAGTTCGGAGGGGTGCCGTGTCACCTCTCCTGGGTCGACCTCCCCGGGATCGCCCGCTACCACCAGGAGCTGGCGTTCTACGCGCCCCAGCGCCGGGTCACGCTCGCGCTTCCGTCGCCGTTTTTGCGAAGCACGCCCGGAGAGCTGATCGTCGAGGACGGCGACCCCGTTGGGCCGCGCGCCTCCCGGACCGTCGAGGTGGTCGACTACGAAGAGGCGTTCAAGCTCGAGCTGATCGAGTTCTCCGAGTGCATCCGCAGCGGCCGCGAGCCCCGCACGCCGGGAATCGATGGGCTGCGCGATGTGGCCCTGTGCGAGGCGATCGCGAGCGTTCACGTGACCGGCGCCCCGGTGGACCGTCCCACCGAGGCCGCCTCCCCAGCCGACCGCCCCACCGAGATGGTCGCGGCCAAGGATGGAGCGGCGGCACCGTGATCACCGTCGCCAATGCGCCTGTCAGCTATGGCGCCTTCGAGATAACCGTCGGGATCAACCCCAACGTGCCGCAGCCGCTCGAGCTCCTCGACCTTGTCAACGAGGCCGGCTACGCGGGGATTGATCTCGGACCCGTCGGCTATCTGGGAAGCGGAAGCGAGCTGGCCGAGCGCCTGCAAACCCGCGGTCTTTCACTCGCGGGGGGATACATCGAGTTGCCCTTCAGCGAGCCGCAGCCATTTGGCGAGATGCTGCCGGCCCTCGACGAGCTCCTGGACACGTTTGACGCCGTCGGCACGAACGGGGCTCCGCCGCCACGTCCAACGCTCGCCGACGCGGGCTCCCCCGAGCGCGCGGCGCTCCCGGGCCGCTCCGCGCTCGACCCATCGGTCGGCTTCGATGACGATGGCTGGCGGCGCTTCGCGGAAGGCGTTGCGGTCGGCCTCGCGCGATGCCGGGCGCGGGGTTACGAGCCCACGTTCCACCATCACACGGCCACCTATATCGAGGCCCAGTGGGAGATCGAGCGACTGCTCGAGCTCACGGAGGTGGGCCTGTGCCTGGACACGGGCCACCTGCTCCTCGGCAGGGGAGATCCCGTCAGGGCGGTTCGCGATTGGGGGAGCCGGATCAATCAGGTGCACCTCAAGGACGCGCGGCTCGATGTCCTGCAGGCAATCGTCGACGAAGGCGCGCCCGTCGAGGCGATCTGGCGCCGGCGGGCGTTCTGCCCGCTGGGCGGGGGAGACGTCGACATCGATGGCGTGCTGGCGGCGCTGAACGAGCTCGGGTACGAGGGCTGGCTGGTGGTCGAGCAGGACATCATTCCCGAGCCCGACACGCCGGTGGATCAGGCGGCGCGGGAGCAGCGCGCAAACCGCGAGTACCTTCGCGCCCGGGGCCTCTAGACGGTTCTCGCCTCGGTTGCGAGCTGCGCGAGCTCGAGCGTGCGCCGCGCATCGGCGGCACTCGCGCCGACGCCGGTTCCCCCGTCGCGCACGCGCCGCGCAAAGTCCTCGGCCTGCGCGCGCAGCGCCGCGTGGAAGACCTGGTCCCCGGCTTGACCCCAGAGGACGTCGAGGCGGGCGTGGTCGCTCGTTCCCATCAGCTCCACCCAGACGCAGTCACCGTGCGGGAAGTAGCGGCCGAGTGAGATCAGGGCGACCGCTCCACCCGACAACTCGAGCAGCAGCGAGACGGAGTCCGGGTCGGTGTCCGCGGCGTTTGCCGCGGGCACGATCGACGCGGGAGCAGGAGCCGACAGTTCCTGTCCGGTCAGCCAGCGGATCAGATCGAACTCATGAACCGCCATGTCGATCACGATGCCGCCGCTGGATGCCTGGAAGCTCGCCTCCGGGGGGTGCCCGTCCCACTGCCAGGACGAGATCATCAGCAACTCACCGAAGCTGCCGTCGTGGAGTCGAGTCCGCAGCGCCTGCAGCTTGGGTACGAAACGCCGCCAGTAGCCGATCTGCAGCCGCACACCGGCCGCATCCGCGGCGTGCGAGGCGGCGTCGATGTCGTTCGTGCTCGTCCCGCACGGTTTCTCGCACAGGATCGGCAGCCGGCGCTCGGCGCACGCCGCAACCAGGGTCCGGTGAAGCGTCGTGGGAGCGGCTATCAGCGCACCGTCAACGGACTCTTGCGCCAGCGCGTGGTCCAGCTCGGCGTAGGTGCGCACGCCGCGATCGATCTCCGTTGCGGCGGCACGGGCACTCGGAGTGGGATCGACTACGGCGCGCACATCGACTTGGGGCGAAGCGCTCAGCGCACGGAGGTGCGTGAGGCCCATCCGGCCCGCGCCGACCAGCAACAAGCCGAATGCATCGCTCGGCTCGGATCCCGATCCCATGTCGGGACCCATCCTGGCATGACGCTGGCGCTCAGGCTGGCGGAGCGAATCAGCCGGCGCTGAAGATCTCGTTCCAGCCGCGGATCTCGTAGCCGCGGACGACGCCGTTCAGAACGAACGGGTCGCCCGCGACGAACTCCTCCGCGCCCTCGCGCGTGTTAAAGACGCTCATCGAGCCCTGGCTCTGCGGATCCTCGAACGTCCCGACCAGCTCGAGCTCGCCGCGGGCATGGAAGGCCTCCAGGCGCTCGAGATGGGCGGGAAAGTGCGGTGGCGCCTTCGACGCGACGTCGTCCGCGGACTCGTAGAGCAGGACGTACTTCACGCAGCTCCCTTGGTGACGTAGTCGGCAAAGCGCTCGAGGCCGCCGGGCCAGCCGCCGGGCGAGCCGATCGCGCCGCGGACGTTCTCCCAGCCGTCGCCGTGGCGGTCGAGGTTGCGGTGCTCGAGCTCGACGCGCGTCCGGTCCGGAGCCTCGGCGATGAAGTCGACCTGCACCTCGCTGGTCTTGTCGGGGTCGGTCTCGAGCTTCCACTCGGGACTGATGTCCCAGCTGAACACGAACCGGTGCGGCGGGTCGTAGGCGAGCACGCGCGCCCAGTGGCACTCGCTGCCATCGACGCCGCGGTCGTAGATGTGCCCGCCGACGCGCGGCTCGACGACCATGTCGGCGAGCTGGCCCTCGATGATGTGATGGTCGGGGTTCCACCAGCTCGCCATCTCGTGCACGAACGCCTCGAACGCGCGCTCCACGGGTGCTTCGATCACGATCGACGTGCGTACAGAGGTGCTCGTGTCGGTGGTGCTCATCGCTCCTCCTTCGTCGGGCGCTCGGCGACGTCTTTGACGCTTCGTAGAGCGCGGTTCCAAAATCCATCGAGATAGCTGCGCAACGCCTCGAGTCCATCCGGGTCCACGCGGTACACGCGCCTGGTGCCCAACGGCGCGTCGAGGACGAGCCCGGCGTCCTTGAGGATCTTCAGATGCTGTGAGACCGCCGGCCGGCTGACGGGCAGCCCGCTGGCGATCTCACCCACCGCCTGGGGCTCTTCGACCAGCCGCTCGAAGATCGCGCGCCTCGTCGGGTCGCCGAGGGCCGTCAGCGCAGATTCGGGTGTGGCGTTAGCAGACACTTACGGTAAGTGACAACTTACCATGCGCATACGCTCGATGCAACCGACCCCGCCGAGCGCTCAACCGCCGTGCGACAGAGCGGTCACGAGCTGCGCCCGGTTGTGGACGTCGAGCTTGCGGTACGCACGGCCGAGGTGCGCCTCGATCGTCTTGGCGCTGAGGAACAGCTGCGCGGCGGCCTCGCGCACCGTCGCGCCGCCGGCGACGATCGACGCGACGCGCATCTCCTGTGCGGTGAGAATGTCCCGAGCCGCAGGGTCGCCCGGGGCGTGGTGTGATCGGCAGCTGGCGTCCAGCTCCCGGCGGGCCCGCTCGGCCCAAGGCACCGCGCCGAGCGCTTCGAACATCGCCAGAGCCGTCTCGAGCTGCTCTCGCGAGTCGATGCGCCGCCGCGCCCGTCGCAATCGCTCGCCGTAACACAGCTGCGTGCGGGCACGCTCGAAGTCTCCGGGCAGCAGGTCGTGGAGAGCGAGCGCTGCTTCGAACTGGTACTCGAACGCGGGCGAATCCGCAAGCAGGGCTCGGGCGCGCGCCGCGGCGGCAAGCGCTCTGGGCTCGGGCGATCGCCGGGCACGCTCGTGCTGACGCGCAACCGCCGCGCGCGCCTCGAGCTCGCGTCCGAGCGCAAGCAGCGCCTCGGCGTGATCTGCTTCGTACGTGCGCAGCCAGGAGTCGAGCGCGCCGGCCGTCGTCGCTTGTGCACACCGGCCGAGGTGATCGGCGGCGGCCACGAGATTGCCGAGACCGAGCTCGAGCAGGCCGAGGATCGAGTTGCGCAGCCGCTCGATACCAGCTCGGCTCGACGGGCCGGCCAGCGCCAGCGCCTCGCGCAGATGTTGTCTGCAGCGGTCATCTCGTCCTCGGATGGCTTCGAATCGCGCCAGGTCGATCAGCTGAGCTGCGCGAGTCCGCGCGACCTCCACCGGCGCCGCGCCGAGCCCGGCCACGGCCGCCCCGCGATGGCTCGCAAATGCTCGATCGGCCACCGTGAACCGCGATGCGAGCACGTAGTTGACGCAGACCGGACGCGAGAGATCGACCGTTCTCTCCGTCGGCGGCTCGGCCGCCACCGTGATCCCGCGCGCGTACGCGCACCCCGTATCGCCGGTCATGAGAAGCACCCTCCGGTCCCGTTCTCGCCCCCTGCCGGGTGGTCCCGGGATGCCAGGGCGAGAAGATCCGTTGTGGGCCAGCTTAGGGCGTGGGTTTCTTCGTGTCAAGTAGAAACCTAGGTTATTTTGGGGGTAGGTTCTTGCGAGTCTCTGATATAGTGCGGCAGCGTTGGCAAGGGCACCCGGATCGCTGGAGACACTTCGCGTGCGCAATCGCGCGCGTGTTCTCGGGGTGCTTCAGGCCCGCGGCACCGCCAGCCAGGCGGACATCGCGCGACAGACCGAGTTGTCGCCGACAACGGTTTCCACGCTGATCGCCGACCTTCTCGAGGACGGTGCGGTCGTGGAACGCACGGGAGCAGCCCGGCAGGCTCCGTCGCCCACCGGTGGACGCCCGCCGCGGCTTCTGAGCCTCAATCCCTCCTCAGGCGGCTTTCTGGGAATCGACTTCGGCCGCGAAATGGTGCGTGTCGCGGTCGCAAACCGAGCCGGCGACCTGCTCGTCGATGACAGAAGCGACCGTCTCGAGGTCGCGCATGAGGCGGCGGAGGCGTTGGATGCCGCGCAGCGGATGGCAGAGTCTCTGCTCGCGGAAGCCGCGATCGGACCGGCGGGATTGCAGGGAGCCGGGGTCGCGGTCTCGGCGCCGGTGCTGTCCGATCTGCCTGGATTCGCCTCCGGGATCATCTTCCCGTCCTGGGAGGGCATCGACGTCGCCGACGTGCTGGCCGACCGCCTCGGTGTTCCCGTGCACCTCGGCAACGACGCGAACCTCGGCGCCCTCGCCGAAGCCACGTTCGGTGCCGGACGACGGGCTCGGCACGTCCTCTACGTGATGCTGTCGGAGGGGGTTGGCGGTGGCGTGATCATCGACGGCAGGATCTATTCGGGCAACTCCGGGGCCGCCGGCGAGCTGGGTCACATCGTCGTGAACCCCGAGGGGCAGGTGTGCCGGTGCGGCAACCGTGGTTGCCTGGCCACGGTCGCGGGCGGCGCCGCGCTGACCGGCGCGCTCCGTCTGACGCACGGCTCTCAGATCACCCTTGACGAGGTGATCGAGCTCATTCACCAGCGTGATGCCGGCGCCATGAGGCTGATCGATGATGCTGGACGCGCCGTGGGCAGAGCGCTGGCCGGCATCTGCAGCGTGCTGGATCCTGGACTGGTGATCATCGGCGGCGAGCTCGCGCCCGCCGGCGAGCCTTTGCTGGACAGCATCCAGGAGTCCCTCGCCGCGTGGATCTCGCCCGCGAGCGGTCGCCGGCACCCGGTCGTCCTCGGCGAGCTCGGCGCCAAAGCCGAGGTTCTCGGCGCCGTCGCCCTGGCGATGAACCACGCCGCAGAGGCGCTCGAAGGCAGTCGGGTTATCCCGTCGCTGTTGGAATGACCGTGCTCGACAGCCCGCCGTCGGGAGCGGTGGTCTCGTACGGCAGGTCTAGCGGCCGATCTCCGCTCGCGAGCTCGATCGACTTTCCGGCCGGCTCGTAGCGCCGCCCCCACATCGCCAACGGGATGAGCGCGACCGATATCCCGGCCGCCAGCAGCACCGTCGCGCTGAAGCCGATCGCCGCCAGCAGGTGGGGAGAGATCAGGACGTTTACGCCGATGGCGACTCGTTGAAGCCCACTGCCCAGGCCCTGTGCGCGCCCGCGGATCGTGGTGGGCAGCAGCTCCGAGGGAAGCGGCCAGCATGCGGACGCGCCGAACCAGGTCACGACTCCGAGCAGGCAGAACAGCGGCACGAGCGCAACCGTTCCCGCGGCGACCGTTGCCATCAGGACGTAGACAACGACGAAGCCGACCAGCGCCGACACCACTGAGGTGATGCGGCCGATCCCGTCGATGACCTTGAATGCGAGTAACGACCCGAGGATTGCGCCGATCCATAGGACCGAGCCCCCGAGCAGGGCACCGACATCGCTCAGGTTGCCGTACTCCTTCAGGACGAACGAGGTAAGCACGCTCTGCCCGATGCCGTTCAGCGGTATGAGCCCGATCATCAGGATCGCGAACAGGGCTGCGCCGCGCACCTTCGGCGCGAAGATCTTGCGGTACGGCTGGAGCCAAACCGTGAGTGATCGCCTGTGTCCGGCGTCGCCGACGCGGGCGCGGGGTTGCAGTGACCGCACGAGCTGCGACCGGTCGACGACCTTGAGCCCGAACTGCTCGAACACCGCCACCGCCTCGGCGACGCGGCCACGAGCCAGCAGCCACCGTGGCGAGTCCGGCAGCGACCTGCGCAGCGTGAGTACGACGACGGCCGGCAACGCGCCAGCGGCGAACATGACGCGCCATGCCTGAGGGCCCGTCAAGGAAGTCAGTGCCGCGGCGAGCAAGATCGCGCAGATCGCCCCGAGTGACCACGTGAGCTGAGGGAGCGCGCCCGCCCACGATCCGCGTGAGCCGCTCGGCGAGAGCTCGGCGAGGAACGCAATGCTCGCCACGATGTCCGCCCCGATCGCGACTCCGATCAACACACGGATTACGAACAGCATCCATAACTGGGTGATCGCTGCGGACAGCAGCGCCAAGCCGACAAACGCGATCAGGTTCAGTACGAACACCCGTCGCCGGCCCACACGATCGGTCAGGTCCCCGAAGAACAGCGCCCCCACGGCCGAGCCGAAGAACGCCGCGGCGCCCAGCCATGCGAGCTGGCCTGTGTCGAGATGGAAGTGAGGCCGCAGCTGCAACAGCGCGCCGCTGATGACGATCAGGTCGTAACCGTCGACGAATTCCCCCAGCGCGATTGTCACCAACGCACGCCGTCGCGTGGGAGTCATACGCACTTCGTCGTCGAAGGCGCTCAGGGCGGTTGAGCGCGTACCCGCCGACATCACGCGTCCCCTCGCGTGTCAGGTCAGACCGGATTTCTTGCTCCGGTCAATTGCGCTCGATCGTATCCCGCGCCGTGGGCACCAGTCAAATGCGCCTGACCAATCGGGTTCATTGCTTCCGAACAGATGTAGGGATTCACCCGATGCCAGTTCGCCCGGTGGCGCCGAAACTCGCCGCTACCGATGCTCAGGGTTCGCTTCATATGCGGTTTGGTCGCCATTGCAGGCGCGACGGGACCTGCGCCGGCGTTGGCCGCGCGCTGGTCGCTTCATCTGCTTCCAAGACCCAAGGGCTCTGGGGTCAGCGCTCGTCTCAACGGCGTCTCGTGCCCAACTGCCCTCTCGTGTGTCGCGGTCGGCACGGTCACCGCCGGGGCGAGTGCTGACTGGCCGCTGATCGAACGCTGGAGCGGCGCGCGATGGTCGCGCCAGCGAGTCCCTTGGCTTGCCGGCGCTTCGCTCGACGCCGTGTCCTGCACTCCCGATCGGACCTGTGTCGCGGTCGGCGCGATTGGAAGCCACGGCTTGGTGGAGCGTCTGAGCCATGGTGCGTGGACGAGGCGGTCGCTGTCGCAACCGCTGACCGGGGTCTCTTGCACAGCAGCGAGTGACTGCACCGCCGTCGGCGGAGCACTGGCTTTCCGTTGGGACGGAAGCCGCTGGCGCGCTCAGCGATCGGCGAGGCCCCGTCCGGCTGGTCCCGGCGGCGTCAGGCTCGAGGCCGTTTCCTGCCCCTCGGCGCGGTCGTGCGTAGCCGTCGGTTCGAATGGGTGCGAGGCACTTGTCGAACGCTGGAACGGAAGACGATGGAGAGTGCAGCCGACGGCCTCGGACGGCGCGTGCACCAAGCGTGGCATCGGCGCTCCCGTGTTCACCGGCGTCTCGTGCGCGTCCCCCGCCGCCTGCACCGCCGTCGGCACGTTGCAACCTCTCAACGAGGGCCAGATCGCCCGTCCACTCGCTGAGCGATGGAACGGGCGGAGATGGTCGTCGCAGCGGATGGCTGGCATCACCAGCGACGTCTCCTGCCCCTCGGCGACATCGTGCACGGCCGTCGGCGTGCAGCCCCCGCTGGTCAATGCCGAGCATTGGAACGGCCGCCGGTGGGCGGCACAGCGGCTGCCTGTGCCGGGGACACACACGCTCGGCTGGAGCTTGGACTCGGTGTCGTGCGCTTCGCCGCTGATGTGCGTTGCCGTCGGCGGACTCACGGACTACTCCACGGCGGAACGTCCGCTCGTGGCCGAATATCGGAGGACCGGACGATGATCTTGCAGCGAATTCGGCGTTCGGTCGCGGTTCTGGCCGCGGCTGCGATTCTTGGCGCAATCGGGGTGACGGTGGGACTCGACGCGGCGCAACCCGATGCATCCGCTCGAGTCACTGTCCGCCCGTTGGTCTTCGGCAACCATCGCGGGATGCCCGGGCGTCCCAACATCGTGTTTGTGCTCACGGACGACCTTTCACTCGATTTGATTCGGTTCATGCCGCACGTGCTGACGATGCAGGACCACGGACTCACGTTCACCAACTACTTTGTGTCGGATTCGCTGTGTTGTCCTTCGCGCGCGTCGATCCTGAGCGGAAGATTTCCCCACGACACCGGCGTGTTGGCTAACTTCGGCCCGCACGGAGGGTTTCCAGCCTTCCATGATCAGGGTGAGGAGCGCAATACGTTCGCGGTCGCACTACATCGCCACGGCTACGCGACCGCGATGATGGGGAAGTACCTCAACGGTTACATGCAACCTCGGGGCCACCTCGGCGACGGGTCCAGCTCCGACGTCCCGCCAACGTACGTCCCACCGGGCTGGAGCGAGTGGGACGTTGCTGGCTGGGGGTATCCAGAGTTTCACTACAAGCTCAACGAGAATGGCCACCTCCGCCGCTACGGATATCGGCCCTCGGATTACCTGACCGACGTCCTCGCTCGCAAGGGCGTCGGCTTCATCCTGCGCAGCGCCCGGCGCCACCGGCCGTTCTTCCTCGAGCTTGCGACCTTCGCGCCGCATTCCCCGTTCGTCCCCGCGCCTCGCGACACCAGAGACTTCCCCCGTATGGGCGTTCCACGCCCGCCCAACTTCGACGTCGTCCCGACCGCCGCCCCACGGTGGCTGGCCCACCACCAGCAACTGTCGGCGCCGCAGGTCGCCGAGGTCGATTCGACGTTCCGACGTCGCGCGCAGTCGGTGCAGGCCATCGACCGAATGATCGGACGCATCGAAGGCGCGCTGACCACTGCGGGCGTGTTCAACAACACCTACATCGTGTTCAGCTCCGACAACGGTTTGCACACCGGCGAATACCGGCTGATGCCCGGAAAGCTCACCGCTTATGACACAGACATTCACGTTCCCCTCGTGATCACGGGTCCGGGCATCCGGCCGGGGACGTCGACCGACCGTATGGCCGAGAACGTCGATCTGGCCGAGACGTTCGCGGCGCTGGGACACACGCGACTGGACGGCGACGGTCACAGCCTCGTGCCGCTTCTGTACGGCGCCGGAGCCGCGCGCTGGCGAAGCGCGATCCTCGTCGAGCATCAGGGCACTCGCGAATCGATGCGCGATCCTGACCGGCAGCAGCCCGCAAGCGGAAGCCCGACCACATATGAGGCGATGCGGACGAGCCGGTTTCTCTACGTCGAGTACGCCGACGGCGAGCGCGAGTTCTACGACCTGCGGAGCGATCCGTTCGAACTCCACAACCAGGCGGGCAGCCTGACGGCGTCTCAGTTGGCGCTACTGCACCGTGACCTCTTGCGGATGAAGCGCTGCCATGACGCCATTGCGTGCTGGAGCGCGATGCACGTCTGGAATTGGGGTCTGGTGTGACCGACCGCCGCGGCGCGTGGGCGCTCGTCTGCGTGCTGGCCGCGATCGGGTTGTTGGCGTTTGCGCGGGCCGCGCCGGGATCACCACGTGCCGGGCAGCAGGTGTACGTGTTCCCGATCCCCGGCAGTCGCGTCGCCTCGCCTCAGAGCCAGATCGCCTTTCGGGGCGTGCCGATCACCGCGATCGGCGCGGTCACAGTGGTCGGTTCACGGAGCGGGACGCACACCGGGACGTTGCGCGGCGACTCTGACGGTCATGGCGCCAGCTTCCTGCCCTCCGGGGCATTCGCGGCGGGCGAGACCGTGACCGTGACGACCTCGCTGAACATCGTCGGAGGGTCCAGAGGAGCGTTCCGCTTCACGGTCGCGACTCCCGCAGGAGCGGTCCCGTACAAGCGTGGGATCTCCGCGCCGCGGGTCCCGGGCGACGTGCTGGCATTTCACTCGCGGCCTGATTTGCGGCCGGTGGCCGTCCGCGTGACCCATCGGTCCCGGAGTCCGCTTTCCGGCGACATCTTCCTGACACCCTGGTACGGGCCGTTGGCGGACGGCCCGATGATCGTTGACGCCAACGGTGGGCTGATCTGGTTCAGCCCGGTGTCGGCCGGTCAGCGGGCAAGCGACCTCCGCGTTCAGCGCTACCTCGGCAAGCCCGTGCTGACCTGGTGGCAAGGGTTGAGCGGAGCCGGGCTCGGCTTCGGCAAGGACGTGATCTACGACAGCTCCTACCGGCAGATCGCCACCGTCAACGGCGCCAACGGGTTCCCCGCGGATCTACACGAGTTCGAGATCACAGCGCTGAACACGGCGATCATCACGACGCATCAGCCGGTGTACTGGGACGCGTCGGGGATCCGGGGAGGCAAGAAGCGCCAGATCGTCGTCGACAGCGTGGTGCAGGAGATCGACATCCCGACCGGGCTGCTGCTGTTTCAGTGGGACAGCCTCGACCACGTGCCCGTCACCGACTCGTACGTGCGGCTTCCTCCGCCCCGCACGAACGACCCGTTCGACTACTTCCACGTCAATTCCGTCGATGTCGACCGCGACGGGAATCTGATCGTGTCGGGCCGGAACACCTGGACGATCTACAAGATCGACCGCCACACCGGGGCGGTCATCTGGCGCCTCGGAGGGGCGCACTCGAGCTTCAAGCTCGCGCCGGGGACCTACTGGGCCTTCCAGCACGACGTGCGTGTGCGGGCTCACAACGACATGTACATCACCCTGTTCGACAACGAATCGGGCGTGTACAGAGTGCGTAAGCAGTCCGGGGCCCTGAAGCTGCGGCTCGACCTCAAGCACATGACGGCGACGCATGTTCACCGGGACTCACACGCGCCGGCCACGCTGGCGCCGTTCGCCGGCGACGTCCAGCAGCTGCCCGACCACAACGATTTCGTGGGGTGGGGAGCCCGGCCCTACATCAGCGAGTACAGCCCGAGCGGAAGGCTTCTATATGACGCCCACTTCCTCGGGGCGAACGCCAGCTACCGCGCCTACCTGTTGCCGTGGCGCGGCCAACCCGACCCAGCCCTGTCCCCGCCGAACATCGCTGTCTCGTCCACCCGCCACGGGCTCGTCGTCTACGCCAGCTGGAACGGGGCCACGGACGTCTCGTCGTGGCGCGTGCTCGGCGGCCAAACTCCGACCGCGCTGCATCCGGTGGCCACGTCCCGCCGGATCGGTTTCGAGACATCGATATCAACCGGCCGGTACGCGTACGTGGCGGTCCAGGCCCTCGACGGGGCGAGGCATGTGCTCGGTCAGTCGCCGCCCTCCTCGGCAGCCAAGGGCAGCCTTCAGAAAAATTCATGATTCCTACTAAAGGTTTCTGGACGAATGACCGATACGGAACCCAGGGGCAAGGAAAAACGGCAGCCGAAGGCGGAGCACGGAAGCTCTAGGGGGCGTGCTGGCTGGTGCGTCGATGGGCTGGGGCGAGCCCATCGACGCACCGCCGGACAAAGATCGCCTCCCCGTTGGCTGAGGTGCTAGCGAAAGCAAGCGATCGGTCTGGGCGTTGGTCGTCCGGGGATCGCGGCCGCAGTCGGCCGACGGGGCGAGCAAGCGGAATCGCCACAAGGTAGGAGGAGAAATGAGCACAACGCTGCAGGGGCCCGCTCGGCTGGCGAGCGAGGACGTGATCATCAACGCGCCGATGAGCTACGCGGGCTCAGCACAGCGCATCATGCGGCTTCGGCGGCGCGGGGACGGTGGAGGGAAGCTCGTTGCGATCACGGTGCTCGCGACGCTCCTGATTCTCACGGCATGGGTCTTCGTCACCGCGTGGTACCTCACCTGGGGCTTGTGGCTGGTCCCCTATCGGCTGCTGCGCCGTGGGGCCCGCAAGCGTAAGGCTGAGGCGCTGAGGCACCGCGAGATCATGGGCACGATCCAGGGCGCGGCTGCCGGATCTGCAGCGGCAATTGTCGCGGCCGCAGCCACGACCCAAGCCTCAGCGATCGCGCCGACTCCCTGTTTGCCACACGAGTTGGTCGCCGACGCCGATCGAGACCGCGCCATCGACGAGTTGCGACCGCACCTTCTTGCAGGCAGGCTGACGACCGTGGAGTTCGAGGAGCGAGTCGAAGCGGCGCACCACGCTCGAACGCGGGCGGATCTCGACGCCGTGACGGCAAACCTGCCGCAGACTGCCGGAGAGGCAGTCGGTCACTCGTCGTAATCAACCCGGTATCGGTACTTGCCCTAGTAGCGTCAACCGCGGCAGACGGTCTGCCGCGGTTGCGGCTACCCTGACCCCGACCCGTGACTGCGGGATAGGGTCAAGGCG
>DASSGR010000118.1:0-14378 GCA_035693425.1 Solirubrobacteraceae bacterium
CGACACAGCCCCCGGCCACTGTCTTCCCGGTCTCGCTAACACGAGGCCTAAGCAGATCGCTCGCAACAGCGCCGGTCCGACGCACCCATCCATCTGACAGCAGCAGTCCGCGCGCATACGCGTACAAAAGCAAGGCCACCACCTGCATCGCCGGGTCATACGCCGGCCGGCCCGCGCCACGCAGCCGATACCCCTCCTGGAACCGGCTCAGGTCCATCACGTCGACCGCACCAAGGACCGTCACACCAGATGGCTCTCCGGCAGCCACTCCACCAACGACGGCGGCATCAAAAACAACTGACCGCGCTCACACGCAACGAAATCTCGAGCCATACCGAAAGTGTCTTAAACCGGGCAGACGGCACCGATATTCCGACAGCGTGCCGTGCCGGCTTGCCGGCTACCTGTGAGAGGTGAGAATCCCCGGGGCCCGGATCGACGCCGGTGAGGCTTGGTGCGTTAGAGCCCGTGCGACAGCGTGGCGCGGGGACCTGTGGGACCGTTGATTGCTGCTGCGAGCGCGTAGGTCAGACTCATCCTTGGGAGGTTCCCTCCGGGCGACATGTCAACCGTCGTCTGGGAGGGAGCAGGAGATGGATGTGATCGTGGAGCGATGCGCGGGTCTTGACGTGCATCGCGACGAGGTCGTGGCGACCGTCCGCGTGCCGGGCCAGGGTCGCCGTCGCTGGGATCAGCAGACCCGGACGTTCCGCTCGACGCTTGCCGGGCTCGCGGAGCTCGCCGGCTGGCTGGCCGAAGTCGGCGTGACGCTCGTCGGGATGGAGGCCACCGGCGTGTACTGGAAGACCGTGTTCCAGGCGCTTGAGGAGCGGTTCGCGTGCTGGCTGCTCAACGCGCGTCACATGCGCAACGTCCCGGGCCGCAAGACCGACGTCAAGGATTCGGAGTGGATCTGCCAGCTCGTGCAGCACGGGCTCGTCAGACCGAGCTTTGTGCCACCCCCGGAGATCCGTCGGCTGCGCGACTTGACCCGGCTGCGCAGGGCGCAGACCAACGAGCGTGGCCGCTCGATCCAGCGGCTCGAGAAGGTGCTCCAGGACGCCGGGATCAAGCTCTCAAGCGTCGCATCGCACACCTACTCGAAGTCAGCACGGGCGATGCTCGAAGCACTCCTGTCCGGCGTCAGCGACCCCGGGCAGCTCGCCGAGCTCTCCAAGTCCAGGATGCGCGCGAAGATCCCGCAGCTACGCGAAGCGCTCCAAAGCCGCTTCACGATCGAGCATCACGGCGTCATGGTTGCGCAGCTGCTCGCGCACATCGACACGCTCGACGCCGCGCTTGAGAACCTCAGCCAGCGGATCGAGTTCGTGCTCGCCCCGCACCAGCGCATCGTGGAGCTACTGTGCACGATCCCTGGCGTCCAAGTCCACGCCGCCCAAGTACTGATCGCCGAATGCGGGCTCGATATGACCGTGTTCCCGACGGTCGGGCATTTCGCCTCCTGGGCCGGCGCCTGCCCAGGCCACCACCAATCAGCCGGCCGACGCAAGTCCGGACGAACCCGTCCCGGACCCAGCTGGCTCACTGCCCAATTGACCGAGTGCGCAACAGCAGCTGTCCGCACGAAGGGCACCTACCTCGCCGCGCACTTCGCTCAGCTTCGAGGACGCCGCGGCGAGCCGAAAGCGATCGGCGCGATCCGCCACGACCTGCTCGTCGCCTACTTCCACATCGTCCGCGACCGAGTCCCATACCGCGACCTCGGACCGGACCGGCAGCGCAAGCGCTACTCGCCCGAGCACCGCGCCCGCCGACTCCAACGACAACTCGAAGCACTCGGCTACACCGTCACGCTCGAGCAGACCGAACCCTCAGAACAAGCCGCCTGACATTCAACAACCCGAGCTGCCACCGCCGAAGCACTCGCGGCGCAAACGACCCCCGCCCGAACGCGCTCCCAAACTCGCGGGGATTCACAGGTCAGCCTCCGCGGAAAGCGCGCATCTCGCGCGATTGCGTTCGCGATCCGGGCGCTGCCGGACCGCACGCGCAATCACAGAGATACTGGCGCTTGTGCGGCTGCCTTTGTCCGGGAACAGCAGCCGGCCGCGGCGCTGGCGGCCTCAAAATCGTGGCTGCTTTCGTGGATCTGCGATCGCCGGCGCCGTGGTAGCGGTCGCGCGGGCCGCCGCCAATCGTGCGTCGGCGGTGCGGTCCTGAGGGAGGCGATCGTTCGGGTTGATGACGTCGGGGGCGCCGGCTGGAGTGGTCTGGCGGTCTTGGTTGTTTCAGATTGGCCAGATCGGGCTTGACACGGTGCCGGGCATGGCCTTTTCCCAGATTTCGCCGAGGGTCTTGATGTCGCGGTCGTTGAGGTTGGCGAGTAGGAGTTCGCGGACGGTGGCGTGGTGGGTCACCTGCGCTTCGCGTAGCTGCTGGAGGCCTTGGGTGGTGAGGCCGACGAGTCGGCTGCGTTCGTCGGCGGGGTTCGTCGTCCGTTCGACTAGTCCGGCTGTGGCGAGTTTGTCGACGGCGCGGGAGATGCCGCTTGGGGTGAGGTTGCGGCGTTCGCCGAGTTCGCCGATCGTCATCGGTGTGCCCGGTTGGCCGACCATCGTGATGAGCAGGCCGTAGGCGTCGACACCGAGGCCGTGGGCGTCTTGGAGTCGTTGGTCGAGTGCTCGCATCACGGTGGTGTGGACGCGGAGCATCCCGCGCCATGCACCGAACTCGGCGGGCGTGAACGGGTCCGGCTCCGGCGGGCCGACGATCTGGTCATCGGGGTCCGGACAGTCCGACACGTTATTTGACATGCGCAAACATCTGAGTTATTGTGTGCGTCACGCAACTATTCTATCAGTTGGTTGAGGAGGTTCGTCATGAGCACAATCACCCCGCTGCCGCACAAGGTGCTCGGCCCCGACGGCGGGTTGCGGATTCCATCCGGCCCCGGCCGGGACCTGATCTTCAAGGTCACCGGCGAGGACACCGGCGGCGCCCTCGATTACGTGATCGTGGAGGTCGCGCCCAACGGCGGTCCTCCCCTGCACGTCCACCACACGAGGGACGAGTTGATCCAGGCGGTGAAGGGTCGCTTCAAGGTCCAGATCGGCGACGAGACGTTCGTGATCGAACAGGGCGGCTTCGCGTACATGCCGACCGGCAAGCGGCACGCGTTCCTGAACCTGACCGACGAGCCCGCAGAACTCACGATGGTCTTCACTCCCGGTGGCACCCACAAGTTCTTCGAAGAGCTCGGACCGCTCGCGCGCGCCGCCGCCCCCGACCGCGCGGAGATCGCCGCTCTGTTCGAGAAGCACGACTGCACCCTCCTCGGTCCGCCCCTCACCGCAGACTGAGCCACGCGGTCAACCGCACGCCCCCGACCGGGCAGGATGCCGGGTCATCGCCGCAGTTCACGGGAGCCCCAGAGTCGGCAGCCGGTTGCCGCTGTGCGCCCGAAGCGATAGCTGATCCGACCCGTCTGCTTCAGGCGTGAAGCAGCCACGACCCCCTCGACGCGCTACGACCGGCCCCAGGCCCGCTTTCGTGCTGGTACGCGCATCTCAGGCTCCAAGACGAGCGACCTGAATTGCGCGGAAACCACAACGGGGAGCTGGCACATCGACGTTGGACTGTCCATCAACGCAATCACGTCGGCGAAGTCACGGCTGCCGAGGAGGCCGACACGCGCTTGACCGGCTATGGCCCAGGCGGTCGCCTCTGAATCCCACCGTGGTTTTCGGCGCGTGAGCGCGGGTACACCGTAAACCAGCCGGCCCGTGGCTTGCTTTCGAGAAACGCGCCGGTCAGCCTAAGTCGGGTTGCACGATTCGCTGGTCCTCGCGGGCCGGTGGGACTGGCTCCGATCCAACCAACTGTCTGATCGGAGCAGATGATGTTCATGACCTGTCCGGAATGCGGGCTGAGCATTCGGCTGGTGGCCCCTCACATGCTGCTGGAGCGCTGTCCGCGCTGTCTTGTGCGTCGGCGACAGATCGTCGAGATGCGCCTTACCGCGGGCCTTGCCAAGCAACCGTCCGCTCGGCCTGTCCGCCTCCGGCATGGCGGAGGATGAGCCAGCGTCGTTGGCCTCGTCGATCCGAATGTCGGGAATGGGCGTTCGGCTGCTCGTTTCAGCCGGCGAGCCCGCTGCTAGCTGCCTGATTTCTTTCCGCCCTTGCGCCCGGCCGCCGCTTTCTGCGCACGGTTGCCGCCGCTTCCGCTGCCGCTGCTCCGTCGGCTCTGGCTACTGCCGCTGCTCTTGCCACCGCGGCTGGAAGAGCCCTCTGAGTTGGAGATCGCAGCGGCGCGCGACTTGCTCATCCCCTTCTTGCGCAGGCCTTCGTACTGCTTGTCGTTCTTCACGCTTGAGCCGTGATCCTTTGCCATCGGTGACCTCCTGGTGAGCCAGTTCTCGACGAGCTTTACCCGCGATACAGCGGCTGAAGCACGAGCGGGCGCACCCGGCGTGATTGTCGATCTGGTGCGGGTAGGGGCTACTCGCATCGCTGATCGGCCAACGGGAGGTCTCAATGTCGTCAACGTCAGAAACCGGTCATGTCACCGGCACCAAGGACAAGGACTACAACCTCATCTGGTTCACGGAGCAGTCGCTGAGCAATGCGCTTCGCTTGGAGGACTACATCCAGGACGCGGAGCGTTTGGGCGATAGCGAGTTGGTGGAGTTCTTCAGGAGAGCGCAGCGTGCCAGCCGCAAGGGCGGCGAGCGGGGTAAGGAGCTTCTGGGCAAGCGGTTGTCGGCGTAAGGGCCAACCCAGTTCCGGCGGATGGCGATGCCGCGAGGCACGCCGGAACCTCTTCGCTATGCCTTCTGGTGATCGTGGGTTGGCGAGATGAAGGTCGTTGTGACCGGTGCTACCGGGAACGTGGGGACGAGTGTTGTTCGCGCGTTGTCAGCCGACGCGTCGGTGACGCGGATCGTCGCGGTGGCCCGCCGACAACCGCGGCAGCCGTTGGACGGGAGTGAGTTCGTCAGGGCGGACGTCAGCTCATCCGATCTTGAGCCGATCTTTCGCGGGGTGCAGGCGGTCATTCACCTTGCGTGGTTGATTCAGCCTGGTCGTGACGAGGCGGTCACCAGGAAGGTCAACGTGGAGGGGAGCCGGCGGGTGTTCGACGCCGTCGTCGCGGCGGGAGTGCCGGCGCTGGTCTACGCCGCGTCTGTCGGCGCCTACTCCCCAGGTCCGAAGGATCGTTTGGTCGACGAGTCGTGGCCGACGGAGGGGATTGAGAGCTCGTTCTATTCCCGCCACAAGGTGGTCGTGGAGCGTGATCTCGATCGGCTCGAGGCCGAGAACCCGGCGCCGCGGGTCGTGCGGCTGCGTCCGGGGCTGATCTTTCAGCGGACCGCGGCTACCGAGATCCGCCGGCTGTTCATGGGGCCGTTGCTGCCGTCGCGGTTGCTTTGGGCCGGGCTCGCGCCGATATCGCCCGATGTCAGGGGCCTTCGGTTTCAGGCCGTGCATGCCGATGAATGATTGCTAGTGGCCCATGATCCAGATGGGCTTTGCTCGGCGGCCCCCGCAACGAGCACTGTCGCTCCGGCCACGGCGCCGGCCTTCCGGCATGTGCGCCGGACCGACGGTGTGGGCAATTGTGAATATGCGTTCATGGCAACGGGTAGCCAGTGAGGGCATTGACGGATCGCTCCCTGTCGCTCCGGACCCCGGTGGCACGATGTTCGCCGACACTGAGCCATGCGAATAGCTCTCACCCTGACGTCGTTTTACGCAGCTAGCGGAACTGAACCCGTCAAGCCGTTAGCCAGCGGGCGGGACCGTCGACTCCTAGAAGGAGCGAGGTGAACTCGTTTTCTCGGACCGATTCGACCGCGCTGTTCATCCGCTGGCGCGAGCAGGGTGATCGCGGAGCCCGGGAAGAGCTGGTTCGGCGACATTTACCGCTGGCCCGCAAGCTCGCCGGCCGGTACGCGCATACCCAAGAGCCGTTCGATGACCTTTTCCAGGTCGCAAGCCTCGCGCTCGTCAAGGCGATCGACCGCTTCGATCCCGATCGCGGGCTCACGTTCGCGTCCTTCGCGGTACCGACGATCGTGGGCGAGCTCAAACGCCACTTCCGCGACAAGGGCTGGGCGCTCCACATACCCCGCGGCCTGCAGGAGATGATGCTGAACGTCAAGAACGCCGAGGCGACGCTCGCCTCCAAGACAGGACGCTCGCCGACGGTCTTCGAGATCGCGGAGTACCTGGGGGTCGAGACCGAGCATGTGCTGGACGCCCTGGAGGCCACCGCCGCACGCCAGGCCGCGTCGTTAGACGAGCCGCTCGTCGGCGACGCCCACGACAATTCCGACTCGATCCACGAGACGATCGGATGTGACGACCAGGGCTACGAGCTGGTCGATACGTCTGTCAGTCTGGCTGCGGCCGTCAAGCAGTTGCGTGCTGCCGATCGCCGAGTGCTTGCGCTCCGAGTTGGCAACGATCTCACGCAGAAACAGATCGCCGACCGGATCGGCGTCTCGCAGATGCAGGTCTCACGGATACTGCGGCGCGTCAGCGGCGAGCTGCGCGAACTGATCGGGCTAGAGACCGGCTCGGCCGCCGCTCCCGACGCCCCGTTCAGCTTAGGTGACGCCACTCGCTTGGACCCCGTGCGGCCAATCTGAGCAGATTCCGGCAGTTACGGAGACGGGGTTCGAACCATCGATGCGGCAGGTGTCCGGCTTTCCGTGGCTTTTGCTTCCTGGTGATTTCCGGCGGCGTCAGGGCGTGGAGGAGGCGACGCAACGTGGCCTGCAGTTGTTCGTCATGCCGGTGTGGGTGGGAGCTGGATTTGCTGACTGGTGGTGTCATCGTCGCAGCGACATCGAGCACACGGCTGGGGCCACGGAGTCGGCGATCCATTTGACGATGATGGCCGAGAGCAGCCTGCCTACGCTCCTCGGGCTGTTCTGTGAGGTGAACGCGGGCATGCTGGCGGTGACCTACGGAACGCTCGCGGTTCATGAGTTGACCGCGATAGCGGACGTCGCCAATGCGGATGGCCGGCGCGAGGTGACTCCGGTCGAGCAATACGTGCACGGTTTTCTGGGGCGCGTGCCGATGATGGCGACCATGTTGCTGACGGTGCTGCACTGGGACCAGGCGCAGGCTGCCGTCACATCGCGCGGGCGCCCGGATTGGCGCATCAGGCTCAAGCGCCGACCGCTGAGCCGAGCGTATCGAGCAAGCGTCCTGGCGGCGGCGGGTGCGCTGGCCGCGACGTATGCCGAGGAACTAGCGCGATGCGTTCGGGCTGCGAGCGCAAACCCTAAATAAGCTCCGGCCGCAGCGGTCGAGGCATGACACGACTGCGAGCGGGGTGCGCTCTGCTCCAGCGCGACCGCGGTGGAATCGCGTCGTCAATCGCGGGCCGCCCGAGCCGGCCGCTTGGGTGCAACTCCTACGCGACGCCGGTTTCCGACGCAGCCATGGCACCAGCATCGAGATCCGCTATCGGCGTCAACCCTGGGACGCACACGCGGCCGCCCGTTTGAGCAGCGTGGCCCGCTGCCGCGAGTTCGCTGTGAGCAGCGCGGCCCGTTCGAACTCGGCCCGGGCCTCATCAAGGCGGCCCAGTTTCTCCAGCAGGTCGCCGCGCACGGTGGGCAGCAGGTGATAGCTGTCAAGGGTGGGCTCCTCCCGGAGGTGGTCCACGATCTCGATCGCTGCCTGCGGGCTGAACGCCATCCCGACGGCGACGGCGCGGTTGAGTTCGACCACGGGCGAGGGCATCAGCTGGGCCAGCCCGTCGTAGAGCGCCACGATCCGCTCCCAGTCGGTGTCGTCGGGGGTACGGGCGCGGGCATGGCAGGCGGCAATGGCGGCCTGCAGCGTGTACGGCCCGATCGGGCCGCCGGTGGCGTACGCGCGCTCGAGCGCCGCCAGACCGCGGCCCACGAGCAGCCAGTCCCAGCGCGAGCGGTCCTGGGCGAGGAGGAGCACCGCCTCGCCCGATGGCTTGGTCCGCGCGCGGGTGCGCGACGCCTGCAGCTCCAGCAGCGCGACGAGCCCGTGGACCTCCGCCTCCCGCGGGAGCAGTTCGGCGAGGATGCGCCCCAGGCGCAGCGCCTCCTCCATCAGCTCCGGGCGGATCAGCCGCTCGCCCGCGGTGGCCGAGTAGCCCTCGTTGAAGATCAGATAGACGACCTCGAGCACCGACGCCAGCCGCTCGCCGAGCTCCCGGCGCCCCGGGACCTCGAACGGCACGCGCGCCGCCGACAGCGTGCGCTTCGCCCGCACGATGCGCTGCGCCACTGCCGACTCCGACGTCAGGTACGCCCGAGCGATCTCGCGCGTCGTCAGCCCGCAGAGGAGCCGCAGGGTGAGCGCAACCCGCGCCTCGGTCGAGAGCACCGGGTGGCAGGCGGTAAAGATGAGCCGCAACAGGTCGTCGTCGAACGGGTCGTCGGCCGCCGCCGCAAGGTCGTCGTCCGCCGGCGAGCGGGACTCCGCGTCGCGGCCGAGCTCCTCGGTCTTGCGCTGGTGGACCTCCGCGCGCCGCAACCGGTCGATGCCGCGATGCTTGGCGGTGGCCATGAGCCAGGCGCCCGGGTTGTCCGGGACGCCCGACTCGGGCCACTGCTCCAGCGCGGCGACCAAGGCCTCCTGGGCAAGGTCCTCGGCGAGCGCGACGTCGCGCACCAGGCGGGCAATGCCGGCGATCAGCCGCGCGGACTCCATCCGCCAGACGGCCTCGATGGTCCGCGTGACGTCGCGACCCGCCACCGCACGCCCTACGCGCCCGCCTCGGTGTGCGCGCGCAGCTGCGCCTCCCGCTCACGCAGCTCGGGCGTGAACTCCTCACCGAAGTCGCCGGCCTCGAACACCGGACGGATCTCCACCACGCCGTGCTCTCCGGTGGGGTTCGGGATCCGCCTCGCCCACTCGATCGCCTCATCCATCGACTTCACCTGCCACAGCCAGTAGCCGGCCAGGAGCTCCTTAGTCTCCGCGAACGGGCCATCGATCACCTTCCGCTCGCTGCCCGAGAACTCGACGCGCACGCCCCTCGAGCTGGGGTGAAGGCCCTCCCCGGCGAGCATCACCCCCGCCTTGACCAGCTCCTCGTTGAAGGCCGTCATCTGTTCGAGCAGCTCCTGGCTCGGCATCTCGCCCGCCTCGCTCTGCTCCGTCGCTTTGATGAGCACCATGACTCGCATCCGCGATGCCTCCTATCGGTTGGGTTGCCTCTACCTTTGCGTCGAGCGAGCAAGCCAGAAATCGACACCCCCCCGAAAACCCGTTGCGACCGTTTGGCCCCGGCGGTTGCCCGCTGCTCCGCCCCGCCGTCGCCTGTGGCCGCGCGCCACGTCTCGGCCGGCCCGTGTGCTCATCGTGCGGGATCGGCAGCCATGCTGTGGTCGTTGATCGCCGCGGCGATCGTCTCTCGATCTGAGGAGTGGATTCCGTGGCCAGCGCCGTCCAGCCTCAGCAGCCTGGCAGCAGGTATCTCCTGAGCGAGCGCCTCGCCGTGTTCGGCGGGGAACATCGGGTCTGCTGTGCCGTGAATGACTAGGGTAGGCGTTCTGATCGATGACAGCGGCTCGCCCGAGGGCTCGCCCTCGGTCAGGAGATCATGGTTCTGGGTCGCAGTAAAGTCCCGAGCGCGATCGATATCGCGGCGGAGGAAATCGCGGACGAGCGCCTCGTCAAGCGGGCGCTGGTCTCCGGCGAGTACCCTGGAGTAGCCGACCAGGTACGCGATTGTCGAGCCCGTATCCAACCAGTCAAGTCTCGCGGTGGAGACGAACCGCCGGAAATCATCCGTTGGTGGCGGCAGGTCACAGTCGCCGCGCCTCACCGCCGACGTGCTAATCAGAACCAGCGAGAGGACGCGCTCGGGGAAGTGGAGCGCAAGTAGTTGCGCGAACGCCCCGCCCGCTGAGACGCCGACGATGTGTGCGCGGGGAATGCCGTAGGCGTCGAGCACGCCGACCGCGTCGGCCACCAGGTCCGCGCCGGTGTAGTCGGGATGCGCTCGGTCGTAAGTGATCGATCGCCCGGTGTCGCGGTGGTCGTAGCGGATCACGAAGCAGCCATAGTCAGAGAGCGTCCGGCAGAAGCGCTCATCCCACCACAGCATCGACGCTGCGAGGCCGTGGACGAGAAGTATGGGCCGGTCTGCCGGATCCCCGAACGGCTCCGTGCATAGCTCGACGCCGTTGACTTCGATCATCCGCTCGGTCATGTGGCTACTCCATCCCTCCCGCGCACGCACCTGATGACCGCAAACGCGTTCGCGCAGAGCGTGCGATCAGGATTCGACGCCGGCGACAGGGCTGGCGGGCTGCTCATCGGCGCGGCGGCGCGGCCAGCCGGCTATGCCGGTGTTACGTCCATGTGGCGTGCGGTCCAGCCGCTGCCATGTGGGGTTGAGGACGTCGGTCCCGCGGTCGTAGCAGGAGTACGTGTGGTAAACGATGCCGTCCTCGAGGAGCATCTCGAGGAACGCGCACCCGGACCCGCTGTGCGCGGCAAGCGCGTCTCGGCCCTGTCTGCTGGATCGGTCCCCAAGGGGGCCGGTATCGGGCCTGTCCGTCGCAGTGATTCAGGACGGTGCATGAAGCCCCGAGGAGCGACTAGGACGCCGGGTGCTGCTTCGGTAGTGTCGATTGGGACCAGCGCGACCGAGAGGAGTCCGGTATGGCGTCAACTTCTGAGCGGGAGAACCGGGAGATCGAGGCGGCCAACGCGTCCGGCGCTACCCCGGTCGTGTTCGTCCATGGCCTGTGGCTGCTGCCGAGCAGCTGGGATGCGTGGGCGGATTTCTTCAGGCAGGCCGGCTACGCGCCGCTGACGCCGGACTGGCCGGGCGATCCGGCAACGGTTGTGGAGGCTCGGGCGGAGCCGGAGGTCGTCGCCAAGAAGACCTTGAAGCAGGTCGCCCACCACACTGCCGAGATCATCGATGCCTTGGACAAGAAACCAGCGGTTATGGGGCATTCGACCGGGGGCTTGCTGGCGCAGATGCTGGCGGGCTGGGGCCTGTCGGCGGCCACGGTGGCGATCGACCCGGGGGTCTTCCGCGGCGTTCTGCCCCTGCCGGCCTCCGTGCTCAAGGGGGTTGGCCCGTTCCTGGTCAACCCGCTTACGCGCGGCCGGGCGATCACGCTCACGTTTGACCAGTTCAAGTACAGCTGGGCGAACGCGCTGGACGAGCAGGAGGCGAGGGAGCTCTACGACACCTTCCACGTCGCCGGCTCCGGGGTCTCGCTCGTGCAGATGGGCAACGCGAACCTCAACCCGTGGACGGAGGCCAAGGTCAACACGGAGAACCCGATGCGCGGTCCCCTGCTGATCATCGACGGCGAGAAGGATCACACGGTGCCGTGGGCGATCGCGAACGCCGCCTACAAGCGGCAAAGGCGCAACCCCGGCGTGACGGAGATCGTGAAGATCCCGAACCGGGGCCACTCCCTCACGATCGACCACGGCTGGCGCGAAGTCGCCCAGACGGCGCTCGACTTCGTCAAGCGGTTCGTGTAAGCAGGTCCGTCATCATGAGTCGAGCATGAACAAGCCGCGGATCTTCCTCGGGTCGTCGGGCGAGCAGGCCAAGCTGCTCCGAGCGATCACGCGCGGGCTCTCAGACGTCGCCGACGTCGAGCCGTGGACGACGACGTTCAACCCGGGGCGGTCGACCCTCGACCGGCTCGTCGAGCTCTCCCAAGAGGTCGATTTCGCCGCGTTCGTGTTCGCCCAGGACGACTGGACCTCGACCGATGCGTCCCAGTCCGGCCAGGCGTCGCCGCGCGACAACGTGGTGTTCGAGGCAGGACTGTTCGGCGGCGCGCTCGGCATCCGGCGCACGTTCATCCTCCACGCGCACGGTTCGAAGCTGCCTAGCGACTTGCTCGGGCTGACCTCCGTCCGCTACGACCCGGCCACCAGCCCGGCGGAGGTTCGCGCGATCAACCAGAAGCTCCGCAAGGCGATCGAGAGCGAAGGTCGCCGCGGACCGGTCGAGGGGCTGTGGTGGCAGCTCTCGCTCACGATGCGCACCGAAGAAGAACCCTCCGCGGTGAGCCTCCTGCGCATCTCGCGGGACCGCGACGGCGGCCTGAGCGTGACGGGCCGGGCCTGGCAGGAGGACGGCACCCTGTCGTCCCGCTACTGGAGCGAGGCTGCCAAGGAGCGCACGGATCCGGCCAGCATCCTCTATTTCTGGAAGGGCGAGCGCCCTCGGCACCCGAACGCCCCGCAGCTCGAGGGCACCGGCGAGATCAGGCTGGAGAGCGCCGACCGCGCCACCGGGTACTGGACGACACGGTCCGATCGCGACCCCGGGCTGAACGTCCGAACCGCCGGCGTCTACCTTCGAGCCGACCCGTCGGACCTACAGGTGCTAGACGACGGGAGCGAGGAGGAGCGGGCCGAGCTCATCGCGCAGCGCCTCCGGGAGTGGAAGTCAGCCGCGAACGCTTTCTGAGCACCTCGCTCAACTGGCGGCGAACCTGCTGACGAGCTCCTCCTGCCCGGACGTCTCGAGCGCGCGCGGCCCCCGCGCCGCGCGGACGGACGCGATCGCGGCGATCGGCGAAACGCCGGCGTCGACCAGTATGCAGGCGGCGATCATCCCGCTCCGGCCGAGCCCGCCCATGCACGTCACGACGACCGACTCGCCTCGCTTGAGCCCGTCGCGACACCACCCGACGAGGTCGGCGGCCTCGCTCAGCGAGCACGTCCCCTGGTCAGGCACGGGAAGCCAGCGGTAGTTGAGCCCGATCGCCTCGGCTCTGCTGCCGAGTTCGGGAACACCGGCCCATTCGAGCTCGGCCTCCGTGGACAGGCACAGCAGGCGATCGACACCTTCGGCGCGCAGTCGGTCAAGGTCCGCTTCGAGGTTGCGATCGCGGTCCTGTCGGCCGGGACAGATCGTGATCCCGAGGCGGCCGGGCCCGAGCTGCTGGGATTGCACCCAGTCCACCCGCAGCACCAGGTTCGCCTCCACGGTGCCAGCGATCTGGCCGGCGAGTGAGCATGCGGCGGCGAGCGCCGACTGCTTCTGCAGCCGCGACGGCTCGGGAAAGCCGAGCGTGTGAACGGCGTAGCGCAGGCCGGCCACTTGGCACTGCAGCGGGTTGCGATCGTCGTGGCAGACCTGGCTGATCGTGGTCCGCAGCACCCGGAGAATGTCCCACGCGCGGACGAGGTGCGGTGACCGCACGCCATCGGGAAGCTCGCCAAGCGGGGCGCGCAGATCGGCGACCTTCCGAAGCGCGAGGGTGATCGAGATCGCCTCCCGCAGTTGGGCCTCGTCGTCGATCGGCGTAAGCAGATACAGCAGGTCGTTCTCGAACTTCGCCACATCTTTGAGCACGTGCCCACGACCGGCGTGGAAGAAGTCGATGACCCACACGTTGTCGTGCGCGTCGACCAGGATGTTGGCTGCGTTGAGATCGCCATGCACGTACGACACGTAGTGGTAGTCCTGCGTGGGGAGAGGGGTGCGTGTGAGGAACTCGTCGTAGAAGCTGCAGACGTTCGGCAACTCGAGTCCGCCGGGGAACTCGAGCATCGTCCGGGTCGCGTCCGGCACCAGGGCTGCGACCGCGGCCCGCACGTGCGGGGTCTTGTCGGCGGAGAACTCGTAGTGGGAGAACAGCGGCAGCCGCTCGTAGCGGGCCGCCGCGTACAGCGGGCCGAGGATTTCGTCGAAGGCGGTGTGCACGAGCGAGGCGAGCTGCGGGGTCGGGATATCTGCTGCGAACATCGACTGCAGCGTCCGCACGCCGCCTTGGCCCATCGCCGCGTAGGAGTACTTGAGGCCGGCGCGGTTGCCGAGGTCGACGAAGCCCCGGACACGCGGGGCGTTGTTGCCCAGCACCTCCTCGACCTGCTCAAACGCCACCCGCTCCTGGGCGATCGACCGGTTCGGGCCGAGTTTGACCACCGCCGGCGCGTGCTGCTGGCCGAGGGCGTCCCGGCTGACTGCGCGCCACACCGTCGCATCCGAGTAGCCGCCGTGTAGGGGGTCGAGATCCACCTCCGTGCTGTCGCGGAAGAGGTGGGCCACGATGCTCCGGTCGGCGTCCTTCAGCACCGTCGCGTCACCGCCGCCGATCCGAGGTTCGAAGCCCAGCGAGTGCCGGGGGAGGTCGAGCTCGGCTCCCGGTCGCAACCAGTCGACGAAGTCCGCGGTGGAGTCGAAGGCGCTGACGCCGAGGATCTTGTCCAGCTGCGAGAGGGCGTTGAAGTGCTGGGTACGTGACGCGCTGGCCGTGAGCGCCGAGCACGTCGCGAGCTCTTCGATCCCGAGACGCGTGCTCAGCTCGTAGAGCAGGAAACTCACCTTCGCCTCGGTCCAGACCCCGATGACACCGACGCGCAGGGGTTCGCCGCCATGCTCGCGCCGGATCCGGTCGAGCTGCCCTTCAAGGTCGGTGCCCT
>DASSGR010000119.1:0-12253 GCA_035693425.1 Solirubrobacteraceae bacterium
ATGCCATCGCTCATTGCCAGGTCCTGCGACACGAGCTCGGCGACTCGGTGGATGCGGATGCCGGGCTTCACACCTGGGTTGCGGCCCGGCACGGTGATGTGGAGTTCAGGCTCGGGCGGGGCTGGCACGAGCTTCCAGATCACCGCCGCAGTTCGGTGGCTGACCGCGGCGCCGTCCCCACACGTAAACGCAGCCGCTCGCGCCTTTGCCGAGAGCGTCGGCGGCGCCGGACCAATGAGATAGACAGCCTTGTGGATGCGTTGCCAGCGACCGTTCTCGACGCGGCGAGCGACCGCCCTCCGTCCGACTCCGATGCGAACCAGTTGGTCCCAGGTGATCAGGTTGTCCTGCCGACCAGCGATCTGGGCAATCTGAAGCTCGAGGGGGTGCATCACACGTCAACGCCTTCGCCGAGCCGAAGGCCTGACGTGCCATGCACCTATGCGGTGCGTCACACGACAGGCTTCGCGGAGATCGGTGGCCTTGTCGTGTGGTGCACCCCCTTCAGTGGTCATGCTCGCCGAGTATCACTCGGCAAACCGCCGAAAGGGCCCGCCGGAACAAACTTGAAGCCGCGCCGTTACAGAGTTGGCACAGCTGCGGCCAGCCCCGCGTACAGCGGGAAGCGCTCGGCGATCGCGGCGGCACGGTCGGCGAGGTCGCCGCGCCGCGCCTCGAAGTCGTCGACCGCCAACGCATCGGCGATGATCCGGCCGACTTCGACGAAGTCGTCGGCCTGTAGGCCGCGCGTGGCCAGCGCCGGCGTCCCGATCCGCAGGCCCGAGGACACGGCCGGCGGGCGCGGGTCGAACGGGACGGCGTTGCGGTTGACGGTGATGCCGACGGCGGCGAGCCGGTCCTCGGCCTGCTTGCCGTCGAGCTCTGACTCGCGCAGGTCGCACAGCACCAGGTGCACGTCGGTGCCGCCGGTCAGGACGCTGATGCCGCCGCCCGCCGACAGCAGCTCCGTCGCAACCGCCCGCGCACCTGCCACCGTCCGCTCCTGGCGTTCGCGGAACGGCTCGGATGCCGCGATCCGCAGCGCCACGGCCTTGCCGGCGATGATGTGCTCGAGCGGGCCGCCCTGCTGGCCCGGGAACACCGCCGAGTCGATCCGCTTGGCGAGCTCCTCTCGGCACAGGATCATGCCGCCGCGGGCGCCACCGATGGTCTTGTGGATCGTGGTGGTGACCACGTCGGCATACGGCACCGGGCTGGGGTGCAGGCCGGCCGCAACCAGCCCGGCGAAATGCGCCATGTCGACGACCAGGTAGGCGCCGACGTCGTCGGCGATCGCCCGGAAGCGCTCGAAGTCGAGGATCCGCGGGTAGGCGGACCAGCCGGCGAGGATCATCTTCGGCCGGCAGTCGTGCGCGATCCGGTCGACCTCGTCCATGTCGATCAGGCTGGTCTCGCGCTCGACGTGGTAGGGGATGATCTCGTAGAGCTTTCCGGAGACGTTGATCCGCATCCCGTGGGTGAGGTGGCCGCCGTGCGAGAGCTCGAGTCCCATCAGCGAGTCGCCCGGATCGAGCAGGGCGTGGTAGACGGCGATGTTGGCCTGCGCGCCCGCGTGCGGCTGGACGTTGGCGTGATCGGCGCCGAACAGCGCCTTGGCGCGGTCGATCGCCAGCTGCTCGGCGATGTCGACGAACTCACAGCCGCCGTAGTAGCGCCTGCCCGGATAGCCCTCGGCGTACTTGTTGGTGAGAACCGAGCCCTGGCATTCGAGCACCGAGACCGGGACGAAGTTCTCCGACGCGATCATCTCGAGCGTGTTCTGCTGACGCTCGAGCTCGAGGGCGAGCACCTCGGCGATCTCGGGGTCGACCTCGGCCAGCGGCCGGTTGAAGAAGTCCGAGGGCAGGTCAGCGCTCACTGGCGCGACGATAGCAATCGCCGCGGCATCACCCGGGCGCGTCCGCGGCGACGACCGCGAGGTCTCCGGATGCCCAGCTGACCCGTACGTCGAAGCCCGCATCGACCAGCCAACCGAGCTGATCAGACAGCGGACTCGGGCGGTCAAAGCCCGGCGTCAGCGGGGTGGTTGCGTCCGCCGGATCGACCGGCACGACGACGTCCGCCAGCACAAACCGCCCCCCGGGCCGAAGAACAGACAACACGCGCCTGAACAGGTCAGCCTTCTCCGCACCGCTCAAGTGATGAACGCACAAGGCGCTGGCCACGAGGTCGAACGGCCCCTCCGGCAGCGGCTCCTCGATTCCCCCCACCCGCAGGTCGACCCGGTCGGCCGGCAGCGCCGAGCGCGCCACCGCGAGCATCTCCGTGCTCGCATCGACTCCGACCAGGAACGCATCCGCATGGGCCGCGAGTAGCCGGCGCGCCGTCTCCCCCGTGCCGGTCCCGAGCTCGAGCACGCGCTGGGCGCCGGACCCGGAAGCCGCCGTCAGCTCCTCCTGCAGCCGGGCATACGAGGGCACGTCCGCTTGGATCATCTCGGCGTACGTGTCGGGGTTGAAGTGGTACTGGCCCTGGAGCGCGGGCCCGAGCTCGTCGTAGCTCACGGCACCGGCCCGGACCACCTCCCACGAACCGTCCTCCTCGTAGCGCCGCAGGTCGACCACCGTCGACGGCGTCCCCGGCAGCTCGCCCCCATCGATCACGAGGTCCGCCGACCGGCGAAGCAGCTCGGGGACGTCCTCGAGGCGACGTGGATCAGGCCCACCCGCGCGGTTGGCGCTCGACTGCAGCACCGGCCAGCGCACGCCGGCCAGCAGCGGCACCTCCGGCACCCGCAACCCAAGCGTCGACGGGTCGTCGCCGCACGCCAGCGGGAAGCGCCCGCCGGGGTTGGGCAGCAGCACGCTCACCGCTCCGGGCAGAAGCCGCAGCAAGGCCTCGCGGGTCCGCTCGCCCAGCTCGGGCAAGGCCGAGAGGGCAAGCGAGACGTCGAAGAACATCACCGCCGACGGCTTGCCGTACGCACGACGCTTGAGCGTGTACAGGCGCTGAACCGCGACCTTGTTGTCGGGATCGCACGCCAGGCCGTAGACGGTGTCGGCCGGAAACACCGCGACCCCGCCGACGGACATGCAGCGGTCGAACGCTTCGGCGTCGCTCACCGGCGCCCGACGACCACCCGCTCGTGCCAGGCGAGATCGCGCAGGCGCTCCACCGACGCAAAGCCGGCGGACCGCATGAGCCCCGCCACGGCATCCCCCTGATCGAAGCCGATCTCCAACGCGACGACCGACACGCCGTCCACCTGCGATACCAGCCGCCGGATCACATCGAGCCCGTCCGGTCCCGCGAGCAGCGCGTCCGCCGGCTCGTACAGAGCGATCTCCGGGGCCAGCGCCGCCCCTGAAGCCACGTACGGCAGGTTCGCGAGCACGGCGTCGAACCGCCCGTCCACCCCATCGAGCAGATCGCCCACGACAAACGAAGCTGCGAGCCCCAGTCGCGACGCGTTGGCCCGCGCCACCGCGACCGCATCTTCATTCAAATCAATTCCGACAACGTCCAGATCCGGCCGCTCGTCCTTCAGCGCCAAAGCGACCGCCCCGGACCCGGTCCCGACGTCGGCGACACGAAAACCCTCCGGAAACCCCAGCCCCACCTCGACGAGCAACTCGGTCTCGGGCCGCGGGATCAGGACCCGCGGGTCGACCGCCAGCGTCAGGCGGCGAAAATCGCGACGTCCGAGGATGTAGGCGACGGGCTCGCGCGCGACCCGGCGCAAGATCAACGCCTCGAATGTCTCCAGAACCCCGGGAGGCAGGAGTGAGCCAGAGTCCAGCACCAGTCGGGCGCGGTCCACGCCCATCGCCTCGGCCAGCAGCAGCTCCGCGTCAAGCCGCGGGGTGTCGACGCTCGCCGCCGCGAGCGCCATCGTGCCATCGGCGAGCGCTTCACGAACGCGCACGGCCGAGGCCGTGTCAGGCAACCGCACGCTCCTGCAGGCGCCGCCGCTTCTCGTCGTCCTGCAGCGCGGACGTCAGCTCGTCGAGCTCGCCCATCAGGATCGCGTCGAGGTTGTGGACCAGCAGGTTGATGCGGTGGTCCTTGACGCGCTTTTCCTGGAAGTTGTAGGTGCGGATCTTCTCGGCGCGCTCGCCGCTTCCGACCTGAGCCTGGCGCGATGACGCGATCGCGGCTTGCTGCTCGGCCAGGGCCCGCTCGTACAGGCGCGCGCGCAGCACGCGCATCGCGCGCTCGCGGTTCTGAAGCTGGGACTTCTCGTCCTGCATGGAGACCACGATCCCCGAAGGCTTGTGGGTGATCCGAACCGCCGAGTCGGTCGTGTTGACCGATTGGCCGCCGGGGCCGGAGCTTCGGTAGACGTCGATCTGCAGGTCGTTGGGGTCGACCTCGACCTCTACCTCCTCGGCCTCGGGCAGCACCGCAACGGTGGCCGTCGAGGTGTGGATCCGCCCCTGGGACTCGGTCTCGGGGATCCGCTGGACGCGGTGCGTGCCTCCCTCGAACTTAAAGACCGAGTACGCACCATCCCCCTTGACCCCGAACGTGTAGGTACCGTCGCCGATCGACAGTGGCTCGACGGTGAATCCGCGCCGCTCGGCGTACCGAGTCAGCATCCGGTACAGGTCCCCGGCCCACAGGCCGGCCTCGTCGCCGCCCGCGCCCGGGCGGATCTCGACGATCACGTTCTTGTCGTCATTGGGGTCGCGCTCGACCATCGCCAGGCGGATCTCCTCCTCGAGCGCCTCGATCCGCTCGCGCGATGACTCCAGCAGCGCGCGCAGCTCCGGGTCGTCGCCGTCCTCGGCGAGCAGCTCGCGTGCGCCCTCGAGGTCGTCGACCACACGGCGATACTCGGTCGCCAGCTTGGCGGCCGGCTCGAGCTCGCGATACGCCCGGCTGGTCGCCGCGAAGCGCTCGCGGTCGCCGATCACCGCGGGGTCGGAAAGCTCGGTCTGCAGCTCGTCGAAGCGTGCCTCGATCTGGGCGATCAGGTCGTCGATCATGCCTTCGAGTGTAGGCCCGATCGCCCGCGGAACTGCAGCTTCTAGGCCACGACTTCGACGCCCAGCAGATCCTCGGCCGACACCTGGCCGGGGTTCTGGACCTCGGGCACCGCCTTCATCGCGGCGATCGCGACTGCGAGCTGGTCGAGGTCGGGCTCGCGCGTGGTCAGGCGCTGCAGCTGCAGGCCGGGGTACATGATCCACTGCACCCAGCGGCGCCGGCGGTTGCGACCGGCCCACTTGATCACCTCGAACGACAGGCCGGCGATCACGGGCACGCCGAGGATCCGCGTCAGCACCAGAATCCACCAGGCGGGCAACCCGATCGGGGCGAACACGAAGATCGCCATGATCATCACGATCAGCAAAAAGCTCGTGCCGCAGCGCGGGTGCAGCCGCGAGTACAGCGCGGCGCGCTCGGGGACGAGCTCGTCGTCGGCCTCAAAGCACGAGATCGTCTTGTGCTCGGCGCCGTGGTACTCAAATACGCGGCGGAGGTCGGGCAGGCGCGACAGCAGCCACAGGTAGCCGAGGAAGATCGAGGTTCGCACCACCCCCTCAACCAGCCAAAACAGAATTGACGAGTTCAGCTGGTGGCGGATCAGGCTCGTCAGGCCGACGGGCACGACGAAGAACAGACCGATCGCGAACACGAGCGCGACCACAACCGTGCCCGCCCACGCGCCGCTGGAGATCTCCTGTTCCTCCTCGGGGAGCTGGGCGTTCGCCGAGATGCCGAGTGCGCGCAGGCCGATCGCCAGCGACTCGGCGAGCGCGACGACGCCGCGGATCACCGGCAGGCGATAGAAGCGATGGCGCTTGGTCCACGAGACCAGCGGGAACGACTGCACGGCAATCGGTCCCAGCTCGGTCGAGCCCTCCTCGACAGCGGGCTTGCGCACGGCGACGGCCCACGTCGTGATGCCGCGCATCATCACGCCCTCGAGCACGGCCTGGCCGCCCACCGGGGCGTCGCGCGAGGCGGTAAGGCGTCCTTCCCCGCCCCGCATCAGTTACACCGCTGGGCTAAGCGCCCGTGCTGGCGGTGGGGCGAGAAGCGCGGCGACCCTTGGCCACGCGCCGCTGGAAGCGCTCGACGCGACCGCCGGTGTCGACCAGCTTCTGCTTGCCCGTGTAGAACGGGTGGCAGGCGGAGCAGATCTCGACGTGGATCTCGTTCTGCGTCGAGCGGGTCATGAACTCGTTGCCGCACGTGCAGCGGACGTGAGCGTCTACGTATTCAGGATGAATGTCAGTCTTCATTGCACCCTTGAGTGTAGCGTCGCGGATGTGGTCGAAGAGCACGTGACGCTGAGCGAGTTGTTGGCGCGGTCGTAGTCGTCGACGGCGTCGACGGGATCCGCCGTCACGGTCGCCGGGCCGCTGGTGCAGAGCGGTCCGAGGAAGCGCTGGTGGATCGTCGAGTGCGCCGGCAGGCTCGTCACCGAGTGCGACTTGACGACCGAGCCGTCGATGAACTGGACCTGAAACGGCCCCGCCGCGGTCGCGCCGCGATTGCGGATGACCGCGACGTACTCGTTCGCGTCAGCGTTCCCAGGGACCGCCTCGATGGTGATCGTCTTGACCTGGAGGTCGGGCCGCAGCTCGGGCTGGTAGCAGCTGGGGCTGGTTCGCACCGTCGTCCCGAGAACCTTGTTGTGGGCGCCGATCCAGCGGAAGATCGCGCGCACGCGGTAGGCGGCGGGCGCCTTGAGGTCGACAATCTGCTTGATCACGGTCCAGACGTCGGCCGAGCGCTGGCCCAGCGTCGGATCGCTGGGCGACACCCAGCGGTTGAGGTCGCCTCCCCGCACGCGCGTGAACGGACGCGTGCTCGAGCTTCGCGAGTACAGCTGGAACTTGATCTGCAGCTTCGACGTGCCGGTCACCGGACGCATCACCGCGGTGACCGATATCGCCCGCGATGGGGGGTCGAGCGCGCTCACGCACATGAACTTGTTCAGCTGCGAGCGCGGCGGGTCGGCGTTGACCGAGGTCGCCGCGATCACGCCGACCACAAGGGTGCAAAAGGCGGTTAGAGCGATCCGCTTCATACCCTTTGAACACTCGTGTCCCCCGGAAGTTTCCCGGGTACGCCGCGCCCGGGAGCCGGTTAGGTGATCTGGTAGAGCGGCCCGTCGCCGCCCTCGGGCGGAGTCAGGCGACCGCCCTTGGCGGTGATCGCACCGCACTGCACGCAGTTGGTGTAGTTGACGATCACGTCGACAGGCCCGGACTCGGGCGCGTCGTCGGGGATCTCATACACAGCCGCCGGGCACATCCATCGCCACGTCTCGGCGATCTCCCTGGGGACCTTCTTGTGCACGCGGATGTGGTTTGGCGCGTCGTCGCGGGTCGCGTTGCCCGAGATGTACACCGACCCGAGCTTGTCGAACGTGTACTTGCCGTCGGGCTTGGGATACCGCTCGCGCGTGTCGCCGACGAACATCGGCTCGGCGTCGTCGCGGTGCCACTCCAGGCGGCCCGGCGGGACCTTTCCCTTGGACATGATCGAGGGGCCCGCGAGCAGGCTGCCGACCAGAAAGCCCTTCTGGAACGCCTGTCGCGTGTTGCGGACCTGGTAGAGCTCCTTGCCGATCGAGGAGTCGTCGACCGCCTGCTCGTAGGACTCCAGCGACTCGCCGGACTTGAGCGACTTGTAGATCGCGTCGGCGGCGAGCATCCCGGACTTGATGCAGTGGTGCACCCCCTTGAGCGCTGCCGTGTCGACCATGCCGCCGGCGTCGCCGACGAGCAGTGCGCCCGGCATCGTCAGCTTGGGCATCGACCAATAGCCTCCGCCCGGGAGGGCCTTGGCTCCCCAGGCCACGCGCTCCCCGCCCTCGAGGATGTCCTTGACGAGCGGGTGCTGCTTGAACGTCTGGAGCAGGTCGTGGGCCGAGGTCGTCGCGTCGCGGTAGTTGAGGTCGACGACAAAGCCGATCGACACGAGATCGTCGCCCGTCTTCTCGTCCTTCATCGGGTAGATCCACGTGCCGCCGAGCTGCCCGTACTTGGCCGCGACCCTGAGCGGCCACGGCTGCACGAACGTGTGGATCACGCGGTCGAGCGGCTTTTTGACCTTCCAGACCTCCTTGACCCCCAGCTCCCAGACCTGGGGCTCGCGTCCTTCTCCCAGGTCGAACTCCCGGATCGCGGCACCCGTGAGGTGGCCCCAGCAGCCTTCCGCGAGCACGGTCACTTTCGCCTTGATGTCGGTGCCGGGCTCGAAGTTGCCAAGCGGCTCGCCGTCCTTGCCCCGGCCCTTGTCGCCCGAGCGCACGCCGACCACGGCGCCGTCCTCGACGATCAGCTGCGTGGCCGAGGTCTCAGTGAGCACGTAGGCACCACCCTCTTCGGCCTGGCGCTGCTGGTAGCGCGCGAGCGCCGCGACGGAGACGACCTCGTTGCCGTGGTTCTTGAAGTTCGGCACGAACGGGATCGGCACCCTGACCTTAGTCTTGGCGCTGGTGAGCAGGTAGACCGACTCCTTGGTCACCTCGCCGAACGCGAAGCGCTCCTTGCGCCACTGCTCCCGGGTCATGTCGGGGAACAGCTCCTGCAGCGGGCCGGGGCGCATCACCGCTCCCGACAGGTTGTGGCCACCGCACGTCTTGGCCTTCTCGATGACCGCCACCGGGACCTCGCCCAGCTTCTCCATCAGCTCGGGGTCGTCGCCCAGCAGCTTCAGGAGGCGGTTCGCACAGGCCAGCCCGGCCGTGCCGCCGCCGACGATCGCCACCCCGACGTCGATCCGCTCGTCCTCGGAGTCGAGCTCGCGCTTGATGAACTCCCTGGTCGAGTCGACCGGGGGCGGGAACTCGCTTGGTGCGACCGCGCCGTTGTGAGATGACATGCCCGGGTCAGCCGCCCTTCTTGGCTTTGATGGCCTCGGTCAGCTTAGGCAGGATCTTGTTGAGATCGCCGACGATCCCGAGGTCGGAGAACTCGAAGATCGGGGCATTGGCGTCCTTGTTGATCGCCACGATGTTCTCCGAGGACTGCATGCAGACCTTGTGCTGGATCGCGCCGGAGATGCCCGCCGCGAGGTACAGCTTCGGCGACACGGTCTTGCCGGTCTGCCCGATCTGCGCGGCGTAGGGGTACCAGCCGGCGTCGACGACCGCGCGGGTGGCGGCGACGGCGCTGTTGCCGCCAAACGCCTTGGCCAGCGCCTCGGCGAGCTCGAACCCTTCGGGCTTGCCCAGGCCGCGGCCGCCGGCGACGAGGATGTCGGCGCCCTCGATATCGACGTCGGCGCCGCGCTGCTCGCCGCGCTGGACCATCGACGCCTGGTTTGACCACGGCGAGTACTCGACGTCAACGTCGACGACCTCCGCCGAGGCGCCGTCGCCCTGGCTGATCTCGAACGCGTTGATCCGTCCGATGATGATCCCGAGGTCGCCCTTGTAGTGCGACGTCGAGATCTTGGAGTCTCCTAGGATCGGACGCTCGGCCACGAGCTTGCCGTCCTGCGCACGAACCGCGGTGACCTCCATGGTCACGCCGGCCTGCTTGCGCGCGGCCAGCCCCGCTCCGATCTCGAAGCCCAACAGTCCGCCGCCGAACAGTGCGTAGGACTGGCCGTTGTCGTCGATCACCTTGGCCATCACGTCAATCACCGGCTGCGCGAGACCCTCCTCGCCCTTGGCGCGGAACACCTTGGTCGCGCCGTAGGCGCCGAGCGACTGGCACAGCTCGTCGGTCAGGTCGTCGCCGCCGACCACGACCGCGTGGCATTCGCCGCCGATCTCCGATGCGCGAGCCGCGCCCTCGGAGACGGCGCCGAGCGAGTTCTTGTTGAACTCGCCCTCGTAGTGCAGGACGTAGGTCAGAACATCTGGCATATCTAGATCAGCTTCCTTTCGTCGAGCCAGGCGACGATCTTCTCGACGGTGTCGTCGGTGTCCTCGTCCTCGATGATCTGGCCGGCCGACTTCGCCGGCGGGTCCTTGAACTCGCCGCACTGCACGCGCGAGCCCTCCTCGCCGACGAGCGAGGCGTCGATCCCGACGTCGCCCGCGGCAACGCTCTCGAGCGGCTTCTTCTTGGCGCCCATGATCGCCTTCAGCGACGGGTAGCGCGGCTCGTTGATCGCGTCTCCGACGGAGATCACGGCCGGCAGCTTGACCTGGACGGTGTCGTAGCCGTACTCGGCCTGGCGCTCACAGCGCAGCGCCTCGGACTCGACGTCGATCTTGATCACCTGCGTCAGCGACGGCATCTTAAGGTGGTCGGCGACGACGGCGCCGATCGTGTAGCACTCGCCGTCGTCTGACTGCTGACCGAGCAGCACCAGGTCCGGCGACTCCTTCTCGAGCGCCTTAGCGAGCGCGTAGCCGGTCGCGGCCACGTCGGAGCCAGCCAGCGCCTCATCGGTCAGGTGCATCGAGCGGTCGGCCCCGAGGGAAACGGCCTTGTGCAGCGCGCGGACCGCGGACTCCGGGCCCATCGTCACGGCGACGATCTCGTCGACCTGCACAGCGCCGCCCTCGCGGATCTGCATTGCCGCCTCGATGGCGTGGGTGTCGTAGGGGTTGAGGTTCTTCTCCCCTGAGCGGTCCATTCGCCCCGTCGAGGGGTCGATTCGCTTCTCGACGGCGGCGTCCGGGACCTCTTTGACCAGGACGCAAATCTTCAAGTGGGGCCTCCTAAGAGTTCAGTGCTTCGGCATTTTACCCGCGTTGACTGACGAGTCAATCAGTAACCGTGGGGGCCATGAGGTGGCGCGACCGCGAGCCGGGCGGCTCACGCCCTTACGGCGCCGCGGATGAAATCGACCGCGACCTGCGTCGATGCGCCCGGCGTGAACACCTCGGCGACGCCGAGCCGCTTGAGCTCCTCAACATCGTCGTCCGGGATGGTCCCCCCGACCGTGACGATCACGTCGTCGGCCCCCTGCTCGCGCAGCAGCTCGACGACCTTGGGCACGAGCGTCATGTGGGCGCCGGACCGGATCGAAAGACCCACCGCGTCGGCGTCCTCCTGAAGGACGGTCTCCACGATTTGCTCGGGCGTCTGGTGCAGGCCCGTGTAGATGACCTCCATGCCGGCGTCGCGAAGCGCGCGGGCAATGATCTTGGCACCGCGGTCGTGGCCATCGAGGCCAGGCTTCGCGACGACGACGCGAATCTTCTTCTCTGCGGAGGACGGCATCTAAACGGGCAGCACGCGGTCGCAAGGGCAGTCGACCGCGAGCGGCCGCGGATTCTAGATGGTTGGTTGTCGCGCCGCGTGGGCCCGGCTACCGGACGACGATCGTTTCCTTCATTCCCCGGTGCAGCGTGCAGACGAGTTGGTAGGTGCCCTTCTTACCGAACAGATGGCTGTAGGTGCCGCCGCCCTTGTTCGCCGAATGAAACTTGGACGGCCCGCTCTTGACAGTCACGTTGTGGAAGACGCCGAACGAGTGCCAGACCCAGGTGACCCGGGTGCCGCGCTTGACCGTCAGCGTCTTGGGCTTGAAGTGGTTGTTGGTGATCGAGACGTTCGTCGCCGGCGTCGACGCCAGCGCCGACACGGCGGGCACCGCGGCGAAAGCCGCGACCACGGCGATCAGGATGAGTTTGCGCATCAGACCGTCTAACACGCTCAGAACGCCGGAGTCTCGGTGTAGCTTCCGAACACCTTCTGCAGGGCCTGGACCATCTCCCCCTCGGTAGCCCGGGCCCGCGCTGCCTCGAGCAAGTACGGCATCAGGTTCTCCTCGGGATCGTGCGCTGCGTGCTCCACCGCCGCGAGCGCCTCGTTCACGCGCTGGGATCCGCGCCGCTCGCGGACCTCCCGCACGCGCCGGACCTGATCGACCTCGAACGCCGGGTCAATGCGCAGGATCGGTGTCGGCTCGTCCTCGCCCTCGGTGTAGGAGTTGACCCCGACGACCTTGCGGATCCCGGCCTCGACCTCCCGCTGGTACTGGAACGCCGCGTCGGCAATCTCGCGCTGCGGGAACCCGCGCTTGACGGCCTCCACCATCCCGCCGAGCTCGTCGATCTTGGCGAAGTACTCGTACGCCTGCTGTTCCATCCGATCGGTGAGCGCCTCGACGAAATACGACCCGCCGAGCGGGTCGATCGTGTTCGCGACGCCCGTCTCCTCGGCGAGGATCTGCTGCGTGCGCAGCGCGACCCGGACCGCCTGCTCGGTCGGCAGCGCCAGCGCCTCGTCAAAGCTGTTTGTGTGCAACGACTGGGTGCCACCGAGCACACCCGCCAAACCCTCGATCGCCGTCCGCACAATGTTGTTCAACGGCTGCTGCGCGGTCAAAGACACGCCCGCGGTCTGGGTGTGGAACCGCATCAGCA
>DASSGR010000120.1:0-53847 GCA_035693425.1 Solirubrobacteraceae bacterium
GACGGTGGGGGCCGTGGGCATCGGAGGCCAGGACGGCCCCGGGAGTGGAGCGCAACAGCCGCAGCGCCAGCGCGCGCGTGGCGTCGCCGTAGCGGCCGGTGAGCGACCAGGCGTTGACCTGCAGAACGCTGCCCTCAGAAAGCTCGTTGGCAATCACCGCGTCTGTCGCCCCAGCGACCCGCGCGCGCTCGGGATGTGCGACAACTACCGCAAACCCGCGCTCGCGCAGCTCATCGGCGCCCTCGGTGTAGCGCTCGTCGAGCCCGTCGAACGGAGCCTCGAGCAGCAGCCAGCGCCGTCCCGCAGGGCCCTGGGCGATCACCTCGAGCTCGGACTGTCGCAGCCGTCCGACCATGTCGAGCGCGAGCTCACCGCCGGCAAGCACCTCCACCGGGATACGAGCGGCGCGCAAGCGAGCATCGAGCTCCAGTGCCCGCTCTGGGATCTCGCTCGGATCGGTGATGTGGAGGGGATGGACGTGGGGCGTCACAACGACCGTCCGCGTGCCGTCGGCCACGGCGAGTTGCGCCAGCTCGAGGCTCTGCTCGAGCGACGGCGGGCCATCGTCGACACCCGGTAGCAGGTGAAAGTGGATCTCTGAGTAGCTCATCGCCATCGATGTTCGGCCTCCCCGAAGGGGATCTGGTGACGATCCGGTGAAGCGCGCGGTGCCCGCCTCCCGAACCGTCCCATAGATGACTGTAGCCACCGCTCACCTGGCGTCATGGAAGATCACGCCGAGCGCGGTGCGCCGACCCGACGTGACGGTCGCGACCCCGTGGCGCATGCCGACACGGTGATATCCGTTCTTGCCTCGGTTGGGTCGTGCCGACGTGGGGAAGATCACGAACGCGCCCTGTGCCGGGGTCAGCACGTGGGCGCGACTCTGGGCCCGGGGACGCTGCTCGAGCAGGACGAACTCGCCGCCCTCGAAGTCGGCGCTCGGGCGGGCGAGGATCGTCAGCACCTGGAAGGGGAAGTAGACCTCGCCGTAGAGATCCTGGTGAAGCGCGTTCCAGTCTCCCGGCCCGTAGCGCAGGATCAGCGGCGTGGGCCGTCGCTGCCCGGCCTCGTGGCATCGGTGCAGCAGCTCGTCGTGCTCGAGCGGGAAGCTCGGGTTCTCGCCGCGCAGCAGGGCCGCCCAATCGTTGGCGATCGGCGCGAGGTGACGGTAGAACGAGCAGCGCAGCGCAGCGATCGTCTCCGGAAGCGGATGGTCGAAGTATCGATAGCGGCCGTCGCCGAACCGGTGGCGTGCCATGTCGATCGTGGAGCGAAAGTTGCCGTTGTCGAACAGGTCAGACAGCGCGTCGCATTCGCCGGGATCCAGCACCGCCGGCGTGACGGCGTGACCCTTGTCGTCCAGCGCGGCGCGCAGCTCGTCCCAGGGCAGGCCATCCACGCGCGCGCGTATGTCAGTGGTGATTTTGGTCATACAGACCAAACGCACCGGAAGCGGTGTCTCGTGAGATGCCCGGAGAGCATGGTCGGGGCGCCGCCGTACAGAACGGCGGCGCCCCGTCTCTCGTCTGCCCCGTTTGGCCCTTACTGATCGGCGCCCAGGTCGACGACCGGGGTGATGAGCTGACTCACCTCGGGCGCCACGGTGACCTGGTCCTTGCCGCCCAGGGTGTTGACGCGCAGCGTGTCGGCCTGCTCGCTCCCGGTAACCGTGAGCGCAGGCTTCAGGCCGCTCACCAGCACCTGCGAGCCCGACGTCGTCACGGCGACGTTCTCCGCGAGCGCGCTGCCGTTTTCGATCACGGTGTCCGCGAACTGATCGGGTAGACCGTCGAAGCCGGAGAGGTCGACGTTGGCCTTCGTCAGGCCGGTACCGGTCAGATCGTTGATCGTGATCGTGTCGGCACTGCCGAGCGCCCTGATGTTCAGGCCCTCGATCCCGTTGAGGTCCATGTTGATGTTCGCGATGTCACGCGAGAGCCGCACCCGGGTGCCATTGGCCAACACCTCGATCTTCTCGCCGGCATTTGAGCCGTTGAAGTTCAGGGTGTCGACTCCGATCTGACCCTCGAGCACGTCGCTGCCGTCACCCGGGTCCCAGACGAACGTATCGTTGCCGGCACCACCGATCGCCAGGTCATTCCCGCGGTTGCCATCGATCGTGTCGTTCCCATTACTGCCCAACAGGGTGTCGTCACCGTCGCCGCCGCCGAGCGTGTCGTTGCCGTCGCCGCCGTCGATCGTCAGGTGCGTGAGCAATGCAATCCCGTTCTGCCCCTGGATCGTGTCGTCGCCGCCCAGGCCCTTCACCATGAAGTTCTCGACGTTGGTGGCGTTCTGCACGCTGCCGTTGGGCGGGAACGTCGCGACCGCGGTCCCGTTGAGCGCGATCCCGATCGAGTCGGCCGCCGCCGTGCCGTTGTACGTCGAGGTGTCAGAGCCCTCGCCGCCATCGACGTTGACTGCCGCCGGACCCGGCGTCAGTACGCTGTTGGTGATCGTGTCGTCGCCGCCGAGCGTGTCGACACCAACGCCATCGAGCGCCTCGGCGCCCGAGACGTTCACGACCTCGCCGAGCCCGGAGACCTTGACCACGCCCCCGGTCCCGCCGACGGTCGCGCTGTCCGCGCCGTCAGTGCCGAACACGTTCACGTTGTCGGCCGAACCGTCGGGGTTACCCTGGAAGTCGCTGAGGTCGACGTTCACCGTCGCGAGGTTGGTGCCGGTGAGCCGGTTGACGTTCACCGTGTCCGCGCTACCGAGCGCCCTGACGTTCAGGGCCTCGATCCCGTTGAAGTCCATCGTGATCGCCGCGATGTCCCGGGTGAGCAGAACCCGCGTGCCGTTGGCCAGCACGTTGATCTTCTCGGCGGCGTTGGAGCCGTTGAAGTTCAGCGCGTCGCTGCCGCTCTGACCCTCGAGCACGTCGCTGCCGTCGCCCGGGTCCCAGACGAACGTATCGTTGCCGCCGCCACCGATCGCCACGTCATTGCCGCGGTTGCCATCGATCGTGTCGTTTCCGTTACCGCCCATCAGCGTGTCGGCGCCGTCGCCGCCACCGAGCGTGTCGTTGCCGTCGCCGCCGTTGATCGTCAGGTGCGTCAGCGACGCGATCCCGTTCTGGCCTTGGACGGTGTCGTCGCCGGCCTGACCGTTGATGACCAGGTTCTCGACGTTCGTGCTGTTCTGCACGCTGCCGTTGGGGGGGAACGTCGCGACCGCGGTCCCGTTGAGCGCGACCCCGATCGTGTCGGCTGCCGCGGTGCCGTTGTAGTTAGTCGTGTCGGAGTCGGCGCCGCCGTCGATGTTGATCGACGCCGGACCCGGCGTGAGAACGCTGTTGGCGATCGTGTCGTTGCCGCCGAGCGTGTCGACACCAACGCCATCGAGCGCGTCGGCGCCCGAGACGTTCACGACCTCGCCGAGCCCGGAGACCTTGACCACGCCCCCGGTCCCGCCGACGGTCGCATTGTCCGCGCCGTCAGTGCCGAACACGTTCACGTTGTCCGCCGAACCGTCGGGGGTGCCGTCGAAGCTGCTGAGGTCGACGTTTGCCGTGCTGAGGCCGGTGCCTCTCAGGTTCTGCACGCTGACTGCGTCGGTGCCACCTAGCGTCCTGAGGTTCAGGCTCTCGACGCCATTCAGATCCATCACGATCGCGGCGACGTCACGTGTGAGCCGCACCCGCGAGCCGTTGGCCGACACGTCGATCTTCTCGCTGGCGTTGGAGCCGTTGAAGTTCATCGCATCGGCGCCGCCCTGACCCTCGATTACGTCGCTGCCGTCGCCGGGATCCCAGACGAACGTATCGTTGCCGCCGCCACCGATCGCCAGGTCATTGCCGCGGTTGCCATCGATCGTGTCGTTTCCGTTACCGCCCATCAATGTGTCGTCACCGTCGCCCCCGCGGATCGTGTCGTTCCCCGGGCCGCCGTTGATGGTCAAGTGTCCGAACCCCGCGAGGCCGTTGCTCGCGTCCACGGTGTCGTCGCCGTCGCCCGCCTGAACGTTGATCGAACTGAAGGTGCTGCTGTCGAAGCTGAAATCGACCGTGCCGTCCTCACCGACGTCCACCGCGAGAGCCGTGCCGTTGGGCACCAGGGCGAGCTTGTCGCTCGCGGCGTCGCCGGTGATCTGTAGTACGCCGTTCTGCACCTGCGCCTTGTAAGACGCAAACGCCGGGTTGGCGGCGATGCCGAACAGCGCGAGGCTTGATGCGCTTGCGGCCGCGGCCACAAGCAGCCGCCTACCTCGGTGTCTCTGCGTATGAACCCACATGGTTGCCCCACTTTCTTGTTGACCTGAGCTGCGCCCCTCAGGGCACAAGTCGGCCGAAGTTAGGCGTCCCTCGCTAATCCGACAATCGGGAGGCGGCCCTGAACTTTGGTGGCGACCCCGAGCGATGCACCCCTAAGGAATACGGCCGATCGCCGTCGACGGTTCTTGGCGCAGAGGCTGGGAAGGATCGCCAGACGAGCCGCGTCATCGGTTGTATGTGGAACGTTCCAAAGCCCGAGCGCGGGATCGCCAATGACTGAGCTGATCGCCGGCTGCTTGGTGGGCATCGCGATCGTCCTGGTCCACCAGGCGTGGGTGCAGTCGCGGCTGCTCTGGATGGGCCGCCATCCCGCCCCGACGTTCCTGTTCGCCGATCTCGTCGGCTACACCGCGCTGACCGAGCGATGCGGCGACGAAGCCGGGGCACGCGTTGCGCGGGAGTTCCGCCGCGCGATGGGCGCGCTGAGCCGTGAGCACGGCGCCCGGCAGGTCAAGTCGATGGGCGACGGCGCGATGATCTGGGCTCCGGACGCGGCCCGAGCGGTGGCGCTCGCTGCGCGAACGGTGCTGGAGATTGGGACGCGGCCCGACCTGCTGCCGGTCCGGGTGGGAGCCCACACCGGACCCGCGCTCATGCGAGACGGCGATTGGTATGGCAGCTCCGTCAATCTGGCTGCGCGCCTGGCTCGCGCGGCTGGGCCCAACGAGGCCCTGATCAGCATGACGACTCAATCGGCGGCTCGCCAGCTCGAGTCTGCGCTCAAGAGCCGCTGTGAGCTGGTGCTGCGCGGCGTGGAGCGGCCGATGGTGGCGTGGCGGGTGGCCGCAGATGCAAACCGTTGGAAGGATCGCGGTGCCCTCCCCGTCTTCACCGGTAGAAGGGGCAGTCGGGCTTCTGATGACTTGGGACCATGGTGACGACCGTTGCGATAGACGACCGGCGTGCAGGCAGCTCACCGCAGCTGCGTCTGCTCGAGCCCGCGCCCGCGATCACGACCTCCGTCGAGGGGCCGCTGCTCGAGCGCGATGCCGAGCTCGATGTTCTGCACGACGCGGTCAACGGGCTGGCCAAGGGTGCCGGCCGCGTCGTCGTCATTGACGGCTCAGCCGGACTGGGCAAATCCGCTCTGGTCGAGTACGCCGCGACGATCGCTGCGCGCGCCGGTTGCTCGATCCGCCGCGCCGCGCCCAGTCCCCAGGAACGCCAGTTCGCGTTCGGCGTAGTGCGGACGCTGCTCGAGACGCCGCTGATCGACGCATCGGTGCCGGAGCGTGCCCACCTGCTCGACGGCGCCGCCGCCGCGGCCGGGGCATTGCTGCTTGATGGCGTCATGCCCCCGGGAGAAGACGCCACGCCGATCGCGCACAGCGTTTTCTGGCTGTCCTCGCGGCTCGCGCAGCGGCGCCCGCTGGCGCTGCTGGTCGACGACGCGCAGTGGTCGGACCGTCAGTCGCTGGAGGTGCTGTCGTACCTCGCGCGGCGGATCGACGATGTCCCCGTCGTCATCGTGGTCGCGGTACGCGCCGGCGATCCTCGCGCGGCAACTGACCTGCTGAGCCTGCTGGGCGGCGCGCGCTCAGCCTTCGTGCTGCACCCGCAGCCGTTGTCGCCTCGCGGCGCCGCAACCCTGATTCGCCGCCATGCGCCCGACACGTCGATGGCGGTGTGCCTCGACTGCCATCGGTCGGTGGAGGGCAACCCGTGGCTGTTGAGCGAGCTTGGGCGCCAGGTGGCCGAGCACGGCCCGTCCGCGGTCCGCGACTGCACGCAGGGAGTTCCGCCGGTCAGCGCCGACACCGTCGACACGGTGCGACGGCTGCTGTCGGAGCTGACTCCCCGCGACAGGGCGGTCGCCGCCGCACAGTCTGTGATCGGCGACGGTGCGCCTCAGCATGCGGTTGCCGCGGTCGCCGGGATGGAGCTCGAGGACTTGGTGACTGCGCGCGAGTCGCTCACCGCCGCCGGGATCTTCGGTGCGGAGGGCGAGCGCTTCGCGCATCCGCTGGTCGCCGCCGCAATCAAGCTCGGGATCGTCCCGGCCGAGCGCGAGCGCCTGCACCGCGAGGCGGCCACCGCCCTGGCCTCGCTCGATGCGCCGGCCCTCCAGGTCGCGGGCCACCTGTTGCACTGCCGTCCTGCGCGCGACCATCGAGCCAGCGCACTGATGCAAAGCGCGGCCGAGCAAGCCGCTCATCAGGGCGACCCCAAGGCCGCCGCCGCCTACCTCGAACGGGCGCTGAGCGAGCGCGCTCCCGACGACGACCGCGGCCGGCTGCTAGCGCGGCTCGCCACCGTGGCCTTCCACGCCGGCTATTCGGACTCCCGCCGGCGACTGCGCGACGCACTCGGCGAGGCACGGGATCTCGCTAGCAGGATCGACGTGCTCACCCGGCTCGCCGCCCTCGGGGTCGCCCGCGGCGACGACGCCGGGATCTCCGATCTGCTGGCGCGGCTTGCGCTCGAGACCGAGCCCGAGGCGAGGGCCGCCATCGAGGCCGCGACGCTCGATGCGCTGCTGACCATTCCCGAGCGACACGACGAGCGCGCCCGGCTTGCGGCCTCGATCGAGCTTGACGACACGTCGCACCCGCTGATCCGCCGCGTCGTCCTCGCCCACCGGGGGTGGCTCGCAGCCGAGCTTGGAACACCCGGCGCAGACGCGGCGGCGGCGCTCGCGCTGGAGGCGATGGACGGCGGGCTCCTGCTTCGCGATGCCTGGCAAGGCACGGCGTACCACCTGTGCGTGCTGACGCTGGTGATGACCGATCGCGTGCCCGAAGCACGTCAGGCGATCGACGACCTTGCCGCAGAGGCATTGATGCGTGGCTCGCGCCGCCTGCGCGCGATCGCGTCGTGGTACGCGGCCGAGCTTGCGTTGCGCACGGGTCAGGTGTCCGAGGCCGAGCGACGGGCCGCCGAGGCGCTCGAGGTCGCCGACGACGAGATCCGCGCGTGCGTCGCCGGCGCTGCCGGCGTGCTTGTGTCGGCGCTGACGGAGCGGGGGGCTTTCCACGCGGCCCGCGAGGTGCTGTGCACCCACGGTCTCGACTGTCAGCTCGGCCGCAGCCCCGCCGACTCGCGGCTGCTGCACGCCCGCGCGCGGCTGTGGCTCGCCGAAGGTGATTTCGAACGCGCCCACGCTGATGCGCGTGAGCTCGGCGAGCGCGCCGCGTGCCAGGGCAGGCCCAATCCAACTTGGGGCGGTTGGCGCTCGATCGCGTCACTCGCGCTCGCCCACCTGGGGCGGCGCTGCGAAGCGGCCGCGCTGGCGGATGCCGAAGTCGAGCTGGCGCGACAGTTCGGCGCTCCAGTCGCGGTCGCTCGCGCGCTGCACGCACGAGCCGTCGCCGAGCCCGACGACGAGGCGCGCCTGGCGCTGTGCCGGCGTGCACTCGAGCCGCTCGATGACGGCAGCGCCGTGCTCGAGTCCGCCCGTCTGCGTCTGGAGCTTGGCAGCACGCTGGCTCGCATGGGTCGGCGCGTGGAGGCACGCGAAGCGTTGCGTCCGGCGTTGGCCGACGCCGATGCCTGCGGGGCGCTCGTGCTGGCAAAGCGCGCGCGCCGCGAGCTCGTCGCGACCGGTATGCGTCCCCGGCGTGCCGCGTTCGAGGGCGTCGCCGCCCTGACCCCCCGCCAGCGCCAGATCTGTGAGCTGGCCGCGGCGGGCAAGGGCAACAAGGCAATCTCCAGAGAGCTGTTTCTGAGCATCAAGACGGTCGAGACGCATCTCGCCGCCGCCTACCGCAAGCTGGGCGTCTCAACCCGCAGCAGCCTGCGCGTGGCGCTCGCCGGATGACGCCGGTCGGGTGGCCCTTACCCCCGGTCTCGGGGCGTCTCCCGATCCGTGCGCTTTTCCTAGGGGTCGCGCCGCGAAAGTTAGGTGAATTTCCCTATACCGCTTCAGCGTCAGCTCAGGCACCCTTGTCACATGAGCTGCTGCTCGGAAGCAGAGGTGCTGCGCGCGCCGGCTCGCCGCGCCCGCGGTCCGCAGATCCTCGATCCCGAAGGCCTGTCGAGGCACATCGACACGCTGTATCGGGCGGCCTGGGCGCTCTGTGGTTCCCAGCACGACGCCGAGGACCTCGTGCAGGAGACGCTCGTCAACGTGCTCAAGCGTCCCCGTCTGCTGCGCGACGGCAACGAGGTCGGGTATCTGCTGCGGGCACTGCGCAACACCTTCTCGACGCGGTACCGCCTGCAGGCCCAACGCCCGGTCGTGCATCGCCTGTGCGAGCACGATGCGGTGGCGATGCCCGACCAGGAGCACAGTGCACGGGAGATCATCGAGGCGATCGCCGCCGCGCCGTCGCTGTACCGCGACGCCGTGATCGCGGTGGACCTGATGGGGCTTTCCTATCGAGAGGCTGCGCGCGCGCTGCGTACGCGCGAGGCCACTGTCACGACCCGGTTGCACCGCGGCCGCCAGCACGTCGCGCGAGTGCTGCTCGCCGAGACGGTCAGCTCCGGCTAGCGCGTACGCGCTCGCCGGCACGCCCGGCCGGCCACGCTTCGCTCGACGGATGCGCCGTCGGACTGGGCATGGCGCGCACGATCGGGCGCACGAACCTGCGGTCCGCGCGTCGCGTCTCCGGACGCTGCGTCACGCGATAGGGCTGATGAATCTCCATGTACTGATAGACGCGGGCGCACGCCGATCCTTTCGGTCACACGAGCGTCACATCCCCCGGATCTTGCACCGCGGCCCGATGTCGGGGTGCGTGTCAGGGGATGTGCCCGATGTGCGGATGGCGGATCGCCCCGACCATGATCAAGCAACCATTCACGAGATGGAGGAAACAAATGAGTCAGACGATCATTCCCGCGCTTGACCAAGCGACCATCGGCCAGCTTCGCGAGTCCGTTCGCGGGCAGATCTTCACACCCGATACGGAGGGCTACGAGGACGCAGCGCGAATCTGGAACGGCGCATACAACGGTCGGCGGCCCGCTGTCATCGTGAGCTGCACCGGCGCCGCAGACGTGATCGCGGCGGTCGGGTTCGCACGGGCCAACCACCTCGAGATCGCCGTCCGCGGCGGCGGCCACAGCGTCGCCGGCTTCTCGACCGGCGACGACGTGATGGTCATCGACCTCTCGCCGATGAACGGCGTCCGCGTGGACACCACCACGCGTTGGGCGACGGTCGGCGGCGGCGCGGTGTGGGCCGACGTCGACCACGAGACACTCGCCCACGGGCTGGCAACCACGGGCGGACTGATCTCGTCCACCGGCGTCGCGGGATTCACATTGGGCGGCGGCATCGGCTGGCTGATGCGCAAGTACGGGCTGGCCGCCGACAACCTGATCGGCGCCGACGTCGTCACGGCAGATGGGCGGCTCGTCCACGCGTGCGACAGCGAGCACCGCGAGCTGTTCTGGGGGCTGCGCGGCGGCGGCGGCAACTTCGGCATCGTCACGCAGTTCGAGTTCGAGCTGCACCCGATCCCCGAAGCGATCTACGCCGGGCCGATCTTCTACGCCGCCGACGCGGATCGCGACCTGCTGCGCCGCTTCCGCGACTGGGCACCGGGCCTGTCCGATGACGTCTCGACGCTCGTGAACCTCACGACCGCGCCTCCGCTCCCGGTGATCCCAGAGGAGTGGCACGGGCGCAAGGTCGCCGCGTTCGTCGCGGCGTCGGCAGGTCCCGTCGAGGAGGGCGAGGGCCATGTGCGCGACATCCGAGCAGTCGCCGAGCCGGTCGCCGACCTCCTCGGTCCGATGCCCTACAAGGTGATCCAGACACTGCTGGACCCGCTGTGGCAAAAAGGCATCAACGCCTACTTCAAGGCGACGAACCTCACCCGGCTCGACGACGAGCTGATCGAGCGCCTGATCGAGCTGCACCACGCGGCGCCGGGGCCGCAGGCCGAGATCCACGTGCAGCAGCTGGGCGGCGCGATCGCGCGGGTGCCCGAGGCCGACACCGCGTTCCCCGACCGCAGCGCGCCGTACGTGCTCAATGCCGTCGCAGGCTGGCACGACCCGGAGCAGGCCGACGCGCACATCAGCTGGGCGCGCGAGGTCATCGAGGCGGCCGCCGATGCGTCGACCGGCCACGCGTACGTCAACTTCCTCGGCGATTCGGGCGCGGGCCGCTCGTCGTACGGCGAGGAGGCTTACGCCCGGCTGCAGGCGCTCAAGAAGGAATACGACCCCGCGAACGCGTTCGCGCGCAACCAGAACATCGACCCTGGCCCCGGGGCCTGATTGTTAGGACGAGACGGGGAGTCGTGGTCGCAGCCGATCACTCTTCCCCGTCTCGTCTTGCGGAAGAAACGCGCGCAATGTGAAGCGCATGTCTGAAGGCTGCACAGGCCATCGCAGATCGCCTCAACGACGAAGGCGTGCCGACGGTCCGAGGCGGAGCGAAGTGGCGCCACTCGAGCGTCCAGGCGGCCGCCGGTTACCTGAGGCGCCCTCGGCCGTTGCCGGTTCCGAAGCCGACTTACGGCCGGCGCTCGATCGAAGGCACACGAACGAGGTGCTCGACGGCGCCGGCGGGGTCTGTGACGGATCCAGAGATCGGCGCCGGAACCGCAGGCCCGACGTCGGCGCCGTCGCCGGGAGTGTGAGCCGGCCCGTGGCGGGGAGCTTGGGCCGACGCTCCGTGGCTTGGCGTATGGGCCGCGCTGCCAAGTCTATGCGGCGACGACTCGCGAGCCCCATGCCGCGAGGCGCCTTTGTTCGCACGGCCTGAACCGCCGCCGCGACTCGCGCCGTGGTCACCATGGGCCGGCGGTGACCCGCCCGCGCTAAATCCTTGGGCGTGACGCCCTCGGCCGACGCGGGCCACCGCGCCGGCGCCCGGATCAGCAGGCGACGGGGTGCTGCGTGCCTCGGACGCGGGCGTCCACGTCGAGGCAGATGATCGCCGGCGATGCCAGCCGTGCGTTGAGATTCCTTGCGCGGTCGCACTGCCGGGCGCGACAGCGGACACCCCTGCCGCTTTTCGGTCCGCTCCCCGCCCCGCACCGACGTCGGGCCTGGTCGTGGCGGCGGTCCGCCACCAGGGCGCGTAGATCAGTGACGCCGGTCGCATCGCCGCCTTAGAGGCCGGCCGGCTCACCTGCTGCCAGGCTCCGGCTCCCGCCGCGCCAAGGCCAACGACCAATGCCGCCGCCACTAGCACCCCTTTGGCCGTGACGATTACCGCACTGAAGCTGCCGGCGAGGTTCCCGATGAACCCGGCGCCCGCGGTCGCAGAGCCGGCATGCATGCTCGTCCCCGCTCGCGCCAGGCGCGACAGAAGGGTGCCCGCCGCACCCGCCGAGAACGGCGGACTCAAAGCTCGCAGGCGCCCCCGGCGCCCGGTGATCTCGGCGGTGAACTGGACACAGACGGGGCAGTCGCGAAGGTGGGCGCTGACCCTGCGCCCGCGGAGCACTCGCCGATCCCCGTGTGAGATCGCGTCTTGCACATCCTCGCACGCCATGTTGCGGCCTTCGGCGAAGTCGCTCAGTGCCGTGCGTGCCTCGAAGATCGCCTGCTTGGCGCCGTTGACCGAGGTCCCCAGAGCCGTTGCGATCTCCTCGTGGGAGAGGCCGCTGAGCTCGCGCATCAGGATCGCCCCGCGCGACCGCGCCGGTAGGCGTTGCAGATCCTCCAACAACGAGCCGAACTGCTCTCGGTCGTGGGCGCGGTCCTCGGTCGGGGCGACGCGGGATGTGAGGTGCGCTGATAGCGCCTCCCCGGCCTTGCGCCGGCGGATGACGGAGATCGCCTCGTTGTGCGCGATCCGGTAGAGCCATGGGCGCAGCGGAGCGTCACGCTGATCGCGCCTCAGCGCCTCGAACGCACGCGCGAACGCCGACTGCACCGCGTCGTGCGCATCGGTTTCCGAGCGCAGAATCGAACGGCAGTACCGGTACAACGAACGCTGGTGGCGCTGATACAGCGTCCCGAACGCGTCATCACTGCCTGCTGTGACCAACCGAGCGAGGCGCTCATCACCCAGAAGGTGAGCCTGAAACCTACGTGCTAATTCATCCATTTCCTCCCTACGGTGCTACCCGGATCAGGCCATCTTCCACGCGTAATGGAGTTCGGCTCTCCGCCACAGAGGACGTTTCGTGCCGCTACCTGCGTGGGCGATACGCGTAGGCCGCAACCCAGTCCACCTGAAGGTTCACTCGTGCCGGGGTGGTGGCGTCGGGGCAGAGGCGTATCGGTCCACACATGTCCCGGCCTGCGCCTGGATGTCCATTTCCATGGGTTGTGAGGGGACAGCGCCGCCGTGCGCAGTGGCCCGACGCTGGCCGTTGAACGTGTACACTAGGAGGCTGGGCGTCGACTGCGCTCCAACCACGTGCCAGCGCGTGAAGTCCGCGCGCACGCTGCGCTGAATCTGACTGTTGTCGGTGCCGTAATGGAGCGTTACGGTGACTCCTTACGACTATTTGTCTGCCCGTGCGGCCCTTCAACCGTGCGGCCCTTCAAGTTACTTTCCAACTTGGACCCCCTTCGGGGTCGATTATGTGGGGTGACGGCCGGTGTGGGAAGTCGATTCCCGATTGACGCCAGCGACCCTTTACGTCATTAGCTGGGACTTAACGGTCCATGCCAGGACGCTGGCCGCCGTCGCTCGCCAGGACGTCGCGCAGTTGCCGCCTCGATGAGACATTGAGCTTGCGAAATGCCCGGCCCAGGTGGGTCTCCACAGTCTTCTCGGTGACGAACAGCGTCTGAGCGATCTCCCGGTTGGTCCCGCCCGCGGCAGCGAGCTCGACCACGCGTCGCTCGCTGGGCGTCAGCGAGTCGGCGCCGTCGCGATCCGTGGCCCCGGGTCGAACCCCGATCGCGGCGAGCTCGGCTCGTGCGCGGCGCTCGAGCGTGCGCGCGCCGCATCGCGACGCCAACGTCAGCGCCTCGAGCAGCGGCTCACGAGCCGCGACCCGTTGTCCGGAGGCCCGGATCACGGCGCCCACGTCGAGCAGCACCCGCGCATGCTCGAGCCGTGACCCGGACGGCGCGAGCGCCGCAAGCGCCGCCTGGAGGCCTTCCAGGCGCTGCTCGGGCGGCCCCACCAGGGCCTGCGCGCGCAGCGCCATCCCGATCGCGCGGGCCGCGCCGAAAGCCTCCGCACGACGGACCTCTTCGGTCGCCAGCGCGCGCGCTTCCTCGTGCCGGCCGAGCTCTGCGAGCGAGAGCGCCGCGGCGGATCGCCATGGAACCACCGCTGGGTTCTCGCCTCCGAACGTCGGGTGCTCGAGCTCGCAGCTGAACAGCTCCTCAACCGCTGCGGCATGGTTTCCGGCGGCCGCGCGCAGCACGCCGGACGCGTAGCGAAGCTGCGAGCTGGGCAGGAACTCGGTGTCGTAGCGGATCCCGCTGCGGTCGATGAGTTGGCGCAGTGATTCCGGGGTTTCGTCCCGGTCCAGCCCAGCCAGCACCGCCGCCGACACGGCGAGGACGACGTACTCGGCGCCGAGCAGGTCCGGCGCGAGCTCGATCGCGGCCTGGGCGTCCGCCTCGGCGGAGTTCAGGTCGCCCATGCGTCCGGCGATCAGCGCACGGAGGGCCGACACGTTCGCAACCGTGAGCGCCACACCCCGTCGCCGGGCCTGCGCGAGAATCGCGTCCATTCCCTGCATGGAGGCTTCGTAGTCATCTGAGAGGGCGAGCGCCGCCAGCGCCAGAATCGCCCAATTTCCGCCACGGTGGGGCTCGAGCGGCAGACCGGCAGCGAGCGCCCGGCGCCCCAGATCCCTCGCCCTGGCCGCCGAGCGCAGATACATCGCCTCGTCCATCGCGAGGATGCCGAGCGTGGTCGCCTCCAGCATGCCGCGCGCCGGGCCGCCTGGGTCCCGCAGCTGCAAGATCATCGGCTCGGCCGCCCGCCGGGCCGAGTACGACGTGTAGCTGGCGCCCAGCAGCGCGACGTCGAGCTGCTCGCGACCCAGGCCGTTGGGCGGCACCCGTTGCTGGGCGCGGTGCAGGATTGCCGCCCCTTCGGCGGGCCTTCCCGCGAAGAACAGCATGCCGCTGAGCTCGATCGCCGCTGCCACGACCGCCTGTTCGTCGTTGCTGTGGGCGACGATCTCCGAAAGCGGCGCGATCGCCTGGGGAGCGCCGGCTCGGGCGAGCGCCTGCCCGAGCTCGAGCACGACGCCGTCGCGGTCAGCCTGGGTCGGCGGCTCCTCCAGCGCCCGCGCGAGCATCGCCGCCGCACCCGCGGCATCACCGAGCGTCAGCGCCTCACGGGCGGCATGGCGAAGCAGGCTCACCGCTTCCACGTCGCCCGAGGCCTCGGTCTGCATCAGGTGAGCCGCGACCTGCCCCGCGGGCGCTCCGCGCTGCTCGAGGATCTTCGACGCGGAGCAGTGCAACCGCTCGCGCTCGGCGGCGGACAGGTCCCCGTAGATCGCCGTGCGCAGGATCGGATGGGTGAAGCGCACGACGCCTCCGGGCTCGATCACACCGGCGGAAACGAGCGACGCCATCGCCGGCTCGAGGTCGGGGGCGGCGATCTGAGCCAGCCGCGCAGCGTCGCCGACCTGTGCGCCGTCTCCGAGCACGCTGAGAGCTCGACCCAGCTCGCCCGCGGGCGGCTCGATCCGCGCCAGCCGCAGCAGCACCGTGTTTGCCACGCCGCGCGGGACGATCGTGCCCAGAGCAGCCGCGGCGGCGGCAGTGGCGGGGTCGATGCCCCGAGCGGCGACCTCGTCGAGCAGCTCGCCGATCAGGAACGGGTTGCCGCCGGTCACGTCGATGCACGCGTCGACGAAGCGCTCGTGCGGCTCGCCGTCGAGGCGGGCCCGGATCAATTCGGCGACCGACGTGCGCGTGAGCGGGAGCGGGCGAAGCAGCTCGGTGGCGGGATCGGTCAAGAGCGCCGCCACCTCGGGCGCCAGCGTCGGATCGGATGGGCGCGTGGCAAGGATCAGGGCCAGCGGCTGGCCGCCGAGCCGGCGGGCGATGAACGTGAGCGCCCGCGCCGATGGGATGTCGCACCACTGAAGGTCGTCGACCAGTAGCACCAGGGGCGCGTCGCTTGAGATGTTCGACGCGAGCCAGTACAGGCCGTGCTGCCAGGCGTAGCCGGGGTCGCCGGTGGCGGGTCCTTCCGACGCCGCCGGGGCGTCGGCGACCGGCGCCACGCCGAGCACGTCGGCGGCAAGCGCGGCGGCGCCCGACAGCCAACGCCCACGAACCTCCGGGTCGGCCTCCAGCAGCGCACGCTCGAACAACTGGCGAACGACGCCGAAGGGGTATCCCTGCTCGAGCTCGGTCGCCCGGGCGGTGAGGATGCGCAGCCCGCGCTGCTCCCCCCGCGACCGCGCCTCGATTAACAGTCGCGACTTGCCGATGCCGGGCGGCCCTTCGATCGCCAGGAGTCCCCCGGCGCGCTGCCCCACGGCGCGCAGGGCGGCGCGCACGCGTTCGAGCTCGTGCTCACGCTCGAGCAGCGTCGTCGACTCCACAACCAGTTGCCGGTCCATGCGCCCGGTTCGATCGTACGGGTCCTACGGCCGCCCACGCAATGTTTGGGGGTCGATGTCAGGGGATCTGCCCGATGTGGTCAGGGGCTCGGCGGCGGACCATGCGAGATGTCAAAGAACTCGTCCCGCCAAGGAGGAACGCGTGCCGCTCATCGAAGTGAAGGTCCTCGAGGGTGTCTTCACTGCGCAGCAGAAGCAGGAGATCATCGAGCGACTGACCGACGCGATGGTCGCGATCGAGGGCGAGAGCATGCGCCAGGCGACTTGGTGCCTGGTTGAGGAAGTGCCGAGCGGCGCGTGGGGGATCGGCGGCCAGCCGATCACCGACGACGACGAGAGGGCTCTGGCGAGAGGCTGATCGATGTCCTGCGAGGTCCAAACAGCCCCCGCAACCGCAGCTCACACGCTCGACCCCGAGTCTCTGGGCGACCACGTCGACGCGCTGTTCCGCGCCGCCTGGGCTCTCTGCGGATCGCGGCAGGACGCTGAGGACCTCGTCCAGGACACGCTGCTGAACGTGCTCAAGCGCCCGCGCTTCCTGCGCAAGGACAACGAGTTGGGATACCTGTTGCGCGCGCTGCGCAACACCTACAACAGCCGTTACCGGGTGATCGCGCAGCGCCCGCCCGAACAGGAGCTCACCGAAGAGCACGGCCTTTCGGTCGACGAGGGTGATGTCAGCGCACGCGAGCTGATGGAGGCGATCGCGAGCGCGCCCGGCCACTACCGCGACGCGGTCATAGCGATCGACCTGGTGGGGCTGTCGTATCGGGAAGCCGCGCACGCGCTGCAGACCCGGGAAGCGACGATCACGACCCGCCTGCACCGCGGCCGCCAGCACGCCGCGCGCGAGCTGGCGCTCCTCACGTGACGGCGGCGCGAGGCGTTGGAAGGAACACCGACGTGCCCCCGTCTTCCCACCCGATGAACGAATTTGGCCAAACGACCAATGTCCGGCGCGGGAGTGCCGCCGGAGCCTCCGGCCCCGCACGGGACGAGCTGCTGCTAAGCAACGGCACACGCCTACGCCTGCGGCCGCTGACCCCCGATGACCGTGACGGCCTGCTCTCACTGTTTCATCGCCTCAGCGAGGAATCGCGCTGGCGCCGGTTCATGTCGCCCAAGCCCACGCTGGCGCCGCGCGAGCTGGACTATCTGACCGACATCGACCACGTCGCGCACGAAGCGTTCGCCGCCGTCGACGAGCGCGACGGCTCGCTTGCGGGAGTCGCCCGCTACGTGCGCCACGCCGGCACCGAGTGCAGCGCGGAGCTGGCCGTGGAGGTCGCCGACGAGCTTCAGCGTCGTGGCATCGGCACCGCCCTGTGCATACGGGTTATCGAGCGCGCGGGGGAGAACGGCTTGACCGTGCTGACGGCGACGGCGCTGTGGAGCAACCAGCCTGCCCGGAGGCTCCTGCGGCGCTTGGGATTTCACGCCCGCCGTAGCCAGGGCCGGGAGATCGAGCTCGCGCTTGCGCTCGACGGGGCCGTGGAGCGTGTGTCGTGACGAGCACCGCAGCTGGGCGGACGCTGTGGGTTGCAGCGGCGGGCACGTCGCTCGTGCTGGCGGTGTTCAGCGCCGTGGTCGTCACGATCGGCGACAGCGCTCGCTCGCTTCACGCGGGCACGGGCGGCACGGCGTGGGCACTGTCGGGAATGAGCCTGGGCCTTGCGATCAGCCTGCTGACGGCCGGCGCACTCGCCGACGACCTCGGCCACCGGTGCGTGCTGATGTGGAGCGCTGGTTTGCTGATGGCATCGAGCGTCGTGGGCGCGCTCGCCACGAGCATGCCCGAACTGGTCGCGGCGCGCGTGGTGCAGGGGATCGGCGGCGGTGGCGTGCTGGCGGCAAGCCTGGGCTCGATCGGCGTCGCCTTCCCAAGCGGGCCGGCTCGTGCGCGTGCCACGGCGGTGTGGGGAGCCGCGGTAGGCGCCGGGGTCGCGGCCGGGCCGCTGGCGACGGGAGCGCTGGCCGCGGCGGTTGGCTGGCGAAGCGGGTACTGGCTCGAGGCTGTGTGCGCCGCTGCGGTGATGGGCGGCGCGGCGGCGCTCGGCAACGGATGCGAGTCGCGCAGGCGCTCACTCGATCTGCAAGGCATCGCGACGCTGGGCGCCGGCATGGCGCTGCTCACAGCCGCGCTGGTGCAGGCACGGCACGGCTGGACTGCGACGACGACGATTGAGCTGTCGGCTGCCGCGGCCGTGTTCCTCGGCGCGTTTGCCGCGCTCGAGGTCAGGCACCGCCGTCCGATGCTCGACCCGGATCTGTTCGCAAGCCACCAGTTCCTCGCCTCGATCGCCGGGGCTCTGTTCACGGGCCTTGCCGTGATCGGGCTGATGAGCTACTCGCCGGCCCTGATGCAGCGCGCGCTGCACGTCAGCGTGCTCGGCAGCGCCGCGGTGCTCGCCGTGTGGTCGGCTACGAGCATGGTCGTTGCGCTGGCGGCGCGGTCGCTGCCTTCGAGGCTGCGCGCGCAGACTCTTCTGGTGATCGGGCTGGTGCTGGCCGCCGCCGGCGAGGCCGCGTTAACTGGATTGGGATCGGGAGCGAGCTGGACCAGGCTGGTCCCCGGCCTGATCGTCACCGGCGTCGGCAGCGGCATCGCCAACGCCGCGCTCGGCCGGATCGCGGTCGAGTCGGTCCCGGGCAACCGCGCCGGCATGGGGAGCGGCGCCAACAACACCGCCCGCTATCTCGGCGGCGCCGCCGGGGTCGCGCTCGTGGTGAGCATCGTCTCCGGAGCCGGCGACGGCGGAGTGATCGCCGGCTGGAACAGCGCAGCGCTGGTTTCCGCCGCGCTGGCGGCGCTCGGCGCCGCGATCGTCGCAAGCTGCCGCCCCTGGATTGGCCTCACACAAACACAGAAAGGAGGGATCGGATGACACCGCAGCTAAGTGCACTTGTCGCTGCAGGGCGAGCCTCGGAGCTTGCCCGTGCCGCGCAGCACGCGCACCGGGGTGTAGACGAGCCGGCGGAGAAGCCGGCGGCTCGCCGCCCTGGCTGGCTCGCCCGTCTGCGCGCTGCCCGGCTGTGGCAGCAGGAATGCCCCGAGCATCAGCTCTAGCCCGCTCGGGGTCCACGCAGCCACAGTGATTGTCCGGCGGCCCGGCCGCCGCCGGCTCACACCTCGGAGGCGCCCCGAAGGTGGTGTGGGAGACACACCCTTGGGGTGCTAGGCGCGGCCACCGGCAGCCCTGACACTGCTTCTCACCACCCGAACGCTCGAAGTTCCGCCGCGTCTGGAGCGCCGGGTCGGGCGTCAGCGGACGTCGATGACCGCGACGGTGATGTTGTCGTCTCCGCCTTTGGCGAGGGCGACGTCAGTCAGCGCGCGCGCCACACTCAGCGGTGAAGCGTCGTCCGGCAGCGTCGCGATCAGCTCCGTTAGCTCGGGGATCGTCGGCAGGTAGTTCCACAACCCGTCGGTGCAGAGCAACAACCGCCCGGGTCGTTCGGGCGTGAGCGATGCAAGGCGTGGTGGACGCGCCGGGGAGTCCGGCCCGACCCAGTGCGTGATGGCGTGAAACACCGGGCTTGCGGCCGCCTGCTCCGGCGTCAGCATGCCCTTCTCGATCCCCTCCTGGCCCAGCGAGTCATCGACTGTCAGCTGGCGCGTCTGCACCCCGTCGATCCAGTACGCGCGGCTGTCACCCACCCAACCGATCACCACCTCATCGCCCCGCCGTAGTGCCGAGACGAGCGTGCACGATGGGTTGACGCGCCCCGTGCGGGTGGTCCACTCCACCTCCTGCACCGCGCCGCCCGCGGCCTGGATCGCCTCGGTCATCGCCGCGGTGGCGTCTGCGTCGGGCTGCGCCAGGGCATCACCTAGCACCGCGCCCGCGGTCTTGGCGGCATCGCGAGCCGCAGCGTTTCCCGCGCTGGCCGACGAGGTGCCGTCACAAACCACGACCACGACGCCGCGCTCGTCGACCACCTCGACGTGGAATGAGTCCTCGTTGCGCCGGTGTACCTTGCCGCGATCGCTCACCGCCGCCGCCACCCCGAGATCGAGCTCGATCCGGTCGTCCGCGCCCACCGGCGCCTGGACCGCGATCGGCTCGCCGCACTGCTCACAGAACCGGTCGCCGTCCTGCAACGGCGCATGACAGTTAGGGCAGTGACTCAGGGTTGTGCTCATATCCAGGTCCTTGGTCGTACTCGGTTGGCATCATCCACCAGCGCGATCCGCTCGTCACGGCTTGCCGCATGTCGAGCAAGCTCGCGATAGGAGCGCTCGAGTGCAAGCCGAAGCTCACGCTCGACGAGAGGCAGGCCCAGCACACGAACCCGGCCATCGTCGACGGCTTCGGCGGCCAGCGTGATCCGCAGCGCTGCGTCCAGCAGATCAGCGGTCAGCCGCTCTCGCTGCTCTCCGTCAAGCGGCAGCGCCTCGAGCGCGGACCCCGCCGCAATCAGTTCGTCGAGCGCCGGATCCCGATCGCCGTCTCGTGCGCTCAGACAGCGGATCCTGGCGATCTGCGCGTCGACGTAGCCGCTGGACGTGTCAGGCACACGCTCGTACGCCAGCAACGCCCCGGTGCGATCGCCGCCCTGCAGCCGGCATCGCGCCAGCCCGAACGACGCGCTCGTGATCGAGGGGTTGGTCCGCGCGACGATCTCGTACCACCGTGCGGCGGTGCCTGGGTCTCCGGCTGACTCGCAGGCAAGACCAAGCGCGAGCCTCGCCGCGATCTCGCCCGGCAACGCGGCGTAGACGTCATCGAAGCTGGCGACAGCCTGGTCGGGGCTCGCTCGTGCCATTTCCGCGATCCCTCGGTACCAGCGAACTCGCCACTCGCGTGGCTCCTGCGCCTCGACCTCGCCCAGCAACGCGTCTGCCTCGGCCAACCAACCGGCGTCGAGCATCACGGCGACGAGCCGCAGATCGGTCTCCAGCGTGCGCTCTGGTGCGGCACGTAGCTGCGCGACCATGAGCTCGGGATCGGTTGCGGTGATCGTCGCCAGGTACCCAGCGGCCGGATCGTCGCGCGAGACGTGAGGGCGTGGCAGAACTCGCCAATCGGGAAGCTCGAGACCCGTGCGTAAGGCGGTCGTGAACAGCTTGCTCGGTGTTTCGACCGGGACGCCCTCGCGGTCGGCGACCACCTCGACGAGCACGCCGAACAGCTGGTCTGCCATCTCCTCGGCTGACTGAAAGCGATCGTCGGGGTTTGCGGCGGTTCCCTTGAGCAGGAACCGGTACAGCGAGTCGTAGCGCTCGAAGAGCGCGACCGCGTCCCGGGAAGGAAGCGTGAACCGATGGTCGCTCCTGTACTCGCGAAAGTCGAAGCACAGCACCGCAAGCGTTCGCGCGACCGTGAACAGGTCCGACGGGATCGACGGTCCGAGCGCGGAGACCTCCGGCGCTTGGTAGCCGACGGTGCCGAACAAGGCGCCTTCGGGATCTCCAAGGCGGTACACGCCGCCGAGGTCGATCAGCTTCACGGCGTGCTGGCTCTGGATGATGTTGTCGGCCTTGAGGTCGCAGAACAGGAGCCCAAGGTCGTGCAGGTGTCCGAGCGCGGGGAGAATCTCAAGCACGTAGGCGATCGCCTGCTCGGGCGGCAGCGGGTCCGGCTGTCCGCCCATGGACTCGCGGCGAGCCGCGAGGATCTCATCGAGGCTCTGGCCGCCGACGTACTCCATGACGATGTACCCGAACCCGTCGTGTTCGACGAAGTTGAAGATCTTGACGATGTTGGGATGCTCGACCTCGGCCAGAAACCGCCGTTCGGCCAGCGCCGCTGCGGTGGCATCCGGATCCTCGGCGTCGATCAGCCCCTTGAGCACCACCCATCGATCGGACACGTTGCGGTCGCGCGCCAGATAGATCCAACCCATGCCCCCATGAGCCAGACAACCTGCGACCTGGTACTGGCCGGCAACCAGATCACCAGGCGCCAAGGCCGGCTTGAACGAGAACGGGGATCCGCACCGACGGCAGAAGCCGGTTGAACGCCCGGGTGTGCCGTGGTCGCCGCGACCCACCGGCTGACGGCACGTCGTACAGAAGCGTCGCTTCTCGGGCACGAGCGGGTCCGGCATCACGGCTTGCGCTGGATCGCGCACGGGAATGTCCGGGATCTCGACGAGTCCGGCACCGAGGAGGGTGCTGCCCCCCCGGATGCGGCTCGTCGCCGATCGGCGTGCAGGCGTGGGCGAGGGTGCGTCGTCGGCTCGTCGATCGGTGAGGTCGGATCTCATCTCACCGCACATACTGGGCTGTTGGTGGTGCCGGCGTCTTGGCATCGGTGGCCTTGCCGAGCCAGTGGGCATAGAGCCGCCGCCAGCTCCCGTCGGCGCGCATCCGCGCGAGCACGCCGTTGACGAAGCGCACGAACTCCGGGTGGGCTTTGCTGATCGCCATCCCGTATGGCTCGGCCGCAATCTGCCCCCCGACGATCTTCGTATTGGGGTCCTGGGCTTCGAAACCGAGGAGAATCGAATCGTCGCTGGAGATCGCGTCGACGAGGCCCTGCTGGAGCGCAACCAGGCAGTCGGTGCGCTGCGGGACGCCGTAGGGGATCGGTCGTGGTGTCAGCGTCATCAGGGTCGCGATCGTTGTCGAGCCGACCGCCGCGCACACCCGCTTGCCGCCCAGGTCCTTGACGCTGCGGGCCGTCGAGTTGGACGGCACGAGCACCTTCTGGCCAGCGTCGAAGTACACCGTGGAGAAGTCAACCTGTTGGCGGCGCTCGCACGTGATCGTGACCGCGTCAGCGACGATGTCGACGCTGCCACTCTGGACCGCCGCAATCCGCTGCGCGGGCGTCACCGCCCTGAACTGGATCGCTCGCGGGCTCCCGAAGATGGCTTTGGCGATCTGTCTGAGCAGGTCGATCTCGAAACCCTCGGACCTGCCGTGCTCTGGATTGAAGTAGCCGAACAGGAAGGTGTTCTGGTCAACGCCCGCGAGCAGGTAGTGGCGTCGCTGGATCCGCTTCATAAAGCTGCCCTTCGGCATCGCCCCGGGCGTCGGCATGACCGCCGGGGCCCGGAGGCTGGCCGTCAGGTGGCTGCAGCGAGGCTGGGGCTGCGCCGGAGACGACGGACTTGCCGCCGCCGGCTTGGTTGCGAGTGCCGCGAGTGTGATCCGGAGCGGGCGGTCCGACGTCGAGCCACATCCGGTGATTGCGGCCGCGGCCGCCACGACCCACAGCAGTTGCCGCAGACGGCGTCTCACCGGTATTCGCTCGCTCTATGGCGAAGCCCGACCAACGCAAGAATCGCAGCGGCCACCGCAAGCGCCGGGATCGCGATGTCCAACCCCGACAGCGCCGAGGCGGCATCCGAAGCTTGAGACTCGAAGCGGGCCTGCGCGGCGTTTGTCTGCGCCGCCAGGTCGAAGCTGAGTCTGGCCGCGGGCGAGGAGGGGCTGGCGGCATCTGCGACCGCAAGGTGGATCGCTTCGGGGATCCGGCCGCTCTTCTGGACCTGAATGACCCGAGAGGCCTGTGCCCGGTAGTCCGCGAACTCCTGCGCCAGGCGCTGCGCATCCTGCCCCCTCCCCGCTCGAGCGGCGAGCGGTGCGACCTCCCCGATCATCCCTCCTCGCGGCGACAGCACCGTCATCACGTTGTCGAAGTCCGCCGGGCTGATGGCGTCGCTTCCGCGACTGACCAGCGTCAGGCTCTGGTCACTCTGTGCGCGAGACAGAAGGACCCTCGATGCCGTGAGCACCTCGACGGAGTCCGAGCCGTTGCGCTGAGCTCTGATCAGGGCGTTGCGCTCTCCGACCAGCCCCACGACCGCCCAGACCGACACCCCGAGAATCACCAGCGTCGCGAGCAGCATCCACACGTTCAGGATTCGGCGACTGACGCGCGCCACGTATATCTGCGCCGCGATCAGAGTCACCAGTGAGAGAGCGATCGCGATCGCGACGGCCAGCAATGGCCCGTTGGACGTTCCTCGGCGGTAATCGTCGCCGAGCCGTGTCGCCTCGATCGTGTACAGCCGGTTGGCGGCCGGAAGGATCTTTCCGGTCAACAGGGTTGAGGCCCGGCGAAGGTACGCCGCACCGACCGGGAACCCCTGGAGGTTGTTGGCGCGAGCGGACTCGACCAGGCCGCTGTAAACCGGAAGCTGGTCGCCGATCGTGCGCACGGCGACACGCGCCTCGCTCGATCCACTGACCTCGCCGGTCAGGGTCGTCAGTGACCCCGTTGCGAGGCGAAGATCCCGGAGGTAGTGCGAGCGTCGCTGGGGCGGCTCCAGGCCGCCGGTCAAAAACGTCGTGGTCGCCGTCGCGTTGGCGTCCGACAAGGAGCCGTAGAGCGTGACGGCCTGGACCAGCAGCGGCTCGGTCTGCGTCCGCGCCGCCTTGGCGGCGTCAGCGCGTGAACGCGCAGCGAGCGTCGCCACAACCCCGAAGCACAGCGCCCCTGCGACCACGAGCGTCGAGACCAGCGCGAGCTTTCCGGGCGTTGTCATCGCCCGTTGGCGCAGGCGCTGCCACAGTGCGGCAGCCCGCGTCTGCGCCCGCAGGCGCGCAACGCCGTCTACCGGATGAGCCTCCACCGCAAGTTCCGATCTGGGGACGCTCGCCCTAGCACGGTCCAAACCCCCGTTCGCCTGCCGGACCATCGTAGCCGCCGGGCGGTGGCGGTTCAACGAGCGGCTCACCCCGCCCGACGGGCGCCAGCGGCGTCCGCGGCTGTCGTTACTGTCGCGGCGTGCCGGGCGATGTCGGCGCCGTGCCGGTCCCAGCGGGTTCCGGGCGCGATCTCCAGATCGCGCGGATGAACGCTGGCCTGATGACGACGACGGTGATGTCGGCGGTGGTCGTGTTCCTCGCCGGCGCGCTGCTGGTGGCGCACTCTGTCCGTCCGGAGGCCGCCCTGGTCCTGCTGTCGACCAGCGCGCTGGGCTTCATCGTGGCGACATTGCTGTACGCGAACACCTACGCCTGGCTGCTGGACCCGCCCGACGACGTCAGGTTCCGCGCGCAGATCCACCGGGCCAACGTGGTGTCGGAGTGCTTCGGCGTCTACTGCCTGCTGCTCGCGATACCGGTGACGATCGTGAGCGTCACGCGCAACGACGCCGTGCGCTGGTTCGTCGCGGTGATCACGCTGCTGGCGCTCGTCGGCTACCAGCTGTCGGGTGCCTCGCTGCTCTCGCACTACCTCGCGCAGCACACGAGCCGGTGGCGCCGAGCCGTGATCTCCCTGATCGGCGTGGCGTTCACGGCGTTGCTCGTGGGCCTTGGCGTGTGGCTGTTCGTCGCCGCGGTTTCCGGGTCGGATGCGCGGCTCGTGCCGGCGTTCGTGATCGTCGGATTCCTGACGCTAGCCGGGGCATACGCGATCTGGGCCGAGCCGCTGCAGTCGCGAGAAGCCCCTGCCGCGGCGCCCGCGCCCCTGGCCGCAGCGCCCGTGGCTCCGCCCTCGCCGGCGGCGCCTGAGCCCGCGCGGGCGCGTCCGATGCGGGCGTGGCCCGCTGCGACGGTCACCGGTCCCTCGGCCCAGCCCGGACTCCCCACCAACGCCCCTCCCTGGGCGGTCGCGCAAGCCGCGCGCCAGGAGCGCCGCGAGCAGACCAGGCGACCGCTGCTGAGCTGGTTGCTTCCGTTGCTGACGCTGCTGCTGGTGATCGCGACGCTCGTGCTCGTCGTGGTCACGCTGCACGACCAGCGCAACGCCAACGCGCAGACGCTCGCGAGCGTCAAGCAGGGGCAGTCGGCCGCTCTGTCTTCGATTGTGGCCCTGGAGGGCCAAACGCTGCGGGCTCAGCGCGCAGCGGCCGTGACATCGGGCGAGCTCACGGCACAGGTGTTGGTCAGCCGCATCCGTCAGGCGTTGATCGGCCTGTTGGCGGTTCTCCGGACGAAGCGACAGCTGCCGTCGACGGTACCGCTCTCAGAACTCGGCATCTCGGTCCCCACCGGCGTGTCCGTGCTTCGAACCAACGTCAAGGACGACGTCCTGACCGACCTCAGCAACTTCTTCGGCCAGATGCGGATCACGTACGGCAACTTCGATCTCGGCCGAAAGCACCGAAAGCTCACGCGCGGTGACCACGCGGGTGTGTGTCGCGCGATCAAATTGGGCAACAACGCCCTACTCGACTTCCGCGGCGTGCCACAGGCGGGGGTCAGCCCGCACGCACAACCCGCGGTGCCCAAGGAGTGCCGGTAGGCCAGCCAGCTTGGGTCAGGGCAAGGGAGCGAGATCAGGTTCGATGAACTGAGCCCGGGCCGCCGGGCTGAACAGAAGGCCACGGCTGTAGTGGGCGGTCATCAGGTCGCGGTTGCGCAACTGCGGGTGATCGTGGAGGAACTCCTCAAAGTCCGACGCCCGGCTCCTCGCCGCGAGGTGCCCGACTACCCGGGCCCACGCGACGGTCATCGTGTCGTGATATTTGCCGGGCGCGCCTAGTCTTTCGGCCAGGCCTTGAATGCGCCGCGCTCCGCCCACCGCGGCTGCCGCGCCGCCCTTGCGCGCGTACGCAAATGCCATGCGCAGGTGATCCTCATGCGTGAACTCCGTCAGGACATAGGTCTCGTAGCGCTCGATGAACTCTTCATCGCTGAGTGACGCGTTCGGTCCCGTGTAAGCAGACACTGTCTCCTCCGGTCGTTAGTACGGAAGCGAATTATACGGGATCGTAATAACTACCGCAAGACCTGCGTGAGATCAGACGGACCCCTACCGTCTCGCCGTCTCGTCGAGCGCATTCAGCACGTCAAAGAAGCCCTCCGCGGAGCGCTTCGACACCGCCTCGAGCGCCTGCCGGTCAAGCGCGTCGAAAGCCGCCCTGACGCGCTCCGCCGCCCGCGCGCCTGCGTCGGTGAGGTCAACCGTGAAGGAACGCCGATCGCGCGGGTTCAGCCGGCGCTCCACGAGTCCTCGCCGCTCCAGCCGATCCAGCACCCCCGTGAGCGTCGACGCGCGCTGGCCCGTCGCCTTCTGAAGGTCGGCGACGGTGCGCCCCGAGTCGGCCTGGAGCGCCGCCAGGGCGTTTATCTCGCCGTGGGTGAGGCCGAGATCCCGTAGCTCCTCCACAAGCTTTTCGAGCACACGGTGGACGGTCGCCTCGATGGCGGCTATCAAGCTCGGATCGTGGGCGCTCACCGGCGAGCAAAGATAGTCAATAGTTCGGAGTCGTAGTACTACGTCGCGTCCAATGCCACATGCGTTTCACTTCAGATTCGCCCGCAGCGGTCGATCCACGCGCGTATGGGCGGCCATCGCCAATCGGTTCGTGCCATCGCAAGACAGCAGGCTCCGTTCGCCGGAGCTGCCGCGCTCGGCTGGATCGCAATGCTGGTCGGCACCTCGCTGGACTGGCGCCAGTACGCGCTATCGGTGGCGCTTATTGGGATCGCTCTGGCGATCCCGATCGCCGGAGCGGCCGGCGGCCGCCTGAAGCACGTCGCAGTGGTGGCGGGCTCGCTGGTGCTGCTGATCGCGCTCGCGCTGCTGCGCAATTCCGCCGGCGGCTCGACCAGTGGCGTCAGCGTGCTCGCCTTGATTTCGGTCTTCTACACCGCGCTCAACACGCAGTCGCGGCGTCAGCTCGTGGTGATCCTGGCCGGCGTGGCGCTGTTCTACCTGGGACCGATGCTGCTGGTCGGTCCGCCCGCGTACCCGCACAGCCAGTACCGCGCGGCGTTGCTGTCGGTGGCGGTCAGCTCGATCATCGGGCTCGCCACCCAGCGGCTCGTGGGCGCCGCCCGCTTTCAGGCCGGCGAGGCTCGCCGCAGGGAGCACATGCTCGAGCGGGTGACCGCCGTGGTCCACGGGCTGTTCGACAGCTCGCAGCCACGCGTCGACGTCTGCGAGGCCGCCCGCGAGATCAGCGGGGCGACCGCGGCGCTGCTTTACGAGCCCGACGGCAGCTCCCAGCTGTTGCGCTGCACCGCGGCGGCAGGGATCGGAGGAGCCGCCCCAGTCGGCAAGGCGGCGGGATCGAGGTCCAACGCCGCCTACGAGGCGCTGAGCTCGGGGCGGCCGGCGTTGGTCCGAGCCGGCACAGGCGCGGACGGCGACCCGTCGACGGGCGCTTCGCAATCTCGGACGATCCTCTATCAGCCGCTGCGCAAGGGCGAGGTGCGGCTCGGTGTGCTCGTGATCATCTGGCCCGAAGACGTCGCTGCAGGCGACCCGAAGGCGACGGTCTCGGCGTTGCTGGCCCACGAGGCCGCGGCCGTGATCACCCGCGCGGACGTCGTCGATGACCTGTACGACGCGGCGCAGACCGACGCGCTGACCGGACTGCCCAACCGGCGTGCCTGGGACGCGCATCTCAAGCACTCGCTGTCGGAGGAGCGGCAGATCGCGATCGCGATGTTCGACTTCGATCACTTCAAGGAGTTCAACGACACCTACGGTCACCCGGCCGGCGACCGCCTGCTCAAGGAGGCCGCTGCCGCATGGCGCGACCAGCTGCGCGGCGGGGACCTGCTGGCGCGCGTCGGCGGCGAGGAGTTCGCGCTGATGCTGGTCGACTGCGAGATCGACACGGCGACCGAGGTCGTCGAGCGCCTGCGCGCGAGCATGCCTCAGGGTCGTACGTGCTCGGCCGGCCTGGCGGTGCGCCAGGATGGCGAGAGCGCCGAGTCGATCATCGCGCGCGCCGACCGCGCGCTCTACCGGGCCAAGGCCGACGGCCGCAACCGCGTCGCGCTGGCCGCGTCGGCCTGAGCGAATCCCCGCCGGCCGAAAACGACCCAAAGCGGCCCTCCCGACTGGCCCGCGGGTCCTTTGCCTCGCTCAGCGTGGGTTCGGTCCACACTGCCTGGGCAACCGTTCGGTTGGGTCCTTTTCCGCCCCCCGGGGCCTACGCACGCGCGCCGGCGCTCGCTGTGGACGCTTCGAGCGCCACAGTCTCGCGCTGATCGTCGTCATCGACCCGCCGGACCGATGGGATCAGCAGCGGCGCGAACGTCACGAGCGCGCCCAGCACGCCGGCGCCGATCAACGTGCTGCGCACCCCGATCGCCGAGCTGACCGGCCCTGCCAGCGCGTAGGACACCGGCAGCAGCCCGATCGAGATCAGCCAGTCGAGGCTCGAGACCCTTCCCAGAAGCGACGCGGGGACGTGCCGTTGCTTGGCGGTGGCCCACGCGATCGTGCCGGCGGTCTCCAGCGTGTTGAACACCACGCTGGCCAGCATCAGGCCCCACAGGCCCTGCGCGACGCCGTAGCCCGCGACGGCCAGGGTCGCTGCCGTCCAGGTGATGTACATGAAGACGATGCTGCGCCGGGGCAGTCCGGTCTGCCCGATCGTCACCGCGCACGCCAGCGATCCAAGCCCGCCGGCGGCGAAGATCAGCCCCAGGTCGCGCGCGCCGCCTGCGAGCTTGTGCTTGACCACGAACGGAAGCAGCACCTCGGTCGGCCCCATGAACAACAGGTAGGCGACCGCGGCGCTGACCAGCGTCGCCCAGATCCAGGGGTTGCTGCGCACGTAGCGCAAGCCGGCTCCGAGATCGCGCGCCACGAATGCGGGACCCGCCGACTGCGCCGGGACCGGCGCCATCGCCATCAGGGTCGCGATCGAGACCGCAAACGAGCACGCGTCCAGCGCGAACGCCCAGCCGGTCCCCACCGATCCGACGAGCAGACCGCCGACCGCCGGCCCCGCCAGGCGCAGCGCAAGCGGCCGGATCAGCTGGTCGAGCGAGTTTGCCTGCGCCAGCTGATCCTCGGGCAGAAGCTGGGGCACCAACGCGTCGCTGGCCGGATTGAAGAACGCGGTCGCCGCGCCGTAGCCGACGGCGATCACCAACAGGTGCCACAGCTGGAGCGCGCCCGTTAGCGCGAGCACCGCCAGCGTCGCCAGCAGCGCGGCGCGAACCGCGTCGGCGGCGAGCATCACGCGGCGGCGTTCACGGCGGTCGCTGACCGCACCTCCGATCAGCAGGCACGCGATCGTCGGGACCGTCATTGCGATTCCCACGCTGGCGAGCGCCGTGGGCGCGTCCGACAGCGAGTACACCTGCCAGGCGAGCGCCACCAGGAATAGCCCGTCGCCCAGCAGCGACACCGACATGCCCCCAAGCAGCAGCCGATAGTCGCGGTGCGCCAGCGGCGACAGGAGCCGGACGCGGCTGAAGCCGCCGGGGCGGTCGAGGCCCTCGTAGGTCTGGTGCATCGGCTTAGTGGTCTCTTTCGTAAGTACGGCGACACCGAGAGTGGTCGCCGGCGGCGGCTGGCAAGGACGCAGGACCGAAGGTGTGCCTGTGGCACATCGAGGTCCGAGGACGCCGCCAGACGTCCGCCGGGGGCCGCTCGAATGTCGTCGTATTTGCGAAAGGGGCCACTTAGTCCGAGCCGGTGGGCGCCACCACGTTGTCGGCGTCGCCAGCGCGACCCGACAGGTAGCCCATCAGGTGCTCGGGCGCCATCGGCCTCGCGAAGTAGAAGCCCTGGCCGGTGTCACAGCCCAGCTCCCTGAGCGTGACCGACTGCTCGGGGAACTCGATCCCCTCGGCGACGACCTCGAGCTGGAACGTCTCGCCCAGGCTCAGCACCGCCGAGGCGAGGCCGGAGGTCACCGGGGACGCGCCCGCGGCGAGCAACGAGCGGTCCATCTTGAGGATGTCGAGCGGAAACAGGCTCAACGAGCTCAGCGACGAGTACCCGGTGCCGAAGTCGTCCATCGCCAGGCGCACGCCGAGCGCTCGGAGCTCGTTCAGGCGGCTCACCGCCAGATCGGTGTCGGTCATCATTACCGACTCGGTGATCTCCAGCGTCAGGGCCTCCGGCTCGAGGTTCGCGTCAGCCAGCGCCGAGGCCACGTCGGCGACGATGTCGTTGTGAAACAGTTGCTTGACCGACAGGTTGATCCCGATCGCCGGCAATACCGGCCCGGGGATCTGCGCTCGCAGTTCCTTGGCCTGGCGACAGCCCTCCCGCAGCACCCAGCGCCCGATCTCGACGATCAGCCCGGTCTCCTCCGCAAACGGGATGAAGTCGGCCGGCGCGATCATCCCGCGGACCGGATGGAGCCAGCGAATCAGCGCCTCGACGCCCGTGATGACGCCATCGTCGAGGCGGACCAGCGGCTGGTAGTACAGCACGAACTCCTCGCGCTCGAGCGCCCTCTGGAGGTCGGCGCGCAGCTCCAGACGCGCCACGACCCGCTCGTGCATGGCGGCCTCGAAGACGCGATAGCCGCCCTTGCCATCGCTCTTTGCGATGTACATCGCGGCGTCGGCGTTGCGGATCAGCTCGTCCGCATCGCTGGCGCTTCCGGCTTCGACGACGGAGATGCCCAGGCTGGCGCGGATCACCAGCTCGTTGCCCTCGAGCGAGAGTGGTCGGCTGACCGCCTCGAGGATCCGCTCGGCGGTCTCGACCGCGACTGGCAGCTCCTTTACGTCCTCCAGTAGCACGGCGAACTCGTCGCCCCCGAACCTGGCTGCCGTGTCGGCCGCGCGGATGCTCGTCGAGATGCGCTGCGCCACCTCCAGGAGCACGCGATCTCCGACCGCGTGGCCGAGGCTGTCGTTGACGGTCTTGAAGTCGTCGAGATCGACGAACAGCACGGCCATCCCAGAGCCCTCGCGCAGGTTTCGGGCAACCGCGTGGCGCACGCGCTCGTTGAACAGGGCCCGGTTGGCCAGATGCGTGACGGAGTCGTGGAACGCCTGGTGGGCCAGCTGCTCCTCGAACGCCTTGCGCTCGCTGACGTCGCGACCGTTGAGCACGATCCCGCCGACCGCGCTGTCGCTGCGCAGGTCGGTGTGCAGGATCTCGAACTGGCGCATGCCGCCCTGCTTGTCTGCCAGCAGGCAGTCGATCACCTCGTTGCGGCCGGTCGCGGCGGCGCCGTCGTTGAGGCGTCGCAGCAGGCGACCCTGCTCGTCGGGATGCAGCAGCTGGTCGAACGGGAGGCCGACCACCTCTTCGACGGCGTGGCCCAGCACGCGCTCGATCGAGGGGCTCTGGTAGAGGATGACGTTGTCGGGACCGAGGACAGTGATCAGGTCGCTCGAGTTCTGCACGAGCGTCGCGAACCTCGCTTCGCTGGTCCGCCGGTGCACCTCTGCGGCGAGCTCGGCGCTGCTCAGCGCCAGCGCAACCTGATGTGCGAGCGTGCGAAGTGCGTAGCGGGTCTCCTGGTCGTCGGCCGCTTCGCCCGCGAGGACCAGCACCAGGCCCGCGTTCAACGGACCGGCGGGGCGCAGCTCAAGCTGCAGGACCCTTTCGCGGTCGGCGGGCAGCCTCAGCTGGTCACGCGCGGAGAAGGGAAGCACCGACGGGCCGCCGTCACCACACTCATGCAGCAGCTCGGAGATCCCGCTCGAGGCCTCCCACTCCGTCAGGTCGCCATCGTCGTCAAGCGCCATCACCGTGACCTGGTCGCCGGCCACGCGGCACACGCGGGCATCGACCCCACTGGCGCCGAAGTCGGCAACCGCCTGGAGCGCGGCCACGATGATCTCCCGCGGGGCGGTCGCGGCGACGAGGAGACCACCCGCTGCGCTCAGTGCGCGCTCGCGCGAGACCGACTTCTCGCGCTGTCGCACGAGCCCGGTCATGCGGCCCACGACCAGCGCGAACAGCAGCGCCGAGGCGCCGATCACGAACAGCAGATCCCAGTTGTGCGTCGGGGCGACCTTGAAGATCTCAAGCGCGGGCGCCGTCAGGCTCGCTCCCGCGAGCAGCGCGAGCCGCAACCATGTGAGGCGCGGCTGGCGGTCGGCCTCCACCTCGGACAGCTCCACCATCGAGGGATGCAGCGCCGCCGCGGCCCACAGCAGGTAGAAGAAGATCCAGCCGGCATCCATCCACAGCTGATGCGTGTACGCGTTGTGGAGCGTGAACAGCCCGTACACGAAGTCGGTCGCCAGCAGAGTGATGATGCTGGCGATCAGCAGATAGAACGCGGGGCGCCGCTTGCCCGCGTCGACCGCGAGCCGGATCCCGGCCGCGAGCAGGATGATGTCGCCCATCGGATAGCCGATCGAGACCAGCTTGGGAAGCAGGGTCAGCGTTCGATCGTGCACGTAGGGCGCGATCAGCAGGATCCCCGAGACCAGTGACAGCCCGAGGGTCATGATCAGCGCGTCGACCGCGCCCGGACCGTCCGCGCGCCGGTTGCGGCGGCGCACGAGCACCACTAGTCCGATCATCAGCGCGGGATAGACCGCGAGGTAGATCGCATCGCCGAGCGACGGGAACGGCACGTCGGCGCCGAACAGCTTCGGATAGCTGTATGTGTAGATGTCGCCGAGCCAGAACAGGAACAGCCCCAGCGCAAAGCACCACCAGGCAAGTCGCGCGCGGGGCCGGTGGATGCGGATCCCGGCGACGACGCCGAGGACCCCGTACAGCCCGAGTAGGTTGATGACTGGGCCGCTGCCCTTCAGCGGCGGCACGAACACGTACAGCACGCAGACGAACGCCCCGAACGCGAGGTAGGTGGCCCACACCCATTTGCGGCTGAACGCGGCTGATATCAGCTTGGTCGGTGTCATCGCCCTCGTGGTCAGCCGGCCGCCGGTCGCTCCAGCTTGAAGCTCTCGGCGACCTCGCCGAGGACCTCGCAGAGGTGGTCAACCTGCTCGTCGGTGTTGGCCGCGGTCAGCTGGAGTCGGAACCCGACTTCCTCCCGCGGGACCAGCGGGTAGACCGCCATCGTCACGTAGATGCCGCGGCGGAACAGCAGCTCGCCGACCTCGTCCACGCTGTCGGCGTCAGCCAGCGGCACTTCGATGATCGGAAAGCCGGATTCGTTAGGGGTGGTGATGCCGAGCTCGTGGAGCCGGTCCAGGACGCGGCCCGTGAGCCGATGCAGTCGCGCCCGGAGCTGGTCGCCGCGCTCGTCGTTTACGCGAAGGCCCTCTAGCACCGTGGCCAGCGAAGCGACCGGCGACGGACCCGAGTAGAGGTAGGGCGGGGCCGCGGTCTTGAGGACCTGCTTGAGCGGCGTGGGACAGGCGATGAAGGCCAGCAGCGACGAATACGCCTTCGAGAACCCGCCGACCAGGACGACGTTCTCGTAGCTCTCGCCGGCGTAGCGGACAATGCTGTTGCCGCGCGTGCCGTAATCGCACGTCTCGAGCGGCGAGCGTTCGCCGATCACGCCGAATCCGTGCGCGTCGTCGACGTACAGGATCACGTCGTGCTCCCGCGCGAGCGCCGCGAACGACGCGATGTCGGGCGCGTTGCCAGTCATGCTGTTGACGCCGTCGATGCAGATCGTTCCGGGGCGACGCCAGTCGCGATCGCGCAGTAGCGCCTCGAGCTCGTCCAGATCGTTGTGCGCAAAGCGCTGCACGGCGGCGCCCCGCGCCTGCGCCAGAGCGCAACCGTCGTAGATCGTCTTGTGCGCCCGGCTGTCCAGAAACAGCGTGCCGCCACTGGCGAGCACCGGGAGCACCGACATGTGGATGTGGGTGATCGTCGGCAGCAGGAGGCTGTCTTCGCAGCCGAGCAGCGCGGTCAGCCGGTGCTCGATCTCCTCGTAGAGGATCGGGCTCCCGAGCAGGCGCGACCAGCTCGGGTGGGTACCCCACTTGCGGAGGTACTCCGGCACCGCCTCGATGATCTCCGAGTCGAGGTCGAGCCCGAGGTAGTTGCAGGACGCGTAGTCGGTCAGCCACTGGTCGCCGATACGGATCTGACGGCCGTCGATCTCGTCGATCACGGCGTCGACCATGTGGTGCGAGTACTGCAGCCGCGCGAGGTCCTCGGTAGAGCGGATCCAGCGCTCCAGCCACCGGTCGGCGTGACGCTCACCCCATCTCAGAGCATCGCGCGGGTCCCCTGAGGGGGCATGCGTCGGCCCGCGGCGAGCGCGTTGGTCGAGCAGGTAGGAGTCAGCGGCATCTGAACGAGGCATCACATCGCTTATCGGTCACAAACGCCGGTACTGAAGGTTTTGGGCGCTGCGTTAGCCACGCCTCGCAGGTGGCTTGCGGTCTGGCTTGCCGTCCGCAGCGCTGCTACTGCCAGTAGCCGCGCATGAGCTCCTGCGACCAGCGCGGCTGCCGGACCGGTCGTCGAGGGGCGAACTCGGTCATGTAGGGCTTGAGGTCGAGCACCGGGGAACTATCGATCGGGTCAAGGCCGCGGACGGTCAGCTCGAGGCCGTTTAGCGAGTCAGCAGTGAACCGCTCGCCGTCGAGGCGCACACGCGATACGACCTCGCCCCAGTTGTCATCGATCGGCTCGGTCCGGGGAGATTCAACCCAGCAAATCGGAAGCATCGAGAACACGGGCCACAGTGTCGCGCACCCACCCAAAGATCCGGACAATTCCTCATGTACGGAGAGGGAGCCGGCTATACGCTCGCTGCAGCTAACACCTAGATGCGGAGGACGGCATGACGAGCGAGATGACGGTTGATCCTGGCGCGGCGACGGTTGGGGAGCGCCCCGGGCCGGCGTTCGCGCAGGCCCTTGCGGTCCGCGACTTCGACAAGCTGCGGTCACTGCTTGACCCGGAGATCGAGTTCCGTGCGCTGACTCCACGGCGGACGTGGGAAGCGAGCGGCGACGCGGAGACGTTGGCCCGGTTCCGGGGGTGGTTCGATCTGCCGACCGTGGTCGAGGAGATCGACGATGTCTCGTCACACGCGGTCGGGGACCGCATGCACGTCGCGTACCGCTTTCTGGGCCACGGTGACGACGGCCCGTTCGTGATCGAGCAGCAGGTCTACTACACCGAGCGCGACGGCCGCATCGACTGGATGCGGATGATGTGCTCGGGGTTCAGGCCGCGGTGACCATGGGGGCCGGGGGCCCCTCACACTCGATGTCACGCTCGCGAGCTGGGCGGTGTCTTGATGCCAAAAGGCAAACGGACAAGGGAGAACACCATGGCCCTACGCGTTCCAAAAGCAAAGCTCGACACCGGGCTCAGCGAGGCGATGATCAAGCAGTTCGGAGCCGTGCCCGAGCCGCTCGAGGTGACGTGGCACAACCCCAAGGTCGCCGAGGATTCCCTCGGGTTCGGGAGCAAGGTGGGCGAGTGGGATGCGGCTGACGAGAGCCTCAAATCGTTCGCGCACATGGCCGTGGCGGCGCAGGTTGGCTGCAGTTGGTGCCTTGACCTCGGCTATTTCCAGGCAAAGAACCAGAAGCTGGACCTGGCCAAGGCGAGCCAGGTGCCGCGCTGGCGGCAGTCCGACGTGTTCACGTCGCTCGAGCGCGACGTGCTGGAATACGCCGAGGCGATGACAAACACGCCGCCGACCGTCACCGACGAGTTGTCCGCGCGTCTGCTCGAGCGGCTTGGCCCGGCGGCGATGATCGAGCTCACCGCGTTCATCGCGTTCTCCAATCTTGCGACGAGGAGCAACAACGCGCTCGGGATCGAGTCGCAGGGCTTCTCGGCCTCGTGCGAGGTCCCGTTGGCCACGCCGCACGAGCTCGCGGCGTAGCTTCAACGGCATGACCGAGGATCCGTTCGTCGCCCATCGCAGCATGCTGTTCACCGTCGCCTACGAGATGCTCGGGTCGGCGGCGGACGCTGAGGACGTGCTGCAAGAGTCGTGGCTGCGGTGGGCCGACGTCGACCATTCGCAGGTGCTTGACCCACGCGCGTACCTCGTCCGTGTCGTCACACGGCAAGCGCTCAACCGTCTGCGGACGTTGTCGCGCCGCCGCGAGGAATACGTCGGCGAGTGGCTGCCGGAACCGCTGCTGACGAGCCCCGACGTCGCCGAGGACGTCGAGCTCGCGGAGAGCGTCTCGATCGCGATGCTGACGGTCCTAGAGACGCTCGGGCCGACGGAGCGGGCGGTGTTCGTCCTGCGCGAGGTCTTCGAGATGTCCCACGGCGAGATCGGCGACGCCATCGGAAAGCCGGAGGCAACGGTCCGGCAGATCGCGCGGCGGGCACGTGAGCATGTGGCGGCTCGGCGGCCACGGATGCACGTGAGCCCGTCAGAGCAACAGGCGGTGGTCGAGCGGTTCCTGGCTGCGCTGCAGACCGGACAGCTACAGGAACTGCTGCAGGTCATGGCCCCGGACGTGGTCCTGGTTGCCGACGGCGGTGGGCTCGCGCCCGCCGCTCGCGTTCCAATCCACGGGGCGCAGCGAGTGACCAGGTTGCTCGCGCGCGCGAAGCAGGTCCTGGCCAACTCTCCAACGACGACCGTGTGGCTCAACGGCGCGCCTGCCGGCCGAATCGAGATCGACGGCGAGCCGACAGCGGTGAGCCTCGTTGTCGAGAACGGGCAGGTCACGCAGATCTACGTGATGAGAAACCCGCGGAAGCTGACGCGCTTGGACGAACCCGCGCAGCTCGCCAGGTGAGCCCTTGAACTCAGGGCCTCGCTGGCCGGAAGAGACTCACCGGCCGACGCGAGCCGTCACCTGCCGGTGAGCGACCCAGCGAACCCCACCGGTCGTGCAGTGATCGATCGTCTGACCGTCGCGGTCCACCGTCACCGAAAGGCTCAGCAAGCCGGTAGCGGTATGAGAGTCCACGAAATGGCCGGTGTCGCTGATCGTGTGCACGTGCGCGATCCCGCCGTTGGCCGTGTGAAGGTCGTAGTCCGCACCGCCCGACCACCCGCTCGCCGGCGTGTCCCCCGACTGGATGCTCGTCGCGATAGTGGCGCCGCTTGTACACGAAGCCTGCCAGGCGAGAACGGCGTCGCGGACCTTGTCTCCCGCGACAGTGAATGAAAAGCGAAAGCCTGGCTCAAGCGCAGAGACGGTGGTCACATAGCGGCCAGCCTCGGGGGACGCCGGGGGCCGGTTCACAGACCACACGTACCGCTAGAAACACACAGCCGAGCAGCACCGACGCGCGAGCCATTCGCAGCGGCAGCAGATGGACCGTCCACCGCCAGATGAAGTCGCTCTCCCCAAAACGTGGGCGATCCGCTCGCTCTTCGGCGCTAACCCCTAACCCAGTCCACACGGTCGCGGCTCCGAGGCCGCCGAAGAACAGTGTCGCGATGATCGAGCCGATACCCAGCCCGGCAGCAACGCCAGCGATGAGGAGTGCCAGCGCGTAGAGCGTGAGTCCGACCACGAAGCCACGCTGCCGCGCGGAACGTCGCACCGGCGCGACGTCCGGTTCGTCCGTTCAGCGCCCGCCGCCGGCATCAGGCTCTTCCGCGCTCAGGTGTACTCGGTCAACCGTTCGACGTCGATCCGGAAGCTGACCCGCGGTTGGTGTGCGAACTCGGCTGGATCCTCGCTGTACCGCTCGGCCTGGGTCATGGCCTCGGCGACGGCGGTGTCGCCCTCGTCCAGGATGCTGGCGGTCCCGCGGATCGAGACGTAGTGCAGGTAGTCGACCTGGTCGTGGACGATCAGCGAGGCTCGCGGGTCACGCCGCAGATTGGCCACCCAGCGACGATCTCGGTGTCCGTTGATGCGCAGGTGGTTGTCGCCGAGCAGGTAGTGAATGACGATCTGGCGCGGTGCGCCGTCGCGGCCGATCGTTGAGAGCACCGCACGGCGTGGCGCGTCCAGGAAAGCGCGCACCGGCTCGATCAGGTCGCGGCCATCAGTCATGTGCCGGCCAGCCTACCGGTGCGGATGCCCCCCGCTCAGGATTCGGGCAGCCGCTCCTTCGGCTTGAGAGAATCTGACTCTGGTGTCGAGGACGAGCTGGGACATTCAGTGGCTTGCATCACTTACCTATCCGGACGAGGGGTCGCATACGTTCTTGAGCCTGAACCCCGCCTCAACGGACATCGCCGAACCATCGCGCTGACCGTCTGCATCGTTGCGGACAACAGAATCATCGACGCCGGACGCCGCCACGGCGGCGCATAGGCACAGACCGTACGATCGATCGAATGAAGGCGGCGCGGCACGGTTCGGCGGGCGTGATGCGGGGCATGACGCCGATGCAGTTCGCCCGCCGGGCTCCTGGGGCGCTCGTGCGCCGGGCGTGGTGGAGGGCGCAGGCCTCATTGCTGGGACAAGCCGTAGGTACGTCGCTGGCCGTCGTGCCGCGGCAGCGGTTGGCATATTCATGGTGTGAGGTGAGGGGCGATGGCACTGCCCGTACATGGCTGCTCAACGACACTTGCCGTGCGGTCACTGTCCGATGCGGGACGCGCGATCGGGACGTCCTGCGTGAGATCTTCGTCGGCCGGGGATATGCGCTTCCGCCCGAGGTCGACGAGATCCTGAGCTTGAGGAAGGACCCGAGAGTCGTCGATCTTGGGGCCAACATCGGGCTCTTCGGTCTATGGGTATTGAGCCGGTGGCCCGACGCTCGACTACATAGCTTTGAGCCCGACCCCGACAATCTCACGATCCTCGACCGCAACGTCGCCGACGCGGGCGTTGGATCGAGATGGACTGTCACCCGGGCGTGCGCGGCGCCCGCCGCCGGGACCGTCCAGTTCCTCGCCGGCCAGCAGGCCGATTCGAGAACGGTCTACGACCCAGATCCAATGTCTGACCTCTCCGAGGTTTCCGCGGTCGACGTGTTCCCACACCTGCAGGACGCCGACCTGCTCAAAATCGACATCGAAGGCGGTGAATGGCCGCTGCTGACCGATGCACGCTTCCGCGACCTCAGCGTGCCGGCGATCGTCCTCGAATACCACGCCTACAACTCTCCCCAACCCACCGAGAGTGGAGAGACCGCCCGGTGGCTGCTCGAGCGCTGCGGATACACGGTGGTGGAGACCCACCGCCGCGTGCTCGGGCTCGGCACGCTGTGGGCGTGGCGAAACCCGCACCCGTCGTAGGTAGTAGCAAGCCTCGGGCTTCGCCTGACGAGGGAATGGACAGATGCTGCGGCGAGCGAGAGAATCGCCTGGTGCTTCATCGCGGCGGGTCCAGACGGCGCATTACGCGAACTCTGAATGCGGCATACGGGGCCGGGTTGTTGAGCGATGACACGTTCGCGGCTCGGATCGATCAGGTCCTGAGGTCGCGCCTCGTCGATCCGGTCGCGCTGATCGGCGACTTGAACCTGCGGCGCCCGGGCCCTCCGTGGGACAGGCTTCGCGGTGCAATGCGAGCCTGGTGGAGGCTCGCCCGTCAGGACGCGTCAGCTGGTGATCGGCCTTTAGTTCTGCTGGCGCTCGACTGGAGTGGCGCGCAGTCAGAACTCTTGATCGGGCGCCACCACGGTTGCGATGTCGTGGTGGACGAGCCGAGCGTCTCCCGTCGCCACGCGCGTTTGGTCTTCCGTGATCACAAATGGATCGTTCAGGACCTGAAGTCGACGAACGGAACGGTCGTCAATGGCATGCGGGTGGGCCGGTGTGAGCTTATGCCTGGCGATTCTGTCGTCCTCGGGGATGCTCATCTGAAGGTCGACTAGCCAGCACGCTTACACGCAGGCAGCCTCCACGCTCCCAGGGGTGGGCCGTCTCGCGGTCACCGAGGGCTGCACTGCAAGCGGCGTTTCGTGGAAGCGAGAACGTGAAGCGGCGCATGCTGGGGACGAACAACCCGATGTACCTATACGTGGTGTCGTCGCACGAAAAGATCGCGTGCACGTTGCCTTCGGGACCGGTCACGGACGACTCTGGCGTGATTGGGATGAGGGGCGCCTGACGCGTGGAACCGCAGCGCTGGACGAAGAGGCCTGCTTGGTCCTGTCCGACGCCGAACCGCCCGAAGAACGTCCACCCGAACTCGCTTGTGGACAGAGGTGGGCACACCGGACGCACCAGCGACCGGGAGTCTAGGTCGATGTAGTGGCTCGGATCGACGGTGACGCGTCGCGCTCACCGAGGCGGCGCCGCCCCCGGCGTGGCGCAGCCGTCCAGTCTGGGCGGTGCTTCCGACCGCCGACAGGTGCATCGACCCTGGCGTCCACCGCTTCAGCTACGAGCGCATGGGCGCCGCAGTGACTGAGATCAAAGGATCGTCGCACGTCGCCATGATCTCCCACCCCAAGGAGGTCGCGGAGGTCGTCATGACCGCCGTCCGCAGCGGCGCCCCGTAGCCTGCATGATCTGACGGCCGTAAGCGGGCACGACACCTCTAGAGGAGCGGGCGCACATGGAACGTAAGTGGTGGACCCTGCTCGCGAGCTGCATCGCGATCTACATGCTGCTGCTGGACGTGACGATCGTGAACGTCGCGCTGCCTTCGATCGAGCGCAGCCTCGGCGCCAACTTCAGCGACCTCCAATGGGTGATCGACGCCTACGCGCTGACGCTCGCAGGCGTGCTGCTGGCGGCGGGGTCGCTGGCCGACAAGGTGGGCCGCAGGCTCGTGTTCATGCTCGGGCTGGCGATCTTCACCGCTTCGTCGCTGGCCTGCGGGCTGGCTCCCGACCCGCTCTTTTTGCACGTCGCGCGCGCGGTGCAGGGGGTCGGCGGGGCGATGATGTTCGGCACCTCGCTGGCGCTGATCGCGCAGGAGTTCCAGGGTCGCGAGCGCGGAACCGCGCTCGGCATCTGGGGCGCGACCACCGCCCTGGCGGTCTCGACCGGGCCGCTCGTGGGCGGCGCGCTCGTGGACGCGCTGTCGTGGCGCTGGATCTTCCTCGTCAACGTGCCGATCGGCTTGGCCGCGCTCGTGGTCGCGCGGCTGCGGTTGCGCGAGTCGCGCGACCCGGCCGCCTCCGGCGTCGACCTCCTCGGCGTGGCGCTGCTGAGTCCCGCGCTGTTCCTTCTCGTTTACGCGCTGATCCGCGGCAACGAGGAGGGCTGGGGAAGCGCGCTTATCGTCAGCTGCTTCGCGGCCTCGGTACTGCTGCTGGTGTTGTTCGTGGTGGTGGAGCGCCGCGCCGCCGACCCGCTGCTCGACCTCTCGCTGTTCCGCAAGCCGGCGTTCACCGGCGTCATGATCGCCGGGTTCGCGCTGTCCGCTTCGATCTTCTCCATGTTCCTGTACATCACGCTCTTCTTCCAGAACGTGCTGGGCTTCTCGCCATTCGAGGCGGGGCTCCGGTCGCTGCCGGTCACCATGCCGATTCTGTTCTTCTCGCCGCTGAGCGGCCGGCTCACGGCGCGCGTGCCGGTGCGGCTCCTGCTCGGGACGGGGCTCGCATTTGTAACGGTCGGGCTGCTGCTGATGGGGAACCTGTCTGACTCGTCCGGGTGGACGGCGCTGCTGCCGGGCCAGATCCTGGCCGGCATCGGAATCGGCCTGGCCACCCCCGCGCTGGCCTCGACCGCCGTCGGCGTCGTCCCCCCGCAGCTGAGCGGCATGGCGTCGGGCGCGAGCAACACCGCTCGCCAGCTAGGGCTCGCCACCGGGATCGCCGGCCTCGGCTCAATCTTCCAGTCGAAGATCGAGTCGACGCTCACCCCGCTCGTCGCTGGCACGCCTGCGTCAGCGCACGTCCACGAACTCGCGCGGGCCGTGGCGTCAGGAGGAACCGGGCGCGCCCTGCGGGCGGTGCCGCCCGCCGCCCAGGACAGGGTCGCGAACGCCGCACACCACGCGTTCGTGACAGGCTTCAACACGATCGCGCTGGTGGCCGTCGCCGTGGCAGCGGTAGGCGCCGTGGCGGCGTATGCGCTGGTGCGGTCGCGGGACTTCGTGGTCGGCGGCCGCCCGGCGCCGACACCGCCGGAGCCGGCGCGGGCGTAGACGGCGACCAGGCCACGATCCCGGCCGGCGAGTAGCGTCGCGATCGATCCCGCCAGCTACGCGCATTAGCCGAAGCAGCAGGCGTTTTGGCACTTGGGCAGCGTCTCTGCCTCCTCCTCGGTCGTGTAGCGCACGTCGGCGTCATCCATGCCAGCGATCGCAGGACACCAGCGGTCGGCGTGCTGCGAGGTGTTCTTGCCGCGCCCGAGCGGCTGGCCGGGGCGGTCGTGAAAGAAGCAGACGAACGTCCGGCTGACCAGCGGTCGATGCGTGGTGGTGGGCGTTGGGAGCTGGCCGCTCGCCTTCATTTCCTGGACCTTCTGCCAGGCTGGCTTTGCCACCGTGGTCCTCCTATCGGTTCGTTGGGTGTTGGTGCTCGGTCACCCGGCGCGGCAGCGTTTTGGTGCCCGTCGGCGCGGGGCCTGCGTAGAGCCCGAAGGACTTGCCCACGGGGTAGTCGATGGCGTGCTCGCTGTCAAGCAGCTTGGGTAGCGCGTAGACCTTCTGCACCAGACCGGCGTCCTTGAGCGCTTGCAGCGCCTAACGCTTCGGCGCGGCGATGCCCTGCTGCTCCAGCCACGCGAGCCAGGCGCCGGGGTTCACGCGCAGCGCGCCGGCTTCGGTGATCAACGGCAGCCCACGGTGCGGCGCATCGGCGTCGCCGCTGACACGCTCCTTAAGGTACGCGCCCAGGAGCTGCTTCGGGCCTTCGGCCAGGTGAACGTGTCCGGGGTGACGCGCCGTCGGGCTCTCGTAACAGCGCCCGTATGTCTGCCCCCACGGCTTCGTCTCGCCGCTGCTGCATGAGGGGCGTAGTGTCATCTACGTGGCGCGCCAGCTCGGCCACTCCCCGGCGCTCACCATGCGCACCTACGGGCACGTCATCGAGGAGCTGGACGAGGCTCCGCGCATCAGCGCCGAGGACGCCATCATGGCCGCGCGCCGTGGCTAGGTGTTCGGCCAAAGTTCAGGGGGGAGGGTGAGCCGATGCGCCCGCGTCGTGCGCGGCGCTCAAAGGCCCTCGTTAGCTGGGCTTCTTCAGGTGGGCGGTACTGGGCTCGAACCAGTGACCTCCTGCTTGTAAGGCAGGCGCTCTACCAGCTGAGCTAACCGCCCGAGGGAGACGATGGTACTCCGGCGCCTGCGACCGCCGGGCGACTCGCCGTGACTCGGTAGCCCACCACCGGCGCCAAGCGCCTGATCGCGCCCGACGTGGGGGTTGCTCGTAGTGCGAGGTTGCGGATGCCAATCGCGACCGGGCTGCTGAGGTGCGCCACAACAGACATCTGCCGTGACCGGCGCACAACCGCCGCCGTTCGTCGCGACCGCAGCGTGCTGTATCGCGTCAGCGCGGTCGTGACGTCGGGTTGTGAATCGAGCGCCTGAGCCAGCTCCACGGCATCCTCGATCGCCTGGCAGGCGCCTTGACCGAGGTTGGGCATCATCGCGTGCGCGGCGTCGCCGACGAAAGCGATCCGACCGGCGCTCAGGTTGCGAAGCGGTGCGACGGTGTTAAGCGGTGTGCGGATGATCGCGTGTGCTGGGGTGGCATCGAGCAGATCGGGGATGGGGTCCACCCAGGAGCCCCACTGCCGCAGCAGCTGTGTCTTGTCCCGCTCAGGCCGATCTCCAAGGCTGTCACGCCGATCGCGGGGGCGCTCGGGGCATCGCCGGCTGGCCCACCAATACACCAGGCTGCCGCCGAGGCTCGACATCCCGAAGAGACATCCACGGCCGACATACTCGCCATCGCGGATCCGGACCCGGAGCGAATCGTCGACCGGCACGACCCCTCGCCACGCGGTGTAGCCGGAGTACTCGGGGTTGACCGCGCCGAAGGCAACACTTCGAACGACGGAATGGATCCCGTCGGCGCCGACAACGATGTCGCCCTCAACGGAGGAGCCGTCGTCAAGATGGGCGCTGGCGCCACTAGCGTCTTGCTCAACCCGAACGCAGGCACGGCCCAGGATTAGCCGATCCGGTCGGGCCGCGGCGATCATCAGGTTCTGGAGCGCGGCCCGGTGAAGCATCAGCAGCGGTGCTCCGAACCGCTCCTGAAGCCTCGCTCCGAGCGGGGGAGCCAGCAGCTTGCCCTGCCACGTGCGAATCCTCGCGTCCTCCTGGACGGTCGCGGCTGCCTGGAGTGGGGGCCTCAACCCCAGCATCCACAGCGCGTGGATTGCGTTGGGCCAGAGCGAGATTCCCGCACCGACCTCGCGCAGCTGCGCGCTGCGTTCGACAACGGTGACGCGCCAGCCCGTCTGGCGCAGCGCGACGGCGGTGGCCAGACCACCGATGCCGCCGCCGACCACGATGGCGTGGCGCGCTACTTCGTGAGACCAATCGTGCTCGGCGTCCAGGGGCATGTTCGTCGGGCGCCGGCGAGGGCGCTGCGGCAGCCTAGAACGAGGCGTTCATGCTCGCATCGGCGATCTAGCCAGTCAGCCATGGTCGGCGTAAGATCGACATTGTGCTGTACGGCCGGCAGGCTGAATGCCGTGTCGTCGAGCGACTTCTCCGGGGCGCGCGGGAGTCCAAGAGCGGTGCGCTCGTAGTTCGCGGCGAGCCCGGTGTGGGCAAGACCGCACTGGTGAGTTATGCCGCGGCGCGCGCCAGAGACATGCGCGTCCTGCGCTGCGTGGGCACCGAAGCTGAGTCCGAGCTGGCGTTTTCGGCGCTTCATCAGCTGCTGCGGCCTGTCGTCAACCTGCTCGATCGCGTACCCGAGCCGCAGGCGACCGCGCTGGCGGGCGCTCTTGGGCTGACACCCGGGTCCCGAGAGGACCGCTTCTTGATCGCCGTCGGTGCGCTCAGTCTGCTCGCGGAGGCCGCGGAGGAGCAGCCGTTGCTCTGCCTGGTCGACGACGCGCAATGGCTCGATCACTCCTCAGCGGATGCGCTCGCGTTCGTGTCCCGGCGCATCGAGGCCGAGGGCATTGTGCTCCTGTTCGCCGCGCGCGACGGCGAGGCCCGCCGGTTCGAGGCCGCCGGGATTGCGGAGCTCGAACTACGGGGTCTGGATGAAACCGCCGCCGCCGCCCTGCTGGCCGATTGCGTTGAGGCCGAGATCGCGCCGCACGTGAACGCGAGGCTCCTCGGTGCGACGGCCGGAAACCCACTGGCGCTGATCGAGCTTGCGGCGCTTCTGAGCGAGCAGCAGCTCGCCGGCCGCGAGCCGATCGCTGATCCCCTGCCACAGGGCGCCGGCATCGAGTCGGCATTTCTTCAGCAGGCAAGGCGGCTCCCGGCAGATGCCCAGAGCATCGTGTTGCTCGCCGCCGCGGAGGGAACCGGCCGTGTGTCGACGACGATGCGAGCAGCGGCTCTGCTGGACCTTGGAGCCGATTCGCTCGATGCCGCGGAGGCGTCGGGCCTCGTCGTCGTCAAGGGATCGACGCTCGAGTTCCGTCATCCTCTGGTGCGCTCCGCGGTCTATCAAGGCGCGACGTTCGCCCAGCGCCAGGCAATCCATCGCGCCCTCGCCGATGTTCTCGATCGCGACTGCGACGCCGACCGCCGCGCATGGCATCGTGCGGCAGCGACGCTGGACGTCGACGACAGCGTCGCGGACGAACTCGAACGCGCCGCTGCGCGGGCCAGAGCGCGCAGCGGGTTCGCCGCCGCGGCGCGAGCGCTCGAGCGCGCGGCGGACCTGGCCAGTGCCGACGCCGCCCGTGCGTCGCACCTCACCAGCGCCGCCGGCGATGCCTGGCTTGCGGGGAGACCAGACTGGGCGCTCGCCCTGGCCGACCGCGCCGACGCCGTCTGCCCCGACGCACGAAGAGGCGCGGAGCTGGCGCATCTACGCGGGACGATCGAACTTCGTTGCGGCGTCCCGGCCGAAGCTCTGAGAATCCTCGCCCGAGGTGCCGATGACATCGCCCCGGTCGATCCGGCGACGGCGATCGAGATGCTGATCGAGGCCGCTCAGGCCGCCTCGTACACCGGCGACGCGGCGCAGATCGTGGAGATGGGCAACCGGGCATCGGCACTGATCGTCGATGATCAGCCCGGCACGAAATTCACGATCGACGTGATTGTGGGCATCGGCAAGCTGTTCACCGGCGACCCCGCGGGTGGCCTGCCAATGATCGCTGAAGCGGTGAGGCTCGCGCAGCGCTTTGACGATCCCCGGCGCCTGGTGCACGCCGGCGCGTGCGCCCATTACATGGGAGATGACGAAAGCGAGCTCAGGCTGTACACGCGGGCTGTCGAGCGCACGCGGGAGATCGGCGCCGTCGGCACCCTCCCCTACGTGCTCGAGTACCTCGCCCGGGCGGAGGCAATCGCGGGCCGCTATGCGCGGGCCACCGCTCACGCATCAGAGGGTCTCCGCCTTGCGACCGAAACGGGCCAGCTCAACTCGGTCTGCACGCTGAAGGCCGTGCTCGCGCTGATCGCGGCGACGCAGGGACACGAAGACGATTGCCGGGACTGCGCCGCCCGGGCACTCGAGGCATCGATGAGCCGCGGACTCGGGTTCCAGTCGGCGCTGGCTCGCTGGGCCCTTGCGAGGCTCGAGCTCAGCTACGGACGATCGGGGCAGGCGCTGGAGCACCTGGAGACGATCGCGGCCGCCGTTCCCGGCGCCGGTCACCCGTTCATCAGGCTGATGGCGACCGCAGACCTGGTCGAGGCCGCGGTCCGCTGCCGCCAATCGGCAACCGCGCAGCATGCGCTAGCCGACTTCGAGCGGTTCGCAATCGCGACCGGACTGTCTTGGGCGCTGGCCCGCGTCGCTCGATGCCGGGCCCTACTCGCGTCCGGAGCCGTCGCAGAGCGCCATTACGTGGACGCGCTGCGCAGACATGATCCGAGCACACACCCGTTCGACAAGGCGCGCACGGAGTTGCTCTTCGGCGAGCACCTGCGACGCGCCGGTCGTCGCAAGGAGGCCCGCGGCCAGCTGCGCTCGGCTCTCGAATCGTTCGAGAGCCTCGGCGCTTCATCGTGGGCAGGTCGAGCCCGGCTCGAGCTTCGCGCGAGCGGCGAGGCGAGCCGCAAGCGCCGGCCGGGAACAGCGGATCAGCTCACCCCACAGGAGCTGCAGATCGTGCAGTTGGTCGCTGAGGGAGCGACCAACAAGGAGGTAGCAAGCCGTCTGTTCCTGAGCCCCAGAACCGTGGACTATCACCTGCGCAAGGTGTTCGTGAAGCTCGGGATCTCGTCGCGCGGCCAGCTCATCAGGCTGGCCGTCGACGAACGGCACGTCTCTGAGCAACGGCTCGAACCGGCGATGTCACGGTAGTCACGCCGCTCAGGAGACTGGCGAAATCGCAGATGCGATCGCCGACCGTCATCTAGACACTTGCACCGTACCCGTTGGGCGAGAGAGTTGGAGGTACCCATGACCGAGTTCGTGGCGACCACAGGGGCAGACGGCCACGGAGTGTCAAGCCGGGCCGCGGTGGTGGCCCGCGACTTGGTGCGGCGATACGGAGAAGGTGACGCGATCGTCGAAGCGCTTCGCGGCGTCTCTCTGGAAGTGCCCAGCGGCCGCCTGACCGCGGTAATGGGGCCTTCTGGCTCGGGGAAGTCGACGCTAATGCACATCTTGGCCGGCCTCGACAATCCCAGTCAGGGAACCGTCTTCATCGAAGACACCGAGCTCGGGACGCTCGACGACAACGAACTGACCAGGTTCCGCCGGCAGCACATCGGGTTCATCTTTCAGTTCTTCAACCTCCTCCCGATGCTCACCGCGGAGGAGAACATCCTGCTTCCGCTTGACATCGCAGGCTCCAAACCCGATGCCGCGTGGCTGGCGGAGATGATCGCGAGCGTCGGCCTGGGAGACCGCCGGACGCATCTCCCCAGCGAGCTGTCCGGAGGTCAGCAGCAACGCGTCGCGATTGCACGTGCCTTGGCTTCACGCCCAACCGTGATCTTCGCCGACGAGCCGACGGGCAATCTCGACTCACACACGAGCCAGGAGATCCTGCAGCTCCTGCGCCGGTCGGTTGACACCTACGGCCAGACGACCGTGATGGTCACCCACGACTCGGCCGCGGCGGCCTTCGCCGACCGAGTGCTATTCCTCGCAGACGGCCAGATCGTCCACGACGCCCAGGCTCCCAGCGAGCACGACATCCTCGTACTCCTGGAGGAAGCGAGCCAACGATGAGGCGCGTGGCGATCAAGGGTCTGCTGTCCCGGCCGATCCGCTCGGTTCTGACCGCGCTGGCGATCGTTCTCGGAGTGGCAATGGTCAGCGGGACTTACATCCTGACCGACACGATCAAGAAGGCGTTCGACGACATCTTCGTGTCCTCGTATAAGAACACCAGCGCGATCATCTCGGGCCGCCAGGTGGTGAAATCGTCGACGAGCGGCAACGCAACGGTTCCCGAGTCACTACTTGCGCGTGTCAGGCAACTCCCGGACGTGGCGGCGGCGGCAGGTGCACTCGCAGACGTCGGAGGCAACAGCGACACGGCCAAGTTGATCGACCGCAACGGCAAGGCCATCTCCAAGGGCGGCGCGCCGACCTTCGGCTTTGGCATCGACACCTCACAGCCACGCTTTAATCCGCTGCACCTGACCGCCGGCAGGTGGGCATCAGGACCTGGTGAGGTGGTGATCGACGCCGGCACCGCGAACGACAACCACTACGGAGTGGGACAGCAAATCCAGGTGCAAGCGGTTGGGCCGGTTCGGCGGTTCACGATCACCGGGATAGCGAAGTACGGGAACGTCAGCTCGCTCGGCGGCGCGACGATCGCAGTCTTCGACGTCCCCACCGCCCAGTCCCTCCTCGGCAAGCAGGGTGAGCTGGATTCGATCTCGCTTGCGGCAAAGCCCGGCGTATCCGAGCAAGCCCTGGTCCGCGAGGTGCGGCCGCTGCTGCCGCCGGCGGCCATGGTGCAGACCGGGGCGCAGCAAGCGGCCACGAATTCCAAGGACATCAAGAGCTTCCTGAACATCCTCCAGTACGTCCTGCTCGCGTTCGGCGCGATCGCCCTGTTCGTCGGGTCGTTCGTGATCTTCAACACGCTCTCGATCACGGTCGCGCAGCGCGCCCGCGAGTTCGCCACATTGCGAACGCTCGGGGCATCTCGCCGTCAGGTGCTTCGCTCGGTGCTGCTTGAGTCGTTCCTGCTCGGGCTCGGCGCGTCGCTGGTGGGCCTGCTGCTCGGGCTGTTGCTGGCCAAGGGACTGAGCGCGATGTTCAAGGCGTTTAGTCTCGATCTCCCGCAGAGCGGGACCGTGTTCGCCACCCGCACCGTGATCGTGTCGCTGATCGTCGGCGTCGTCATCACGGTGCTCGCCAGCCTGGTTCCCGCACGACGGGCGACCCGGGTCCCACCGATCGCCGCCGTCCGCGAGGGCGCCCAGTTGCCGCCGTCGCGCCTCGGTCGCAGTTCGGGCACTCTCGCCATCAGCCTCACGGTGGCCGCGGTGACGATGCTCGTCGTCGGGGCGTTTGTCTCTAGCCTCCCGACCGGCATCACGCTGCTGCTGCTCGCCGTCGGTTGCCTGTTGCTGTTCGTCGGAGTCGGTCTCGTCTCATCGCGGCTCGTCAAGCCGCTGACCGCGGTGATCGGGCTGCCCGCGCGCCGCTTCGCGGGCGCCGCCGGACGCCTGGCGCAACGCAACGCCACGCGCAATCCGTCCCGCACGGCGGCCAGCGCCGCCGCTCTGATGGTCGGGCTCGCGCTGGTCACGTTGGTTGCGACGCTTGGCCAGGGGCTGCGCAGCTCCGACAAGAAGGCGCTCGCTGATCAGATCCGAGCCGACTACGTGGTTACCTCACAGAACGGCTTCGACCAGTTCTCGGCCAGCGCCAGCCGCGCGCTCCCCTCGGATCCCCGCGTCGGCGTGGCCAGCGCGATCCTCGACGATCGCGCGCGGGCGTTCGGTCACGACACTCGCGTAGACGGAGTCGATCCGAGCACGATCACCCAGACCTTCAGGTTCCAGTGGAAACAGGGGTCCGACGCGACAGTAAAAGGGCTGGGCAACGCGGGGGCCGTGGTGAAGAAGACCTACGCGACAGATCATCACCTGGTCGTGGGAGACACGTTCGTCATCACGACTCCGTCCGGAAAGCGGCTGGCGCTGCGTGTGCGCGGCATCACCGACCCGCCGGTGTTCGACAAGGTCGACCCTGTCCTCGGCGACATCGTGATCTCCCGTCAGGCATTTGTCGCGGGCTTTCCGCGGCCGAAGATCCTGCTCGCACTTTTGAAGCTGAATTCGGGCGCCACCCCCGAGGCGACGTCCGTGCTCAAGCGAGCGCTTACCGCGTTCCCGGACGCGAAGCTCCAGACCAAGAATGACTGGGTGCAGACCCGCGCCGCTGGCGTCAACAAACTCCTGAATCTCCTGTACGTGTTGCTCGCCCTGTCGGTCGTGGTGAGCCTGTTCGGCATGGTCAACACGCTTGTGCTCGCGGTGTTCGAGCGCACGCGCGAGCTGGGAATGCTCAGGGCCGTCGGCATGACGCGCAGACAGGTGCGACAGATGATCCGCCAGGAGAGCGTGACCACGGCGCTGATCGGCGCCGCGTTGGGACTGCCGCTCGGCATCTTCCTTGCGGCCCTGATCACCGGTGCGCTCTCCGACCAAGGCCTCACGTTCGCGCTGCCGGTGCCGTTGCTCGTCGTGTTCACACTCGTGGCGATCCTCGCCGGCCTTGGCGCGGCCATCTTCCCCGCGCGGCGTGCCTCGCGACTGAACGTCCTGGAGGCGCTGCAGTACGAGTAACCCGAGTTAGCCCGCATCAGAAGCCACGTGTTCGCGCGCGCAGCGGACGAACTCCCGCAACAATGGATGCACCGGCTTGCGTGCGAGTGCGCCGATCTGCGGCTGGAACAGGCTGAGCATGAAGAAGCGCTTCGTCGGCAGCTCGATTACCTCCGCTCCGGCATGGTCAGCAGTGGCCTCGATCACCATGCCGCCGTCGACGAGCCGCTGAAGCTCCTCGGTGCCCGGGCCATAGTTGCAGTAGTGCATGCCCACGAACGGTTCGTCGTTCACGAGCCCGGAGAACCTGGTGCCGGCGATCGGCCGGATCACCCGCTCCTCACTGTCCAGGCTGCACGCCAGCGCCCGCTCCACATTCGTGTCGCCGGCGCCGTCGGACTCCGCGTGCGACGCGCTCGCGATCCCGAGGACGTTCCGGAAGTACTCGATCACGGCGTACTGCAGCCCGCCGCATGTGCCCAGGAACGGCACATCGCGCTCACGCGCCCACTTGACAGCCTCATATGCCGCTGCATCGTCGGCGTACGGCGAGCCGGGCGTCAACCAGATCCCGTCGAAACCCGCAAGGTCTCGCACCCGATCTCCGTCCGTCGGCACCCACTGGGTATCGACGCCGTCCCCAAGCATGCTCCGAACCAGCGTTGATCTCGCGGTGGCTCGGGTAGGCATCATTCTCGTCGCCGACGAGCGCGATGCTCACTCGCATCTTCAGAAGACTAAGACTGTGCAGCCATGACCCTGCTCGAGGAAGTCACGAGCCCGGACCTGAAGCGACTTGTTCACGACGGCGTCACAACGGCGGTGATTCCGTTCGGCTCGGTCGAGTATCAGGGACGCCATTTGCCGCTAGGCGCCGACGCGCTGCTCGCTGATGCGGTCGGACGTGCGGTCGCTGACCGTCTGAACGCCGTGGTCGCTCCCACCGTTCGCGTCGGGTTTGCGGATGAGCACATGCACGGGGCGGGCACGCTGTCGGTTCCCGCCGACACGCTGTGCGATGTCGCGACCCACATCGCGCACAGCCTCATCGCTCATGGGTTCCGAGTCCTCGCGCTGGTCTCGATACACGGAGGCAACCGGGCCGCGATCGAGCAGGCAGTGCACGACCTCCGGGCGCGACGTCGCGACGTCATCGTCTGCGCACCTCAGGGTGACCTGGGCCCTGCCCCGGGACGCCACTCGGGCAAATGGCTCACGTCTGTGATGCTGGCGCTGCGTCCGGATCTGGTGCACATCGATGCTGCAAGCGAAGATCTTCGGTTCGAACTGCGCGAAGCGAACGCCGAGACCGGCGCGGCGAATCTCGAACACTTCGTGTCAAGCATCGTGCAGCAGGTCCGACGGGCGGTACAGGGCCCGAGCCAGTGATCTCCTGCCGGTAAGGCAGGAGGTGGGCGTCAGAACACTCATGCGGCAAGCGCTTGGGATCTTCCCGACCGAGATCGGGGTGCCGCTATTCGGCAGCGACGTCGTCGAGGTCGCCGGTCGCGCTGCCCCCACTGTGCTCCGCCGGAGCGTCCAACTGGCCAGACCGCGCCGGTCGAGGCGGCGACTTGACCTCGGACGCTGCCCAGGCTTCCCTCGGGGAGGAGCTGATCGCCCGATTAGTCACTTTGAGGTGCTTCAGTCCGTCTTCCGGCCGAGCTTGCCCAGCAGATCCTGCTGGGCCGCCTTCAGCTTCTTGAAGCTCGAGCCGACGTAGTCATGCAGCTCAGTTCTCGGAAAGCTGTACCGGTCCGGAGCCACGTAGTCCTCGCGGCCCTGCGCCATAAAGTGCGGGTCCTCCCATCGGACCGCCAGCACGTCATACGCTGCAGTGTTGGCGGCTAGCCGGACCAGACAATCTGGCATCTCGTTCTCGAGAAGCAGCGCCGCGTTGGCCTTGACGCGATCAGTCATTCGCCGATTGGTCGGCTGAAAGATGGTCCGTTCCAAAGTTGCCAGAGGGCCGCCTGATCGTCTCTCGGTGGCGTGCCGACGTCCCAAAACATAGGTCCGAGCCGGTGAGCGATCTCCTGAAAGACGTTCCGCGCGGCGTTGCCAGCTTCGAGGTCCGCGAGTAGCGGCCCGTAGAGCTGGCTGAGCTGATCGTTGATTCGCGCTAGCCGCGCTTCTCGCTGGGCCAGCAACCGGTTGCTGCCGTAGGTTGCCGCGTAACCGGTTAGGGCCAGGAGAATCGTGACGGCGACTGTGATCGTCGTCCCGAGCGTCATGGACACAGCCTAGGCACTGTGGCGGATTCGTCCCTTAGAGCACATTTGCAGTCCTGAATCGCCATTGAACGTTCACCTGGGCGCGAGCACATGTGGGCCGCCGCCGCATCGCTCAGTGGCTCTGCGCTCTATAGCGCCGCACTCCCCTTGTGCGCGACTGAAGGCACCAGCGGTCGCTGTGGCGCTGCTCCTTTGGACGGAGGCGGTCGCGTAAACCTCGCAGGCACGGTCTTGTTTGTGGCCGGATCACAACGACGCGATCCGCGAGTCCGAGGTTGGCTGCGAAACGTCGCTATATCCGACGTTTCGCAGCCAACCCCCTCAAATGATCCTCATCGCAGGATCAGCTCGGCGGCAAGTTGTGCTCCGCACACAAGTGTTCGCGTTTGCGCGTCAGCCTCGACGAAAGCGGAAACGCGACCTCGTGCGCTTTCGCTGCTCGTCCCAGGGCAGGAGCGCAGGAGTTGGCGGCCGGCGCGCTCGCTCGCGTGAAGGCGGGCGTCGTGTGTTGTCCCGGTGGTCGCCCGCTCATCGGGCATTCATCGGGCGGGTGTTGCGGGACACGCAGCGCGGCCTTCACCGGGAATGGCTCCCGTATGCAGGCGGAGTGCCCGCAAGGGGTTCCCTTCCGTACGCAGCATCCGCTTGGCGTGGTGGCAACCGGCCCTCGGTGTGGCCTGACCGATGATTTTTCCGCGCCGTGCTGGTCTGTACGCCGAAATGCCGACTGATGGGAGGCTGACGCCATGCGGAAACTGACCTTTGGCATGAATCTGAGCCTGGACGGCTACATCGCCGCGCCCG
>DASSGR010000121.1:0-15711 GCA_035693425.1 Solirubrobacteraceae bacterium
GGGCAAGGCTCGCGCGCCTCGCTGGCAACGTGGGATGCGCAGCTCGCCGCACACGGAATCGCGCTTATGCAGGATCGCGCGCGGGCGATCGACCTGATCGCGGCGTCGTTCGCGCGGCTGGCCACCGCCCTCGGCCTCACCGGCGACCCCGAGCTGCGCTACCGGCCGCGATCTCGCGCAGTCGAGCCGGCCGAGCTCGTTGCCGAGCTGGCCGAGCGCATCGACTCAGATCTCGAGCGCGGATTCAGCGGCCACGGACCGCACCGCGACGACGTCTCCTTCTCGTGCCAGGGGCGAGAGCTTCGCCCCTACGGATCCCAGGGACAGCAGCGGCTCGCCCTGCTGTCTTTGCTGCTGGCCGAGCGCGAGGCGATCGCCGCCAGCCGAGACGTCACGCCCGTGATGCTGCTCGACGACGTGATGAGTGAGCTTGACCGCGACCGCCGGGAGGCGTTGGTGGAGGTCCTGCGCGCCGGCGGGCAGGCGGTTATCACCACGACCGATCTGGAGCACGTACCCGGCGTCGTCGACCTCGACGTCACGAGCCTGGTCGTCGCGGGCGGAACCGTCCATGAGGGGGCGGTCGTATGAGTCCCTACCGGCGCCGGCCGCGCGCCGTGGCCCTGCCGCTCGGTCAGATCCGGGACGAGCTCGCGCCCCGGACGCTGCTCGCGGACGCTCAACGAGCCTGGCCGCGGGCGGTCGGCGACACGATCGCCGCGGAGGCACGGCCGACCGCCGAGCGGGGCGGGATGCTGACCGTCGCCTGCTCGGCGTCGGTGTGGGCGCAGGAGCTTGACCTGATGGCGCCCACGATCCTCGCGCGTCTGAACCCGTTCCTTCGCGAGGGCGAGATCACGCGGCTGCGCTGCGTGGCGGTCCCGGTCCGGGACGATCTTTGACTGGGGAGGTGGTGACGCGCGCGCATGAGAGCGCGTCACCACCAACACCAGCCTGTCCCCGTCCTACTGGAAGACGCTTGCGGCCCAGGAGCTGCTGCTCCAGGCCGAGCGGCTCGGATCAACGGCCCCCGAAGAAGTCAGCCCGCAGGTGCAGCTCCAGCTCGACCGAGCGAAGCTCGCGTCCAGCGCGCCCTGGGCCTGGCTCCAGGTAGAGCGACTCCAGGTGGAGCGGCTGTAGTCGATCGCACCGTTCGTGCCCTTCAGCAGCGTGCTCGGCGTCAGGCCCTGGTCGGCCACCGGTGCGAACGGCATCAGGACCGCTTTCAGCGCGCTGACCTCGTCGATCGCGCGGTTGGCCTTGGTCAGCGGGCTGATCAGCGCACCCTTCACCTGGGCGGGACTCCAGTTGCCGTGCAGCTGAAGCATGTCGGCGACCAGCCCGGAGACCATCGGGGCCGCCATCGACGTACCGCCGGCGGTGATGTATTGACCGTCGATGATGCACGACGGGCACTGAGTGGCGAACGTGCTGTTGGGCGCGAGCACCGACACGATGTGCGCGCCGGGGGCGGTCACGTCGGGCTTGTCGAATCCGTCCTGCGTGGTGCCGCGGCTCGACCAGCTCGCGATCACGTCGTCGCGCGGCGTGATCGTGTCGTTGCCATCGACGGCGCCGACCGTGACCACGTAGGGGTCGTTGGCCGGGGCGTACTGCACCGCGTCGGGGTCGTCCCCGCGGTTGCCCGCCGCGACCACCACGACCAGCCCGCGGAACCAGGCGGACTCGACGGCGGCGTCGAGCGGGTCGAGCTTGTAGGACTGCGGCGTGGTCGAGTCCAGCGACATGTTGATCACGCGGATGTTGTAGGTGTTCTGGTGGTCGACCACGAACTGCAGCCCGTAGATCACGTCGAGCACGGTCGCGTCGCCGCTGTCGTCAGAGACCTTGACCGACACCAGGTTGGCGTCGGGAGCGACACCCGCGAACTTGCCGCGCAGCGGGTCAGACGAGCTGCGGTAGTCGCTGTTGCCGGCGATGATGCCCGCCACATGAGTCCCGTGACCGTAGGTGTCCATCACCGTGTTCGCGTTGGGGTTGGTGACCGCGGTGGCGATCACCCGCGACTTGCCAGAGGCGCCGCGGAAGTCCGGGAGGTTGCCGTCGATGCCGGTGTCGATCACGGCGACCCCGATGCCCCGGCCGGTGAGCCCGACGGGCAGGTGCCACAGGGCGGAGCTGCCGAGCGTCTGGTTGAAGGTCGTGTCCAGGTCGACCGGGTCCGGCGCGTCCTGGGGAGCGATCGCGGCGTTCAGCGACACGGCGTGGACGCCGCCGCCGGAGGCGAGCCTGCCGGCGGCCGAAGCGGTCAGCTTGGCCGCAACTCCGTTGATGATGTGCAGGTTGCCGGTGATGCGCCCGCCCACGCGAGCGATGTCGGCGCGCTGCGCTGCCGCGGTCACGCCCGCCTTGAACTGCACGATCGCCTCGATCACGCGGTTGGGGTGGCGCGCGGCGAGCGTGCCGATCCGCGGGTCGAGCGCCGCCGAGGAGCCGGCGGCGTCAGTCGCAGGCGCGGCGACGGGCGCCGTCAGCGGCTTGCCGACCACCGACAGAGCGATGATCACGCCGACGGTGAGCACGGCCGACGCGACGAGCGCCGACATCCAGCGCATGCGCTCGACGATTCCGATCGTGGGACTCATTCAGGACAACCTCCGTGTTGCAAAGTCGTTCGCCAGGCTGGCGGCTGGGCTACCTCTTTCGAGGCCCCTGGCTTTGCGTCCCCGCCTCGCGACGGGTTTGCCCTGATCAGCTTCTAGTACTTCTGGGGGGTTTCATCGGCAGCCCCGTGGCGACCATTAGCTCCGATAGACGTTTGTTCGAAGCAGACGGTGGGCCCGATCAGGCGGCGAGGCCGAGCGGCAGATCGTCCTCCGCCGGACGGGGACGGCCGAGGTGGAATCCCTGGCCGTACTCGCACTCGAGCGCGGCCAGCGCGCTGGCCTGCTCAGGTGTCTCGATCCCCTCGGCGATCACCGACAGCCCGAGCGTTCGCGCCAGCTCGATGATCATTCGCACGAACGACGCCTCGCGACCACCGCGACCGAGGCCGTCGACGAACGACTTGGCGATCTTCAGGATGTCCAGCGGCAGCGTGTGCAGGTAGCTGAGCGACGAGTAGCCCGTCCCGAAGTCATCGAGCGCGAACCTGACGCCGAGCTCGCGCAATTGAACGAGCGTCGCCGACACGCGATCTGAGTCCTCCAGCAGGAGCGTCTCGGTGACCTCGAAAACGAGCCGGCGGGGATCCACGCCGGCGGCACTGAGCGTTTGCCCCACTCGCTTGACGAGCGAGGGGTCCCGGAGCTCGACCGCCGAGAGGTTCACGTGCACGGCCGGCTGGTGGCCGGCGTCGGCGTCGGGGTCGGGCTTCCACTTGCGGGCGTGCCTGCACGCCTCCTCGAGCACGTACTGCCCGAGCGACAGGATCAGCCCGGTCTCCTCGGCGAGCGGAACGAACTCCGACGGTCCGACCAGGCCGCGGCGCGGATGCTCCCAACGCACGAGTGCCTCGGCGGCGACCAGGCCACCGGTCTCGAGCGACACGATCGGCTGGAAGTACAGAGTGAGCTCGTCGCGCTCGATCGCGAGGCGCAGCTCCTCCTTGAGGCCGTGGCGCTCGAGCACCTCGGTGCCCATGCTGACATTGAAGATCTCGAAGGTCCCCTTGCCCGAGGTCTTGGCCTTGTACATCGCGACGTCGGCGTCGCGGATCAGGTCCTCGGCCGCGACCGTGCGCTGATGGTTGGTGGCGATGCCGACGCTCGCGTGGACCGCGACGCTGTCGGGCCCCACCATCACGGGCCCGGTGAACGCGTCCATGATGCGTCGGGCCACGCCCGTCGCCGCCATCTGCGCGTCGCCGTCCTGAACCATCACGGCGAACTCGTCGCCGCCGAGCCGAGCCACGAGGTCCTCCGGCCGCATGCAGCCGCGCAGCCGCAGCGCGACCGCGACCAGCAGCTCGTCGCCGGCCGAATGGCCGAGGCTGTCGTTGACGGTCTTGAAGTCATCGAGGTCGATGAACAGGACCGCGACCTCGCCACCGCCGTTACCGATCGCCTGCTTGACCTTCTCGGCAAACAGCACGCGGTTGGCGAGGCTGGTGAGCGGGTCGTGGTAGGCCTGGTGGTGCAGTTGCTCCTGGAGCAGGCTCAGCTGCATCACTGCCTGCTCGAGGCGGTCGTACTGAAGCGCGACGCTGGCGTTGGAGGCCAGCGTGTCGAGCAGCCGTAGGTCGTCGTCGTCGAACGAGCGCACGACGCCGAAGCGGTTGGCGAGCATGATCGTCCCGATCACCCGCTCCTCGCCCGGCAGCGGTGCAACGATCGCGTGGCTCACGCCGCGGCCCTCCAGGTAGCGCTGCAGGCGCTCGGTGCGAAACGGCGGATTGAGCTTGGTCGCGCCGGCGCCGCGCTCTTCGACGAGCGCGCGCATTTCCTCGGCGACCTCGTCGTCGATCGGCTCCATCAGCTCGCGGTACGTGCCCGGGCCGAGCAGCGTCCGGATCGACGGGTTGTCGTCGGAGCCGAACAGGATGATTTCGGCGAGCTCGCCGCGGAACGCCTCGAGCGAGCGCGCGAGCAGGCCTTCCAGCGCGTGGGCGACCTCGCGCGAGCGCGCGAGCGTGCGGTTGGCCTCGTACAGGAACTCGAGGCGCTTGTGGCGCTCGCGCTCGGCTAGGTACGCGCGGTATGCAACGAACAGCGTCGCGCCGGGGATCACTAGCAGCGGCAGCGCCTCAGCGTTGGTCGCCGTCAGCACCGCGGCGCACAGCCCCAGACTTGAGTTGCTCATCGTCACCAGCAGGTCCATGAACAGCATCCGCCCCACGGTGCGCGGGCCGACCCTGCCCTCGGACAGTGAGATCGCGCAGGCGATCAGCAGCACCGTGAGGAACCCGCCGGCCTGCATCGCGACGAGCGCCGCGACCCAGGTGAGCGGTCCGATCTGGCCGGCCGGGGCCAGCGCGTGGACCACGATCAAGGTGACCAGCGTGGCGAGCGCCAGCTGGGCGACGTTGAACGCGAGCTTGATCGGCGGCAGCCGGCGATCGAGCAGCAGCATCGAGCTGCTCCCGACCAGGCAGCCCAGCACGACCCCGTGGGCCGGGGTGAAGATCAGCGCGAACACCAGCGGGATGTCGGCGAGCGAGAACGAGTGCGCCCCGCGCCGGAAGTGCAGGTGCACGACACCGCGCTCGGCGACGGCGAACGCCATCGCCACAAGCCACCACGGCACATGCGGCTTGTCGAGTGCCGGCAGGTTGTGGACCGGGCCGGCGTACAGCACGACCGCCATGGCCATCACGGCGATGTTCAGCCACCACACGGGGTGCGGCTTTCGCAACCTCCGCAGCGCCTGCCAACGCCCGGGGTCGGGGGTTTCCGTTTCGCTGATCGTCTCGGTTGTCATCGCGATGCGCCAACGCTCCCAGCGCGGGCGTCCCCCGTAAGGATCGGCAGCTACCGGTAAAGGTGAAGTGGTTCGGCCGAATTTCCGCCGGTGTTTGCGCGTATCCCGAAAAACGGCCCATTTGAGGAGAGGATCGGGGCGGCCAACCCGGCCTGAACAGCGGTAATCGCCTGGAAATAGCGCGGATTTGGCACCGACGCGCACAGCCGGCTGTCACCCAGGGGTGCATAACACGACAACCCTCGCCAAACCTGCCAAGCGTGTCGTATTAAGCGCCCTATACGGTGGTTAACACGGCAGGCCTCGGGATCCGAGGCGCGATTGTCGTGTCATGCACCCCCTCCGGGCGCGACCGGATCCGGCCACGTCAGGCGGCCCCGATCACCCCCTACATCCCCTCCCTCAATGGGCCGTTGACGTTCGTCCCAAGCGTCGCCCAGACGACCCCGCGCGGCGCCTCCGGCCGACCCCCGCGCTAGCGTGTGTAACACAGCCAACGAGCGACAGCATTTTGCGCCATTTTGCAGGTAAATTGCAACGCGCTGCGACGGGTTTCCGGCCGACTTTGTGCTAATATTCTGTACACCAGATTCCGACGCCCCGGCGCGCCGTACATCGCGCGGAACCGGGGCGTCTCGATGTAATCGGAGGACCGTTGGCAAATGACGACGGCGCCGCACGGCGCCCGCAGAACTCAAGCTATGACGCCCAGGACATCACCGTCCTGGAGGGGCTCGAGGCGGTTCGCCGCCGGCCGGGCATGTACATCGGCTCGACCGGCTTGCGAGGCCTTCACCACCTCGTCTACGAGGTCGTAGATAACTCCGTCGACGAGGCGCTGGCCGGCTACTGCGACGCCGTCACGGTCACGATCCACCCCGACAACTCGGTCACGGTCGTGGACGACGGCCGCGGGATCCCGGTCGCGGTCATGGAGAAGGAGGGCCGGCCCGCGGTCGAGGTCGTGCTGACCGTCCTACACGCCGGCGGGAAGTTCGGCGAGGGCGGCGGCTACAAGGTCTCCGGCGGGCTGCACGGCGTCGGCGTGTCGGTCGTCAACGCGCTCGCCGAGCGCCTCGACGTCGAGGTACGCCGCGACGGGTTCGTGTGGACCCAGTCGTATGAGCGCGGCAAGCCGCTGGGCGACCTTCAGAAGGGCGAGCCGACCAAGGAGACCGGGACGACGATCAGCTACCTCCCCGACGCCGACATCTTCGAGGCGCTCGATCTCGACTTCACGACGCTCGAGGAGCGCATGCGCGACACCGCGTTCCTGACGCGTGGGCTGAAGATCACGCTGATCGACGAGCGCGGGACCGGGCACCGGGCCGAGTTCCAGTACGACGGCGGCATCGTCGACTTCGTCGCGTACCTGAATCGCAACAAGGAGCCGATCCACAAGAAGATCATCTCGTTCTCCGGCGAGAGCGAGGAGGGCGCCGTCGAGGTCGCGATGCAGTGGAACTCCTCCTACCAGGAGTCAGTGTTCTCGTTCGCCAACAACATCAACACGATCGAGGGCGGCTCCCACCTGTCGGGCTTCCGCTCGGCGCTGACGAGCGCGCTCAACAAGTACGCGCGCGACAAGGGCGAGCTCAAGGAGAAGGACGAGAACCTCTCCGGTGAGGACGTGCGCGAGGGCCTGACCGCGGTCATCTCGGCCAAGCTCACCGACCCGCAGTTCGAGGGCCAGACCAAGACCAAGCTCGGAAACCCCGGCATGCAGGGGTTCGTGCACTCGATCGTCAACGCGCGCCTGATGGAGTTCCTCGAGGAGAACCCGCAGGACGCCCGTGCCGTGATCCGCAAGGCCGTGCAGGCCGCGCAGGCGCGGGCGGCGGCTCGCAAGGCGCGCGACCTCACCCGCCGCAAGTCGGCGCTCGAGAACTCGACGCTCCCGGGCAAGCTCGCCGACTGCTCGGTCAAGGACCCGTCGCTCGCCGAGCTGTTCGTGGTCGAGGGAGACTCCGCCGGCGGCTCGGCTGTCAGCGCCCGCGATAGAAACACCCAAGCGATCCTGCCCCTGCGGGGCAAGATCCTCAACGTCGAGAAGAGCCGGATCGACAAGGTGCTCGCCAACACTGAGATCCAGGCGCTGATCACGGCGATCGGCACCGGCGTGCGCGACGAGTTCGATATCACCAAGGCCCGCTACCACAAGGTCGTGCTGCTGACCGACGCCGACGTCGACGGCGCGCACATCCGCACGCTCGCGCTGACGCTGTTGTTCCGCGAGATGCAGCCGCTGATCGAGGCCGGCTACGTGTACATCGCCAAGCCGCCGCTGTACCGGCTGACCCGCGGGCAGAAGCACCGCTACATCGAGCGCGAGTCCGATCTCGAGGGGATCCTGCTCGGCGACAAGTTCGAGAAGATCGAGGTCTACGACCGCTACAACAAGCCCTTCAAGCTGACCGAGGCCCGCTGGAAGCGATTCTCGCGGCTGCTCAAGCAGTACGAGGGCTGGGCCTCGGCGCTGCGCGCCGCCCATGGCCAGGGCGTGGTCACGTTCCTTGAGCAGGCGCGCCTGCTCGAGCAGCAGGTGACCTCGGTCGACGAGCTGCTCAAGCTCGTGGCCAAGGACGGCAAGAACGGCGAGCAGGCGTACAGCACCAAGCTCGTGGCCGAGACCCCCGAGGAGGTCGTGGTCCGCACGATCGAGGCCACCACCGGGCTCGCCACCACCCACCACGTCCGTCGCGCGGCGCTTGACGCCACCGAGTACCTCCGGCTCGCCGACGTCCACAAGGAGCTCGCGGAGCTCGTCGGGACACCGCCGTTCCAGGTCAAGCTTGGTGACAACGTCAAGATGGCCCCGACGTTCGAGGAGCTGCGCGCGTCGATTCTGGAGATCGCGCAGCGAGGGATCGACTATTACCGCTTCAAGGGCCTCGGCGAGATGGACGCCGACGAGCTGCGCGAGACGACGATGGACCCGGCCTCGAGGACGCTCGTGCAGGTGACGATGGAGGACGCGGCGTCCGCCGATCTCGTGTTCTCGATGCTGATGGGCGATCAGGTCGAGCCCCGCAGGGCGTTCATCGAGGAGAACGCCCGGCTCGTGACCAACCTCGACGTCTAGGAGGTAGTCCCCATGGCATCGATGGACACGATCAGCGGCGGCAACATCGAGCCCCGCGGGCTCGAGGAGGAGATGCGCTCCGCGTATCTCGACTACGCCATGTCGGTCATCGTCGGGCGCGCGCTGCCCGACGTCAAGGACGGCCTGAAGCCGGTACACCGTCGCGTCCTATACGTGATGAACGAGCTCGGGCTACACCCGAGGCGCAAGCACGTCAAGTGCGCACAGATCGTCGGCGAGGTGATGGGCAAGTACCACCCGCACGGCGACAGCGCGATCTACGACACGCTGGTGCGGCTGGCGCAGGACTTCTCGATGCGCTACCCGCTGGTCGACGGGCACGGCAACTTCGGCAACATCGACGGCTACTCGGCCGCGGCGATGCGCTACACCGAGGCGCGGCTCGACGCGCTCGCCGAGGAGATGCTGCGCGACATCGACGCCGACACCGTCGACTTCGCGCCCACCTACGACGGGACGCGCCAGGAGCCGCTGGCGCTGCCCTCGCGCTTCCCGAACCTGCTCGTCAACGGCGGCTCGGGGATCGCAGTCGGGATGGCGACCAACATCCCGCCGCACAACCTGCGCGAGGTGATCAAGGCGACGATCGCCTACATCGACGACCCCACGATCGAGGTCGAGGGGCTCATGCGTCACATCAAGGGCCCGGACTTCCCGACCGCCGGCACGATCCTCGGCCGCGAGGGAATCCGCGACGCGTACGCCACCGGGCGCGGCCGCGTCCGCGTCCAGGCCAAGGCGCACATCGAGCCGATCGGCCAGGGCAAGGAGGCGATCATCGTCACCGAGCTGCCCTACCAGGTGCGAAAGGGCGGCGAGGGCGGCCTGATCCTGAAGATCCGCGACCTGGTGCTCGAGAAGAAGCTTCCCGAGATCAGCGACCTGCGCGACGAGTCAGACCGCCACGGGATGCGGATCGTGATCGAGCTCAAGCGCGACGCGATTCCGAAGGTCGTGCTTAACAAGCTCTACAAGCACACGCCGATGCAGACCACGTTCGGCGTCAACATGGTCGCGCTCGTCGACAACGTCCCGCGGACACTGTCGCTGCGCGAGGCGATCGGCTACTACGTCGACCACCAGCGCGACATCATCGTGCGCCGCACCAAGTACGAGCTGCGGCGCGCCGAGGAGCGCGCGCACGTGCTCGAGGGCCTGCTGATCGCGCTCGACAGCCTCGACGAGGTGATCGCCCTGATCCGTGGGTCGCGCGATCCCGAGGCGGCAAGGGCCGGACTCCTGGAGCGCTTCGAGCTGACCGTGGTGCAGGCGCAGGCGATCCTGCAGCTGACGCTGTCACGGCTGACCGCGCTCGAGGCGGACAAGATCAAGCAGGAGCACGCCGACCTGACCGAGCGGATCAAGGAGCTGCGCGAGATCCTCGGCGACGAGGACAAGGTCTACTCGCTGATCAAGGAGGAGCTGCAGGAGATCGCCGACACCTACGGCGATGACCGGCGCACCGAGATCACGCACGCCGAGGGCGAGATCGACATCGAGGACCTGATCGCCGACCAGCAGATGGTGATCTCGATCACCCACTCCGGCTACATCAAGTCACTGCCCTTGTCGACCTACCGCCAGCAGCGGCGCGGCGGCATCGGCGTGACCGGCATGGACATGAAGGACGACGACTACATCGAGCACCTGTTCGTTTCCTCGACCCACGACTACCTGCTGTTCTTCACCAACCGCGGGAAGGTGTACCGGCTCAAGGTCTACGAGCTTCCAGAGGCCTCGCGCACCGCGAAGGGCCGCGCGCTCGTCAACCTACTGCCGCTGCGCGAGGGCGAGCGAGTCCAGTCGGTGCTGTCGACGCGCGACTTCGGCGAGGGCAAGTACCTCGTGTTCGCGACGCGCAACGGCCTCATCAAGAAGACCGAGTTCGGCGCCTACAACACGCCGATCAAGGCCGACGGGATCATCGCGATCAACATCCGCGACGACGACGAGCTGATCGCCGTGCGCCGGACCAGCGGTCACGACGACATCATCATGGTCTCGCGCTCCGGCCAGGCCGCCCGCTTCAGCGAGAGCCAGGTTCGCTCGATGGGCCGCGACACCAGCGGCGTGCGCGGGATGAACGTCTCCCAGAAGAACAACTCGGTGCTGGCAATGGACGTCGCGCGCGACGATCAGGAGCTGCTGGTCGTCACAGAGAACGGCTACGGCAAGCGCACCCCGATTCCCGAGTACCCGGTCAAGGGCCGCGGCACGATGGGCGTCAAGACGATCACGCTGACCGAGAACAAGGGTCAGCTCGCCGGCGCGCTGGTCGTGCGCGAACACCAGGAGCTCGTGTTCATCTCCCAGAACGGGATGGTGCAGCGGACCTCGGTGCGCGGGATCAACCGTTACGGGCGTGCCTCGCAGGGCGTGCGCGTGATGAACATCCGCGACGACGACCAGGTCAGCGCGGTCGCGCTGGTGGTCGAGTCCGAGGCGCAGACCGCCGCGCAGGTGCTCGGCGAGAACGGCGACAACGGCGACAACGGCGCCGCGCCGGCAGCCGACGAGCCGGCGGCGCCCACCGACGAGGCAGCGCCCGACAGCGAGTAACCAGGCCTTTCTGTCGGCCGGTTGCTTCGCTATCCTGGCCGTACCAGAGAAAGGAGGTGGTCCGCCTGTCTGAAAGTTCTTGCGGGACCCTGGAGGTGTCCGGCCGCTAGGTCGGAGGCTGACCCCGCTTAGCGGAGTCCCCCCGAGACACCGTCGTGGTGGGTGCCGGGAGTAGTCCCTCCGGCATCGATCAACCCACTGCGGTTAAGCCAGCCAATGTAGTTGCGAAGGGCGCCGTGTCGAACGGCGCCCTTCGTCTTTTCGGGAGCCGCCAGGACATCGAGGCGGGGCGAGAAACGTCGATATATGACGCGTTTCTCGGCCAACCCCGGGTTAGGGGCCGCGCATTCCCAGCAGCCGCAGGTACCGCGACACCGCCTCGGCGCGGTTGGCCGCGCGCAGCTTGCGAAGGATGCTGTTGACGTGGAACTTCACGGTGCCGTTGGAGATCACCAGCGCGTCGGCGATCCCCTTGTTGGTCCTGCCCTCCGCCAGGAGCCGCAGGACGTCGAGCTCGCGGCGCGTCAGCAGTCCCTCGAACACGACGCGGTCGTCGCGACCCGCCGCCGGGATCGGCTGATCCAGCGGCTCGGGCGGAGGGAGCGGCACCCGGTCGCCGCCGGCGAGCGTGACCGGGGCGTCGGTGAGCTCCCCCGACCGCGCGTCGAGCCACTCGAGGAACTGGCGCATCTGGTCGCGCTCGCGTCGAAGCGTGCGCCGCAGCCCGGCGCTCTCGTAGGCCTGCGCCAGGCCGCTGGCAAACTCCCACAGGACGTCGCGCTCGAGGACGTCGAGGGCCTGGTCGGGGCCGCGGTCGGCGTGGATGACGCCGATCACGTGCGATCCGACGACGAGCGGCGCGGCGGCGTACGACCGCCAGCCCATCGTCTGCGCGAGGTGCCGGTCGACGCGCGGGTGGACGTGGGCATCGACCACGATCGTGGCGCGGCGCCTGCGCAGCAGTTCGGTCTCGATCAACGGGTGCTCGAGCAAGGGGGGATGCGCACGGAGGGATTGCAGGGCCTGGACGGCGCCGTCCGGGTCGTCGTCGAAATGCGCGGCGTGAGCGGTCATGCGCCCGCCCGACACGAGGCTGAGGATCGCCCGCCGCAGAGTCGAGCCGTCGCAGAGCGCGGCGGGTCCCAGAGTGAGCATCTCGGTCGGCGAGGTGAGCCTGCGCAGCTCGCTCACAGCGGCCTGGACGCGCGCGAGCGCCTCGAACCGTGTCTCGAACCGGTGCCGCAACCGCTCCAGGGCCACCTCATGTTCCGCGCGACCCCGGGCGGCGTCTCGCGACCCCGCGGCGGCGAGCCGCTCGCCGACGGCGTCGATCAGCGTCCGCAGCGACTGGAGCTGTGCGCCCGCCTCCTGCGGGACCGCGATACCGACGGTCCTGCCGGCTTCGGAGAGCGCGAGCTCGAGCCTGCGCTGCAGCTGCTGCTCAACCGGTCCAGGGAACAGGTCGGCGGGTGTGGTGCTCATCGGGAGCCACCCGACCCGGGCCCACCCGACCCGGAGGCGCGCACGAACTTCGAGACCGCGTCGGCACGGCTCGTGGCGCCGAGCTTTCGCAGGATGTTCTTGACGTGGTACTTGACCGTGCCCTCGCGCACGACCAGCTCGTTTGCGATCGCCACGTTGGTGTGGCCGCGGGCCATGAGCCGCATCACCTCGAGCTCGCGCGTGGTGAGCGTCTCGCTGACGGCGGGGTGCGGCCCGGGCGCCGGGGGAGGCGCCGAGTCGGCGGCTTCGGCCGTCAGCTGACCGAGGCGCCCGCTCATCCACTGGACCGCCGACTGCAGCTCGTGGCGATGCAGGCGCAGCGTTTCACGGAGGACCGCGCGCTCGAAGACGCCCGACAGTCCCTCGGCGAAGCTCCCCGCGACCTCGGCGTCGAGGCCGTCGAGCTCGCGGCCGCTTGCGCCAGCGTCGGCGTGCAGCAGCCCCACCGTCTTGCCGTGCACGGCGAGGGGTGCGACCACGTAGGAGCTCCAGCCAAGCACGGCCGTGAAGGCGGGCGCCGCGCGGGCTCGGGAGCGCGCCACGTCGACGATCTCCGCGCGCTGGCGGGCGGCGACCTCGTCCTCGATCAGGGGGTACTCGAGCGTTAGCGGCTCGCCCCGGAGTGCGGCTAGGGCGGCCTCGCTCCCGGCCTGGTCATCGCGCGACCAGATCGCGCTGGCGCGCAGAGAGCGGTCGCCGACCTCGCTGATCAGCACGCGGTCGAACTGCGACGCGGCGCCGAGCTCCTCGGGCGCGCGGCTGAGAATGCCCTGCGGCGATCCGACCTCGCCGAGCCTGCGCACAGCCTCACGGGCGCGCTCCAGCGAGTCGGAGCGGCGCACGTACGCGAGCTCGACAATCTCTCGCTCCAGCGCAAGCAGCTCAGAGAGGATCCGCTTGAGTTCTCGGGCGTCCGGCTGTTGATCGCCGGTGGTATCGGCCAGCGCCACCAGGAGTCGAAATATAGGCGCGGGGCCGCTAGGCCCGGCGGGCGAACGGTCCGCGAACGGTTAGACGGCGAGGGCCGCCGCGCGGCTGCGGGTGCGCTCGAGCAGCGCGTAGCGCCCGGCGGCTTCCTGACCGATGCAGCTCAGCCCGAATGGGCGGCCCGCGCGCTCGATCGCGCGCCACATCTCGCCCGCGCGGTCGCGGTCGACCAGCAGCAACGCGCTTCGGTCGGACTCCAACAGCCACCAGGCGCCGCTGCCCGCGACCGTGCCCCGCCCGAACGGGGTCACCGTTCGCGGATCGCCGTTGGGGCCGTACACGCCGAGCGCGCGAAGCACGTCCGGGGTCCGGGGGCCGAACAGGCCGAGGGCCGCAAAGTCGACCGACAGCACGCGCAGCGAAACCTGATGTGCGGCGTGAACCCGCAGGCGCTCGATCAGCCTCCGGCGGACGTCCGGGCGGCACACCACCACCAGGGTGTCCGGGGCCGCGGCGCACCACCACGCGCCGGCGGCGTCGAGAGCGCCACCGGGAGCGATCTCGCCGCCTGCCAGGCGCGAGGTGAGCTGGACGAGCTGAGCGCTGGGGGCCTCGAGCGCGAGTGTCGTCAGGTCGGACCGCTCAACGAGCCCGACCGCGCTCACGCATACCGCCAGCTCGCCCGCGGCGGAGCCGTAGTGGATCGCCGCCGAGTGTCCTTCGTGGGTGGCGAACACCGCGCCTGCCTGGCGCAGCACAACCTCGAGCGACGAGAACCCGCCCTCCGCTGGAGCCAAGATCGACACTGAACCGGCACCCTACAGCTGGGTTGAGCCGCTCACCCTGCCCCTTTGGCCGAAGTTCCCTGGCCGGTCGAGAGGGGGCCCGACGGATGGCGGTGATCCGCCTGCGTGATCCGGGACGCAGGCGTTGCCGAGCTACCCTACTCGTATGGCCAGGTCATCCCGGGAATGTGGGAGTGGCGCGCCACCGGCTCGCGCGACAAGCTTGCGGGAGCCGCACGCAGGTCGAGGACGTCTGAGGGAGATAGGTTGAACCCGCGAGTGAGCACGGCAGGTCAGGCACACGCCGATCCGGCGGATCGCTCGCAGGCGGTCAGCCGCTATGGGCGCCTGATGGGCCTGATCGCGACCGACCGGTGCGTGATCCTCGACGGCGCGACCGGCACGGAGTTGATTGGCGTCAGCGGCAAACGGCCCGAGGTCGAGGAGCACCTGTGGGGGCTGACCGCGCTGCTCGATTCCCCGGACGACGTGCTGGCGGTGCACCGCCGTTACGTCGAAACCGGTTGCGACGTGATTTCCACGAATACCTGGGGCCTGCCGACCGCGCTGCGCCGCGGCGGGGTCGACCTGATCGATTCCTCCGAGCCGGTGCACTGGATGGACGTCGCGCGACGAGCCGTCCGCCTCGCTCGGACCGCCGCAAGGGACGGCGGCCGCGAGAACGAGGTCGCCGTTGCGTTCAGCATCAACGGCGACGTCGACACCCCCGACGGACGCGAAACGATTCGCCTGCTCGCCCGGGCATTTGAAGAGGACCAGCCCGACCTGATCCTCGTCGAGACGCTGTCGCTCGTGCGCAGCTCCACGTACGCCACGGTCGAGGCGCTGCTCGGCAGCGGCCTGCCCGTCTGGCTGAGCTTCCGCCGTTGTCGCCACGGCGTGTGCGGCGTGTACGGCGAGCATTGGGGTGGGCCCGAGGGCGACGCGTTCGGTCGCGCGGCGCGGCGGTTTGAGGAGATGGGCGTCGGCGCGCTGGCGATCAACTGCGTACCGCCCGACCACGTCACCGGGATGCTGTCCTGGCTGCGCGACTTCACCGACCTTCCGCTCGGCGCGTATCCGAACCTCGGATACCTGTCGGCCGCGGGCTGGCGCCACGAGCTCAGCATCGGCGGCGACGAGTACGCCAAGCTCGCACTGAGCTGGCGCGACGAGGGCGCGCAGCTGATCGGCGGTTGTTGCGGCGTCGGGCCCGAGCACCTCGCGGCGGCCAGCGCCGCGCTGGAGGGCACCAAACCGGGACACAAGCGGCCCGCCGCTCTGCCCGACGAAGGCCCGCTCGCGTCGCGGGCCAACGGCCGCGTCGCGCAGCACTGGACCGACCCCCGCGGCCGGGAGATGTTCCCGCTGGACTTCCCCGAGATCACGTGCGACCCGGGCGTGTTCGAGCCGACTCAGGGCAGCCTGCTGATGTGGAAGTACCTCTACCGGGAA
>DASSGR010000122.1:0-14338 GCA_035693425.1 Solirubrobacteraceae bacterium
CCCGGCCCGCATCGAGGACGCGACGATGCAGGCGACCTTCACGGTGAGCGAGGGCGAGCGGATCGGCTTCGGGCTGCGCTGGGCCGCAGCCCACAGCGATCGCCCGATCCCCTGCCCGCCCGCGCAGGTCGCCGCCCGCATCGACGACACCGTCGAGGGCTGGCGCTCCTGGGAGGCCGAGCACGATGTCTACGAGGGCTCGCGCAAGGAGCTCGTGCAGCTCAGCACGCGCGTGCTGAAGGGCCTGACCTTCCGTCCCACGGGCGCCATCGTCGCCGCGCCGACGTGCTCGCTGCCGGAGGGCGTGGGGGGCGAGCGCAACTGGGACTACCGCTACGCCTGGATCCGCGACGCCAGTCTGACGCTCGAGGCGCTTTACATCGGCGCCTGCTCAGACGAGGCCGAGGAGTTTGTGTCGTTCATGACCAGCTCTGCCGGCGGACGCGCCAGCGAGCGCTCGCTGCAGATCATGTACGGAATCGCCGGTGAGCACGACCTCACCGAGCGAGAGCTGCCCCACCTGCGCGGCTGGCGTGACTCGGCGCCGGTCCGCGTCGGCAACGGCGCCTGGGGCCAGACCCAGCTCGACGTCTACGGCGAGCTGCTCAACTCGCTGCACCTGTATCGCGATCGGCTCGGGGACCTCCACATGGAGATCCAGCAATTCGTCGCAGATCTCGCGAATACGGCCGCGCGGCGCTGGCGCGAAACGGACGCCGGCATGTGGGAGATGCGCGGCGAGCCGCGCCATCACCTCTCGAGCAAGGTGCTCTGCTGGGTGGCACTAGACCGCGCGGTTGAGCTCGCACCGCAGCTTGGGATCCACGCCGACGTCGAGCGCTGGACCGCCGAGCGCGACGCGATTCGCGAGGCGGTGCTCACGCGCGGCTGGAGCGAGGCACGGCAAGCCTACGCGCAGTCATTTGACTCAGACGATCTCGACGCCGCGCAGCTGCTGATGCCGATCCTCGGCTTCCTTCCCGCCACCGATGAGCGCATGCGCTCCACGATCGATGCGATCGCCGACGGTCTCACCGAGGACGGTCTGGTGCTGCGCTACCGAAACGAAGAGGGCCTCAACGCCGATGGCCTCAGCGGCGAGGAGGGGACGTTCGTGATCTGCTCGTTCTGGCTGGTGTCCGCGCTGGCCAAGGCCGGCGAACTAGACCGCGCCGAGGAGCTGTTCGACAAGCTCGTCTCCTACGCCAACGACCTCGGACTGCTGGCCGAGGAGATCGACACGGCCGCCGGCGAGCTGCTGGGCAACTTCCCCCAGGCGTTCAGCCACATCGGGCTGATCACCGCCGCATGGGAAATCGACAAGGCGCGGGGGCGGGTGTCGTGATCACCGCACAAGAGACGGCATTCGTGGCCCACGCAGCGGGCTTCGACGAGGTGGTCGGCGATCGACCGCGGCTGTCGCTGATCGCCGAAGTCGACGCCCACGAGGGGCCCGTCTACTTCGCCGACGAGGACGCGCTCTATTTCACCACGCTTCCGCGGCCAGGAGCGGACCGCACCCCTCAGGTCCAGATCAAGCGGATCACGCTCGAGGACCCCGACGACGTGTCGGTTTTCGTGCCGGAGGCCAACGGAGCCAATGGCATGGCCGCGGACCTCGACGGGCGCCTGGTCGTCTGCGAACAGGGAAGCCGCTGGGAGCCCTCCCGCGTCAGCCGCGTCGACCGTGGCACGGGCGAGCGCGAGACCGTCGTCGAGGACTGGCGGGGGCTTCCGTTCAACGCCCGCAACGACGTGGTCGTGGCAAGCGACGGCGCGATCTGGTTCACCGACCCCTCCTACGGCCACCTCCAGGGCTTTCGCCCACAGCCGGCCGTCGGCGATTTCGTCTACCGCCACGATCCGGCAACGGGTGAGACCGCGGTCGTAGCGGACGGCTTCGACAAGCCCAACGGGATCGCGTTCTCACCGGACGGGCGCGTCCTGTATGTCACCGACAGCGGCGCCAACCAGGAGCCTGGCAGCTACCACGTCACTCGCCCGCATCACATCAAGGCCTTCGACGTGCTCGGCGGCCGGCGCCTGAGCGGCGAGCGGCTGTTCGCCGTGGTGACGCCCGGCTTTCCCGACGGGCTGAAGGTCGACGGCGGCGGGCGCGTCTACGCGTCGTCGTTCTCGGGCGTGCAGGTCTTCGACCCGGGCGGACAGTTGCTGGGCGAGATCCACCTGCCTGGCGCCGTCAACTTCTGCTTCGGGGGCGGCGAACGCGACCTCCTGCTGATCACCACCGACGCGGCGGTCTGGGCCGCCGCACTGGCCACGAAAGGAGCCTGACCGATGACCTCGCATTACACCCACCGGATGCTCGACGAAGCCGGCGTCGACGCCGTCCTCGACGCCGCCGAGCAGCACGCGCTGCAGAACGGCCATCGCGTGGTGATCGCCGTGGTCGAGCGCTCCGGCGAATTGCTCGGCCTGCGGCGGACGCCGGGCGCGCAGGTCGCCAGCTCGCGCGTCGCAGTCGACAAGGCGCGCACCGCGGCGATCTTCGTCCGGCCCAGCCGCGAGCTCGAGCAGCAGGTCAGCGGCGGCCGCCTCGGCGCGCTCGCGCTCCACGGCGCCCGCGCGCTGACCGGCGGAATTCCGCTCAAGGTCGGCGACGAGGTCGTCGGCGCGATCGGCACCAGCGGCGAGACTCCCGACGAAGACGAGGCGGTGTCGCTCGCCGGCGCAGCGGCGGAGTTCTCGATCCGCGTCGTCCCTGCCCTCTCCGCGGCTGACGCCCGGACCGCCGCCGAGGCGGTCGCCTCTGAGTGCGCCCGACGTGAGGTCTCGCCCGTTTGCGCCGTCGTCGATGCCGGAGGCGACCTGATGTGCATCTGGCGACCCGACCGCGCGCAGGTGGCCAGCGTCGGCGTCGCCACCGACAAGGCGCGCACCGCGGCCATCTATCGCCGGCCGAGCAAGGACTTCGAGGACCAGGCGTCCGGCGGGCGCGCCTCAGCCCTGCATCTGGCCCGCGCGGTGCCCCTACAGGGCGGCATCCCGATCATCCGCGAAGACCAGGTGATCGGCGCGGTCGGCGTCAGCGGCGCCTCATCCGCCGACGAGGACCAGGAGCTGGCTGTACTGGGAGCCAACGCGCTGTCGGCCCAGAGTGGCTCGGCGAACGGCGCCGCTTTCTTCGCAGAGGACGCAGTCCGGGCCAAGTTCGCCACCGGCGGGCTGCTGCTCGACGCCGGCGCCTACAAGCTCGATGCGGGACGACGGGAGGCGCCCGGCGAGGTTGAGTACCACTCCCACACGGTCGACGTCATGCACGTCGTCGACGGCACCGCAACCGTCGTCACCGGCGGCGAGATGGTCGGCGTGCGCAGCGCCGGCGACGGCGAGCTGCGTGCCGACTCGGTCACCGGCGGACACGCCCACGAGCTGTCAGCGGGGGATGTGCTGACCATTCCCGCTGGTGTCCCGCACCAGTTCACCGGCGTGTCGGACCCGTTCCTGTACTTCGTGGTGAAAGTTGAGGTGTGAGCGATGCTCACCCGGACCCGCACGGACTCCGCGACGTCGATACCCGGCCCGCCCGAGCTGCTGCCCGGCTGCCCGGACGCCGTCATCGACCTTCAGACCGCCGCGGGCGTGGAGCTAATCGAGGGGCAATGGCGCTACGCCGACGCTCGCGTTGAGGAGATCGAGTTCGTCGAGGTCGGTCACCCCGACGATCCTCTCGGCCCGGGCCTGACGCCGAACCGGACCTTCGACGTCGTCCCTCACGCCGAGACCGCAGGCTACGACGACTCGCAGTGGCGCGTGCTCGAACCCGCCGACACCCAGCTTCGCCTCAGCCACGGGCGGGTGTGCTTCAACTGGTACCGGCTCATGGTCACGATCCCGGACCGGGTCGGGGACTTCGACCCATCCGGCGCAAGCGTTGTGTTCGAGGTGGCGATCGACGACCACGCCGAGGTATGGATCGACGGCGAGCTGCCGCACGCGCTCGGCGACACCGGGGGTCCGGTCATCGCCGGCTTCAACGCTCCCAACCGCGTGCTGCTGACCGAAGACGCGTGCCCCGGGCAGCGATTTCAGATCGCGGTGTTCGGGATCAACGGGCCGGTCTCCGCCTCGCCGCACAACTACATCTGGATGCGCACGGCGACGCTTGACTTCTACGCCCCTGAACGCGCGCGCCCGGCGGCCGCCGTCGAGCTCGACATCGACCGCGTCCATCCCGCACTGGATGCACTGATCGAGCCGGACGCGAGGCTCGAGCGAGTCGCCGGCGGCTTCGTGTTCACGGAAGGCCCGGTGTGGAGCGCCGACGGATCATTGCTGTTCAGCTCGCCCAACACGAACTCGATCTACCGATGGCACCCGTCGGGTCGCGTGACCGTGTTCCGCTCCAAGAGCGGTTACACCGGCACTGATATCGGCCGCTATAGCCAGCCCGGGTCAAACGGCCTGACCTTCGATCCTCAAGGCCGACTGACGATCTGCCAGCACGGCAACCGCCGCGTGATCCGCGTCGAGCCGCACGGCAACGTGACCGTGCTCGCCGACCATTACGACGGCCGGCGGCTCAACAGCCCCAACGACCTCGTCTACCGCTCCGACGGAACCCTGTTCTTCACCGACCCGCCGTTCGGACTCCCCGGAGTGTTCGGCGACCCCGACAAGGAGTTGCCGTTCAGCGGCGTGTTCGCCGTCCGCGACGGCCAGGTCACGCTGGTCACCGACGAGCTCGAAGGGCCAAACGGACTGGCCTTCTCGCCCGACGAGCGCTACCTGTACGTCGGCAACTGGGACCCCGAACGCAAGGTCGTCATCCGCTACGAGCTCGGCAGCGACGACCAGGCGATCGCTTCGCAGGTCCTGTTCGATATGACCGACGCCGAGGGCGAGGACGCGATCGACGGGCTCAAGGTCGACCAGGTCGGCAATGTCTACGCCTGCGGGCCCGGCGGCATCTGGATCATCTCGCCCGCCGGCCAACATCTCGGAACGCTCCGCCTGCCCGAGCCACCGCACAACCTCGCCTGGGGAGACGATGACGGCCGGACGCTCTACGTCACCGCGCTCACCAGCGTGTACCGCATCCGACTCCAGATCCCAGGCATCCGACCCCGATAGGAGGACCACGATGAGCGCCAAGCTGCAACCCGGAATGACATTGCCCGACTTCGAGCTGCCAGATGAGAACGGCGACCTGCACCGGCTCTCCGAGCTCCAAGGCAACGATCCGATGATCCTGCTGCTCGGCCGCGGCGAGCACTGCCCGCGCGAACGCCAGCATCAAAAGGAGCTGATCAAGCTGTATGAGTGGTGCGCGGTCGGGTTCACAAGCATGGTCACGATCCTTCCAAACGACCAGCACGACACCTACAAGCTGAAGATCTCAACTCCGGCCCAGTGGACCTATCTCTGCGACGAGCAGCTCGAGGTCCAGCGCACGCTCGGGATCGACGAGTACACAGATCCCCACCACGACGCCAGCATTCCACACACTGTCGTGCTCGCGCCCGGTCTGGTGGTCGACAAGGTCTACGTCGGCTACTGGTTTTGGGGCCGCCCCTCTGCATACCAGCTGTGGGATGACCTCCAGGACCTGTTCCGGCGGATCAAGCACGACTTCGACCCGACGCTCACCGAGGTGCGCGCGCAGTGGGAGGCGGCGAGGACCGTCGCGCACTAGCCGGTGCGTACGAGACGCCCGCAGCAGCGCCGCGGCGGGCTGCTGGCCGCCGGCGCACTCCGTCGAGGTTCGATGGACACGCTCGCACGTGCTCGTCTGGTAAGCGACGAGGAGCCGTTCTGGCCGGCGCAGCTAGCGGCGGCAGCGGCTCTGGGCCTCTACGTCACGCTGCCTCACCGCCTCATCATGGGACCGCGGTGGCTAGTACCCGGAGTCGAGGGTCTCCTGCTGCTCGGGCTAGTGATCACGACGCCGACGCGCCATCACACGCAATCGGCGCGTCTGCGCGCCATGGTCGTGGCGCTCGTCGGGCTCGTGAGCCTGACCACGCTGATCTCGCTGATTCTGCTCGCGCGGTTCCTGCTCGACGGAAGCCACGCCCGCGGCCACGCGCTCCTATTCGCCGGCCTGGTCCTGTGGCTGACCAACATCCTGATCTTCGGAATCTGGTACTGGGAGCTGGACCGCGGTGGCCCGGCGCGACGCGTCGCCCCGGACGAACCCGTCACGCGTGCCGACTTCCTGTTCCCGCAGATGGTCGAGCCGCAGCTCGCGCCCGGCTGGCACCCCGGATTCGCCGACTACCTGTACACCTCCTACACCAACGCGACGGCCTTCAGCCCCACCGACACCCTGCCGCTCACCGCGACCGCCAAGCTGCTCATGGCCATCCAATCGTTGATCGCTTTGATCACGATCTTGCTTGTCGTTGCGCGCGCCGTGAGCGTGCTCGGCTGAGTCGTGTGAGGCAAGATGAACGCGGCGCTCGCAGCCGGTGGCTTCGCGTTGGCGGCAGCGGATCTCGTGCTGCTCGTGGGGTGCTGGAAGCGCCGGAGTGTTCTTGCAGGCGTGCTCGCCGCCGCGAGCCTCCCGCTCGCGGCATTCGCGATTGCGGCTGGACCGGAGCACCCGCCCGGCGAGTACTCACTGCTGATTGCGACTGTCGCGCTCGTGCTCGGCGCCGCGCTCTACGCCATCGGTCAGTTACTCGAACGGCTGCTCGATCAACAACCGCGCTCGAGGAGAGATTAGGGCGCGCCCGCGCAGAGGCCACGGCTCCGCGACCCTGATCTTGCGCCCGGGTGAGCCTGGTCACGTGATGGCCGGAAACTAGCCGAGCCAGCCCCGGAACGTTATTCAGGCTTCACCACGGGGTGTGCACACGAGGATGTTGTTGCCCTCGAGACCGACCCCACGACCCAGTTCCGCGGAGAGCCATCGGCGCGGAGGGTGGCCAGATGCACGTAGCTCGGCGCATCGAAGAGCTCGCGAACATCAGTAGGGATCAGGATCGCCATGCGTATTGGTCGTCCTTCGCGCCAAATGTGTTACACGGCGGGCCGCTGAAGCGGAGGGACTGCTCGGGATCGAAGCATTCACACCACGTGACCGTTGCGTTGACTGAGTAGCTCGTACGCGAGCCCGGTTACTACCGCGTACACCGTGTGGTGAAACGCGTCGATCGCGATCTCCTCCTTTGGCCAGAAAATCGACGGCGGCGCGACGTCGAGCGCGGGAAGCGTCAGCTGCGCGCTGCCCCACACGGCGGCGCCATGCGCCGCGGTCGCCTTGCGCGGGGGCAACCCCGCAGCGTCGAGTAGCCCGCGGATGACTCCCCAGCCGGTGCCGTAGCCCCAGTGGGAGAGATCGTTGAAGCGCGCCTGGGCGACGCCGTCCTCGAAGGCGGAGATGCCGAGCACCTTCGCCGTGGCTCGTGCCGGGGCGCTGCTTGGGGCGCGGCCGCGCAGCTTGGCTTCGAGCGTGCTCGAGATCGTCATCGCGGCGGTGCCGGCGAACCCGGCGACCAGGCCCTTGCCGATGCTGTTGGCCACCTTCTCCGCGGTGGTCATGACATGACCTCTACCGCGTTGGCGTTGGCGCCCGGTGCTACGGCGACCTCGGCGCGCCCGTCGAGCCGTTCAAGCAGATGGTCTCCGACGCGCAGCGCGTTGGCCATTGCGGTCAGTGCCGGGTTGACCGCTCCGCTCGAGGGGAAGAAGCTGGTGTCGACCACGTACAGGTTGTCGAGGTCGTGGGCACGGCAATTGAGATCGAGCGCGGAACTCGAGGGGTCGGTGCCGAAGCGGACAGTGCCGCACTGGTGCGCGTTGCCGGCCAGCGGGATCCGCTGGTCGAGGATCGACCAGCTCGGGATCGCGGCCTCGTGACAGCCCAGCGGTCCCATCAGGGCCTTGAGCTTGGCGAGCAGCCGCTTGTGGGGTTCGAGGTTGTGGTAGGTCTTGGCTACGTGGATGCGCCCGGAGCGGTCGACGGTGACTCGATTGCTTGGGTGCGGAAGGTCCTCGGTGGTCATCCAGAAGTCGATCGCGTGCTTGGCGATGTAGTCGAGCGCAAGGCCGGGTGCGAACCATGGCGCGCCGGCCCGGAGGATGTCCTTGTCGGACTTGGCGAGCATCTGGATGTGACCGAGCGGCAGCTCCGAGTCCTCGGCGCCCCAGTAGTAATCGTTGATGCCCAGCGTCTTCTGGAACTTGGTCGTGTTCGGGGTTTGCGAGATCGCGATCACGCCCGAGTTGATGTGCGCCATGTAGTGACGGCCCACCACGTCCGAAGAGTTCGCCAGCCCGCGCGGATGCCTGTCGCTGGTGGACTTGAGCAGCAGGGCCGCCGAGTTGGTCGCCCCGCACGAGACCACCACGATGTCGGCGCTGTAGGTCTCGGGTGTGCCTCGGCGGTTGACGTGGACGGTGGTGACCGAGCGGCCGCCCGCATCCGTCTCCAGGCGCTCCACCTTGGCGTGCGTGATCAGCTTAAGGTTCTTGTGCGCGGCGAGCGCGGGGCGCACGCAGCGCACGTGGGCATCGGCCTTGCCGTCGGTGAGGCAGGGGAACCCGTCGAAGCGGTCGCAGCGCACGCAGCGGCCGGCCTCGGGGTCGGACTCGTCGAGGTCGATGCCGACCGGGAGGTGAAACGGGTGGTGCCCGGTTTGCTCGAAGTCGTCGGAGAGTTGCTGGATGCGCGGCTCGTGCGAGACGGCGGGGTACGGGAACGGGCCTGAGCGGCGCGGCTCGGTCGGATCCTCGCCCGCCTGGCTGTGGACCAGGTAGAGCTTCTCCGCCTCGGCGTAGTAGGGCTCGAGCTCGTCGTAGGAGATCGGCCACGCCGGCGAGACGCCCCCGTAGTGCTCCACGGTCGTGAAGTCGCGCTCCCGCAGACGGAACAGAATCGCCCCGTAAAACTTGGTGTTGCCGCCCACGAAGTACTGCTGATGCGGCTTGTACGGATTGCCGTCCTTGTCGTACCAGAGCTCGCTGTCGAGGTAGCGCTCTTTGCGGAAGATCTCCCGGCTCGACCAATTCTCCGGTTCGCGCGGGAGGTACCCGCCGCGCTCGAGCAGCAGGATCCGCTTGCCGGAGGGTGCCAGCTTGTGGGCAAGCGTTCCGCCGCCGGCGCCGGTCCCGATGATGATCACGTCATAGTGGTCCATCGCTCCTCCTGTTCAGATCAGCGCGATCGGTGACGTCCACGCACCGGTGGCGCCTCTCAGCTTCGGGTGGGTGAGGATCAGGGCGAAGCGGCGCACACCGTCGGCGGCGAGCTGCGCCAGGTTGAGGTTCTCGACGACGAACACGCCGTGGTCGATGTTCAGGATCTGCGGGACACGGAACGGCCGATCCGGATCCTCGGGTGGAACCGGGCCGTAGCTCCAGGTGTCGCAGCCGGTCAGCGAGACGTCGCGGTCGGCCAGCCACTGCGCCAGCTCGCAGCCGGGGCCGGGTTCACCGGAGAGGTAGACGTCGGGCTGATCCCAATGGCGACTCCACCCGGTGTGAAACAACACGGCGTCCCCGGGCTCGGGGTCGATGCCGGCGCAGTGCGCAGGCGTGATCACATCGCCAGCTTTCAGGCCGCCGACCTCGACAAGCCAGCCGCTCGTCACGATCTGGGGCACGGTCTCGATACCCAGGCGGGTGACCCCAGCTGTGCCGGCAAGCTCTCGCACGCTGTAGCCGCCATAGCCACGGTCGCCCATCTGCAGATGCGAGAGCGCGTCGAGGTGAGTGCCGAGCTGCATGGTCCCCGACACGATCTCCGTGATCCAGTTGACCTGGCCCTCTCCCACCCCGCCGCCCGGATTGGCGTGATGGGCGGTGGTAACCAGCGTCTGCTTGAAGTAGCGCCCCGGGAACACGGGCACGTGCTCGTCGAGCACGTGCCCGAGGTCGTACATCCGGCCGTGCCGCACGCCGGCCAGCGCGGCGGCGCGCTTGGCATCGTCGATCAGGGCGAGCTTGCCCAGCGGATTGACCGAGATGGCGGTCATTCCGAGGACCAGGGCTCGCGGAAGCTCGGGAACAGGGTCAGCCCGCCGTCGACGAAGATCGTCTGGCCCGTGATGTAGGCGGCGTCGTCGCTTGCCAAGAAGCAGGCGACCGCGCCCATCTCATCGGCGGTCCCGGCCCGTCGCATTGGGATGTGGCTCTCCACCTGCTCGCGCTTGACCGGATCATCGATCCAGGCGCGGTTAATCGGCGTGACGGTCGCACCCGGGCCGATTCCGTTGACGCGGATCCCGCGCTCTGCATACTCGAGCGCGAGCGTGCGCGTCAGGTTCTGCATCCCGCCCTTGCTAACCGAATAGCCGAGGTAGTCGGGCTTGGGGATCAGCTGGTGCACGCTTGAGACGTTGATGATCACGCCCGGCTTGCCCTCGGCCAGAAAGTGCTTGATCGCCTCCCTCGCGCACAAGAACGCGCCGCGGATGTTTACCGCCAGCACCTTGTCGAAATCCTCGCTGGACAGCTCATCGCTGTGGCGCGAGATCTGGATACCGGCGTTGTTGATCAGCACGTCGAGGCCACCCAGCTCGCTGACCGCGTTGCCGACCATCGTCACGACCTGGTCCTCCTGCGAGACGTCGCCTCCCACGAGCACGTCGCGAACGCCCTCCTGCTGGACGCGACTGACGCACGCGTTGACTTGCTGCTCGGTGTCCTCCGCCTCCTCGGGCCTGCGCAGGTAGTTGATCGCGACGTTCGCGCCGTACTCCGCGAACTTGACGGCGATCGCCTGGCCGATACCTGACGTGCCACCGGTGACGAGTACGCCCTTGCCCTTCAAGCCCGGCATCGCCTCGCGTCGCGCCGGCGTGGCCGCAGTCGCTGACATCTGTCCCTCCTGATCCTCGATGTGGTCGGGGGTTGGTAGCCCAACCGGCCGAGGCGTTACACGGGATTCAGATCAGCTCGAGCTCGCGTGCCCGGGCGACGGCCTGCTCCCGGCTCGAAGCCCCCAGCTTGCGGAAGATGTTGCGCGTATGGGACTTGATCGTGTTGACCGACACGTACAGCTCTGCTCCGATCTCTCGCTGCGTCAGCTCGCTCGCGAGCAGGCGCAGAACTCGGGACTCGGCCTCGCTCAGCTCTTCTGCGCCGGACGGCCGGGACGGGCCGCGCGCCCACGCGCTTGCATGCGCTCTGGCTTGCGCGAGCAGTCGCTGGATCTTCGGCCCGGGGTCAGGACACGAGCGGACGAGCATCGCCGCTTCGTCGATCTCGTCGTTGGCGACTGCATCAAGACCTTGCCGCCTATGCACACGCGCGAGACGCAGCAGCGCATTGGCGGTCTCGACCGGAGCCCGGCCGCGCCGATAGAGCACGAGGCTCCGAGCCATCGACATCTCGGCTCCCGCGAGATCGTTCTCCTGCTCCGACGCAAGTCCGCTCGCCAGCTCAACTCCGGCGGTCATCCAGTACTCGCCGAGCGCGCCCGCTTCGATCATCTGACGCGCGGTGTGCAGCCCGCGCGCCACCGCGTTCCAATCCTGCCGCTCGCAATCCAACAGCGCCAGCACGCCGACCGCGAACAGGGCCACCAGCGGAACAAGCTCGCGCCCTTCCTCGATCGTCGCCTCGAGCTGCTGTCGCGCCTGCGCTGTCTCACCGAGCCAGTAAGAGGCGGTCCCGAGGCAGTTGGCCGAAATCGCTCGCCATGGCCCCCGTTCCAGCTCCAACGCCTTACGGGCGTGCGAAACGGTCTTGCCGAAATCCCCCATCCGCAGCCAGTAGGACGCCCGCAAGGTCGCCGCGCCCGACGCGACGGACGTTGTTCCGTCGAGCAGGGGACCGGGAACCGGGGCCGCCTCGGCGGTCTCCAGGCACGGCAAGACCTCCTCGAGTGCGCCCCTGGCGAAGGAGGTCCACGCGCGAGCCAGGCACAGCCGCGCGTCGCCCGTGACGACGTGTTCGGGGAGCGCCAACAGCCACATTTCCACCGTCTGCAGCCCGCCGGTTGACACGACCTCGTTCCAGTGGGTCGCCAGAAGCTCGGACGCGGCGGGAAAGTCCTGTCCCGCGATTGCGTGATCTATCGCCTCCCTCACTCCCCCGCTCCGCTGGAACCAGCGCGTGGCCCGGCGATGAAGCTCCGCGACCAGCGCGGGCGGCTCGAGCCGCAGCTCCGCGGTCAAACAGGCGCGAAACAGGTGGTGGTAGCGGTACCAGTCGCGCCGCTCATCGAGCGGGACGACGAACAGATTGGAGCGCGCGAGCGTCTCCAGCTTCCGCGCGGAACCGGTGGTCGCCAAGATCGCGTCACAAAGTGGGCCATTCACCCGATCCAGGATCGACGTGCGCAGCAGCAGCTCGCGCGTATCCGGGTCGAGGTCGGCAAGGACCTCGTCGCCGAGATAGTCAACGATGTGCCGGTCATCTCCCGCGAACCTCACGACGAACCCGTGCCGGTCTGGGCGGTTGCGCAGCGATAATCCGGCCAGGTAGATCGCTGCCGGCCAGCCTTCGGCACGCTGATGCAAAGCGTCCACATCCTCGTCCGCGAGCCCGAGTTCGAGCAGCTCGTTGAGCAGCGCCCCGGCTTCGGCGCGCGAGAAACGCAGCTCGTCGGCATCGACCTCTACGAGCTGGCCGCGGGCGCGGAGCCGGGGAACCTGAAGCGGCGGCTCGGTCCTCGTCGCGATCGCGATGCACATGTGGTCAGGGACGTAATCCACCAGCCGACGGACGCCGGCGTGGACCGCGTCCCCCTCCAGCAGGTGATAGTCGTCGAGCGCGAGCACCAGCGCCTGCTGGACCTCCGCCAGCTCGTCGATCAGCACCGGCAGCATCTCGCTGATCAGGTCGACGCCCGGTGCTCGGAGGAGCGCCAGCGAGCGCGAGCCGACTTCGGGGAAAACCGACCGCAGCGCTTCGAGCGTGTACGCCCAGAAGCGGACCGGATCGCTATCGGACGAGTCGAGCGTCACCCAGGCAAACCCGCGGCGACCCTGGTCCTCGCTTCGCCACTGCGACAGCAGCGTCGACTTGCCCCATCCGGCGGGCGCACGGATTAGCGCAAGCCTCGCGCCGTGCGCGTCCGATAGGCGTCCGATGAGCGCCTCACGTCCGATCCGCTCGCGCGGATCCGGGGCATGAAGCTTGGTCGCAAGAAGTGGCGCCTGCGCCTGCGCCGACATGTCCGCAGTCTAATTCCGGTAGGCCTCTTAGCTGATCAAGTGCGCCCCGAGATCGAGACCCGGAACACGGCGCGATGTTGCTCTCCGGGGGCTACAAGCGCGAGCCCCTCGCCACTGACCAGAGCGTTGGTCGGCGCGGTCATCGGCTCAAAGCAGATGTAGTCCCCGCCGGCGGGCGCGTAGACCTGCGCATAGGAATAGCCCTCGAGAAACCCAACCGTCACAGTGACACCGCCGGCGGCAGCCCGGAACGCTGCGGGCACGTCCACGGCGCCGAAGCCGTCGTCGAGGACTTGCTCGGCAAGCGTGAAGCGCCGGTGTGCCACCGGCTCGCGCTCGCCCGTCGGGATCATCGCGTCGTCGAGCAGCAGACGCTCCCGGGCGCCGAGCGTCACCCGCCACGCGCTCCGCTCCTCCTCGGGTATGCATAGATAGGGGTGGTAGCCAAACGACACCGGAACGCTCTTCTCGCCGATTGGGGCCAGAGTCGTGACGATCGTGAGCGCGCCGCTCTCCACCGTGACGCCGACCGTCAGCTCGTGCGGGAACGGAAACAGCCTGAGGAGCTCGTCGGATGCCCACCGCAGTCGCGCGGTAAGCGATGTGGGGCTCTGCCGGGCCAGCTTCCAGCGCATCAGCGCGGGCGCGGCACCATGGATCGGGAGACCGACGTCGTCGAGGAAGATCAGGTGCTCGCGTCGCGGCAGGGCTATCTCCTCGCAGGCCACGCGGTAGCGAAACCCGTTGAGCCGGTTGGCCCAAGGATGGAGCAACGGGATGCCCATCGTCTTGCCTTCGCGCAGATACGCTCCCACGCCATCGCCCCGATGCAGATACTCGGCTCCGAGATACCGCAACGAGGTGCAGATCATGTTGGCCTCGGGAACAAACTCCGCCTCGGTGCTCCCGTCGACCGAGCACAGCGCCACCGACTCGACTCGTTCGGTCGCGCCGACTGAAGTCGCGGGGCTCGCAAAAGAGCTCATTACGCGGCTGAAGCGACGTGGTCGGCGCGGCAGAGCGCTCGGTCCTCGGCGCTGACCACAGGCGTCACGGTGCTCGGCGGCCCTTGGGATGCGGCGGCCTCTGGCTGCTCGCGACGCAGCAGCATCAAGCCAAGCGCTGGCGAGATGACGACCGACAGCAGCCCGGCGGCCACCAGCCCCGCGGCGCTGGCTCGCGTGACAACCCCAAGCTGCAGGCCGATCTGCGTCGCGGCCACGATGAACGGCAGCGACGTCGCCTGCAGG
>DASSGR010000123.1:0-36441 GCA_035693425.1 Solirubrobacteraceae bacterium
GCCGCGCCGGGGTGGAATGGATAGGCCTCGCCGACGAGGCGCAGGGCTCCCGTCGCGTTGAGCGTGAAGATCGCCTCGTACTCGTCCGCCGACGCGTTGAAGAACCGCATCACCGATGTCCGCGCGCGCTGGAGGTACTCCATGCTGACAGCGGAGGTCGGGTTGATCGAGTGCGGATTTCCCCCTAGGTGAAGATGATCTGGCCGCCCGCGGCGAGCGCATAGAACTCGCCGACGGTGATGATGTCCTGCACCTGCGGGATGAAGTCGTCGATGGCGAGGCCGAACAGGTCGACGGATGCCTTGCACGCGTACAGCCCGGCACCGGAATCAGCAATCATCTCGATGAACTCCGGGATCGGCGGAATGTCGAACTTTTCCATCTCCGTCGCGAGCTTGTGCGTGACCAGCGCCGAGACGCCGGGAATGCCGCCCGCCCAGGTGGCGAGGTGCAGGCCGGGGTTCCCGACCGTGGCGATCTTGACGTGCTCGTACTTGGTCTTGTTGATCGCGTCCAGGCCGAAGAACGTGAAGAACAGGTTGGCGTCGATGCCCTCCATGCGGGCCCCGTTGGCCATGATCAGCCCTGGGTACACGCCCTCGAGCGAGCCGCGGGAGATGATGATCGAGACCTTCTCGATCGGCTGCGGCTCGGGTGCGAGTGGCGCGCCGTGTTCGAATAGCTCGGTCATCGCGTCCTCTCTTTCCTAGATGCAGCCCCGTGGCTTGGGGATGCCGGCGATCTTCGCGGCCAGCTTCGCGGGGCCTTTGGGAAACAGCTGGTAGAGCTCCTTGATCGGCACGCCGGACGCCTTCCCGAGCCTGCGAATCGATGGCGCTGCCCCGTTCTCCAGGTAAGCGCCTCGCATGAACCTGATCACCTGCCAGTGGCGATCGGTCAGGTCCGGGATGCCGTTCTCGCGAGCGATCTCGGGCGCCATGTCCTCGGACCATTGCTCCGGGTTGACGAAGAACCCCTCGGCGTCGCGCTCAACGGGTGTGTCGGTGGTGACGGCAGTCATGCTCGTGCTCCTTGCGTCGTGTTTTTTCCGGCCCGCTGCAACTGCGGACTGATGCCGGGCAGGCGGTGCCCCGGCAGGAGCACGTGCCAGTAGATCCACTGGAACGCGAGCTTGGCGATGTGGTTTAGCCGAGACTCCTGGAGCAGCGGGAGCGGCCCGAGGCGCGGATCGGGAAACCGCCCGGGCAGGGGTTCGACCCCATAGTTGAAATCGATCAGCAGCGCCTTGTGAAAGCCCGTCTCCACAAAGCAGTTCGCATGGCCGTCGAATGACCCCTCGAGCTGCCGGCCCGCGAGGAACAGCCGGATGTTCTCGATCAGCGTCTCGGCTTCGAAGTGCGTGACCGAGCCGGCCTTGGAGGTGGGCACGTTGGTCGCGTCGCCGATCGCGAACACATTCGCGGCCGCTCTTGACTGCAGCGTCGCGGCGTCGGTCAGCACGAAGCCGAGCTCATCGCCAAGACCCGGGGAGCGGCCCACGAATGATGCGCCGCCGTGCACCGGGATCGTGACCAGCAGGTCGAACGAGATCTCGCGCTCGTCCCAGCTGATGAGCTTGCCTGCCGCCCCGTCCACCTGACCGGTCGAGAACTCGGTCTCGATCACGATGTCCTTGTCGGCCATCAGGCCGCCCAGGCGCGTGGACGCCACCGGCCTGGTGAATGGCGCGTCGAGCGGGGTCGCAAACACGAGCTCAACGTCCCCGCGGACGCCGCGCTCGCGCAGGAACCAGTCGGCCAGGAAGCAGAACTCCAGAGGCGCGACCGGGCATTTGATCGGCAGGTCGACCATGTTGACCACCAGCCGTCCGGACTCAAATCGTGACAACGCATCGCGAAGCTTGGTGGCGCCGTCGAGCGTGTAGAACGTGAACATCGACCGCTCCCAGCCCGGGCCCGTGAGCCCGTCGGTCTCCTCTGGGAGCAGGCTCGCGCCGGTGGCGATGACCAGCGCGTCGTAGCCGATTCGCTTGCCGCTGGTGAGGTAGACCTTGTTGTCGCCGGCGTCCACGCGGTCCACCTCGGCAAGGATGAACTCGATCCCGTCGTGAAGCTGGAGGCCACGCGGCCGGACCAGCTCATCCGGGTCGGCGAGACCGAAGGGGACGAACAGCAATCCCGGCTGGTACACGTGGCGGTTGTCACGATCGATCACGACGATCCTCGCCTCGTCGCCGAGCTCCCGAAGCAGGCGGTTGGCGATCATCGTGCCGGCGGTTCCGCCGCCGAGGATCACGATCCGGTGGCGCATGCCTTCGCAGCTGCGTCGAAGACGAGCTGTTCATCGAACGTGAAGCCGGCCTCGAGCGCACGCCTCGCGGGACAGGTCTCGGCGACGCGGCGCAGCCGCCTGACCTGATCCTCGCGGAGCCCGGTGGGCAGATGCACGATCACCTCGGCGTGCCTCGGCGTGGGCTCAGGGTCATAGGCGACGTCCACCGACAACCCCTCCAACCCCCACCCGCGCGCGCTTGCGTACATCGAGATCATCGTCGAGACGCAGGCGGCGACCATCGCAGCAAGGAGCTCGTGAGGGGCCGGAGCGGTGTCGGTGCCGCCGAGCCGTTCCGGTTCGTCGGTGGCAATCCTGTGGCGCCCGTTGACGTCGATCTCGTGTCGCAACGAGCCGGCGACCGGTCGTGCTGTGGCGGTCATGTGGCTCACGGCCCGATTCTGCGCCCGTTCGGTGGCACAAACATCGGCGGGGCGCCACAAACCGGTGTGGAGAATTGCTGAGCGATTTGCATGTTGGTCCCGACGTCGCGGACGCGCGTCATCCGTAGCTTGGATCCATGACCGCTGAGCATCCTTCGCGAGTGAGCCGCGAACGTTTGCACGTGGTGATTGCAGGGGGCGGCGTCGCGGCTGTCGAGACCCTGCTTGCACTCCGCGAGCTCGCGGGACACCGGGTCGAGATGACCGTGCTCTCTCCCGACCCGGAGTTCCTGTACCGACCGGTCACCGTCGGCGAGCCGTTTGAGCGCGCTGAAGCACGCAGCTACTCGTTGGGCGAGATCGTCGGCTACGAGCACGGCGCGCGGCTGCTCTGGGACTCGCTGCAGACGGTCGACGCGGAGGACCATGTGATCTTCACCGGGGCGGGCGCGCGGATCGAGTTCGATGTCCTGGTGATCGCGTCCGGGGCGATCGCCCGGACGCCGCTTCCCGGTGCGCTTACATTCCGCGGCCGCGGCGATGTTCCAGCGGTGCGCGCCGTGCTGGAGGAACTGGCCGCGGGCACGGCCAAATCGATCGCACTGACGCTGCCGTCGGAGCGGATGTGGCCGCTGCCGATCTATGAGCTGACGCTGATGACCGCCGCGTACCTGCGCGAGCGCAGCGTCCGCGCTCCGGTCTGGCTCGTGACGCCCGAGGAGGAGCCACTCGAGCTGTTCGGCCCTGCCGCCGGGCGCGCGATCGAGCCGATGCTTCGGGCTCAGGGCGTGAGACTGCGAACGTCTTCGCGACCTGCCGTTGTACGGCCGCGCACAATGGTGCTCGCGGGCGGCGCCGAGCTTCACGTCGACCGCGTGATCACGCTGCCCCAGCTCGACGGCCCGCGCCTGGCCGGGGTGCCCCACGACCAGCACGGCTTCATACCAGTGGACGCCCACGGGCGGGTACGCGGACTCGCGAATGTCTACGCGGCCGGGGACGTCACCTCGTTTCCGCTCAAGCAGGGTGGTCTCGCCGCCCAGCAGGCGGACGCGGCTGCGGAGGCGATCGCCGCCGAACTCGGGATACCGATCACTCCGCAGCCGTTCAGCCCCGTGCTGCGGGGCCTCCTGATCACCGACGGCGCGCCCCTCTACCTGCGTGCCGAGCCGCAGCGGGTCGGGCGTGGGACCAGCGTCGCGATCGAGGCCACGCCGCTTCGGCGAAAGGCGCCCGCGGCCTCCGCCGCATCGTGGCAGGCGCTTTGGTGGCCGCCCGCCAAGATCGCCGGCCGGTATCTCAGCCCGTTTCTGGCCACGGCGCGACCCGAGCCTCTGTCTTCACAGCTGCTGACCGACAGGCTCGCCGTTCCGGGCCCCCCGCTGCCCGAGGCCGAGTACCGGGACGCACTCGAACTCGCGCTGATGCTCGCCGACGCAGACGCGCGGTGGGGCGACTATGACGCCGCGCTGAGTGCGCTCGACGCGGCCGAAGCGCTCGAGGGCGCACTGCCGCCCGAGTACGAAGCCAAGCGCCGCCAGTGGCGTGCCGCGGCGCGCGCCGCTTAGCGCTCGTGCCCGGCCAAGTCGAAGTCGGCCAGCCCCGCCGGATCGGTGATGCCAAGCTTGCGGCGCGCGCGCTCTGCAAACCCGCCGGCGTGCACCCGTAGGACGCGAGCCGCGTCGGGCTGAGCGAGGATCTCGAGCGTCGCCCCGGCTTCGGCGTGCCCGAGCAGCCGGCCGTCGCGCTCGATCGAGACCGGCGCGCTGCCCGGCAGGATCTCGATGCCCAGCCGCTCGCCCTCGGCGAGGACGACCGCCCGGTTGAATAGGCCGTGCGGCGCGTCGGGCATCACGATCATTCCCTGGGCGCGCGGTGAGACGAGCGGGCCGCCGGCCGCGAACGCGTACGCGGTCGAGCCCTGTGGCGTCGCGGCGATCACGCCGTCGGAGGCGTATCGCACCAGCAGCTCGCCGTCGATTCGCAGCCCGAGCGCCGCCTGCCCGTGCCCGGGGACGCGGCTGACGACCACGTCGTTGTAGGCGATCTGAGCTCCCTGCTCTTCGCGCGGCGCGAGCGTCAGCCCCGTGCGCAGCTCGATCTCGTACTGATCGTGCTCGAGCGCCGACAACGCGCTCTCGAGATTCACGGCGTCGATCTCGGTGAGGTAGCCGAGCCGCCCGAGATTGACTCCTAGGACCGGGACCCCATGCGGCGCGGCGAGCCGCAGCGCGCCGAGCATCGTTCCGTCGCCGCCGAGCGCGAGCACGACGTCGCAGTCCGTGGCCAGCATCGTCTCCGGCCGCTTCGTTACCTCGTCGGACAGGCGCTCGTCGCCCTCGGCGCCGACGAGCTCCACCTCCGCCGACGTCGCCCATGCACGGATCTTCTCGAGCGAGTCACTGAGGTCTCGTTCCGGACGTATTACGAGTCCTAGGCGTCGCACGCCGCGCATTGTCTCGGTTCGCGACGAGGCGTTCAGCTCAGGCAGCCAGCGCGACAGCACGCTCACCATCCATGGCGCGCAGGCGCCGGATCCGCTCGGCGAGCGGCGGGTGGGTCATGAACAGCGTCGCCAGTCCCTGACGGGGGAGCGGATTGACGGCGTACAGCGACGCAGTTGCCGGGTTGACGTCCATCGGGAGTGCCTGTGCGCCACGCTCGAGCGTGGCCAGCGCGTCGGCCAGCGGGGCGGCGTGCCCGAGCAGCTGCGCGCCGGTTGCATCGGCCAGATACTCGCGCTGGCGCGAGATGCCCAGCTGAAGCAGCATCGCAGCGATCGGCGCGATGATGATCGCGGCGAGCGTTCCGAGCAGGCCCAGCGGCGAGTCGTCCTCGTCGGAGCCACCGAACAGCATGGAGAACTGCAGGACGGTGGCGATCGCGGAGATCGCGCCCGCCACCATCGCGGCGATCGACGACACGAGGATGTCGCGGTTCTTGATGTGGGCGAACTCGTGAGCCAGCACGCCCTTGACCTCCCCGGTCGGGAGCTGGTGGAGCAGGCCCTGGGTCACGGCAACAGCCGCGTGCTGCGGGTCGCGTCCGGTCGCGAACGCGTTGGGCTGGTCGGAGGGGATCAGGTACAGCCGCGGAACCGGCACGTTCGCGCGCTGCGCCAGGAAGCCTGCGATCTGCTCGAGCTCGGGGATCTCCCCTCGCTCCAGCGGGCGGGCGCGGCTGGCCTTCAGCGCGAGCTTGTCGGAGAACCAGTAGCCGGCGACGTTCATCAGCACGGCAAGCGCGACGAACAGCCAGAGCGCACCCCCGCCGATGGCACCGCCGATCGCGATCAGCAGCGCGGTCAGGCCTGCGACCAGCAGCCAGGTTCGAATCTGTGTAGCGAAACGAGTCGCTGTGATGTTCATGGTCTCGAGTCTCCTTTCGACTGAGCGCCGTGAATTTGACGATCAGCCGAAGGTTTCTCCCGCCCTTGTGGGGCCGACGCGCCCGGGCCTTGTGGGCCGTACTGACGAGCGACGTCCGTTCGGGGATACTGCCCCCCGGCACGCTTAATCGTAGCTGGTGCTCACCGAGCCGCTGCGGAGTTCATCGGAGTTTCTTACGATCCCCGCTCGCGGCGGGTGTTCTCACAGCAGACGGTGCGCGACCGTCGCTGCAACCCCGAGCGCGTCGACTGGGACGCGGTCCCACGCCGCGCCTCTCGCGCCGGGCTCATTCTGCGCGGGGCGCTGCTGCTCCGCGGGCTCACTCACCTGCGGCGAACCCGCCCCCGGCACGTACGTGTACCGGAAGCTGTCGACCGGCTCTGCGCCCCACTGGCGCATGAAATTGCCAAGCGAGCTCTCGACCGGCGCGGTGCCCCAGTCGATGACGGTCTTGCCGTTGGCGATCGCCCACTCGATCGCGTGCCAGTAGACGGCGTGCATCGGGCGCACGTCGTTGACGCGGGGGTCGCTGCCCCCGTACAGCAGCTCGATCGAATCCCCGACCGACAGGAACATCACTCCGGCGACGACCTCGCCGCGTACTCGCCCAGCCACGCGCCGCAGCGCCTCGACGGAGCCAGCAGCCGGTGCGCCCAGCGGACCTCCAGCCAGCTGCGTGGAACCGCCCGGTGGCGGCGCATCGCCACCACGTACTGCCGGTAGAACCGCCACAGGTCCATCCGCGAGCCGACCGACCGGACGACGACACCGCGATCCCTCGCCTTGGCGAGGTTGCGCCAGAGGTTCCTGGCCAGCCCGCGCAGCGCACCTCCATGGACTACCAGCGGCAGCCCGCCGAGCAGTTCGCCGGTGGCCCCGCGTGCCCCCAGGTAGATCGGCTCGCGACCGTACGCGCGGCGATGCACTTCGCGCCAGGCGGTCAGGTGATATGCATGAGCGAACCGGCCGCCACCACGCTCGACGAAGGCGTCCCACTCGGGACCGGCCGTGGGCTCTTGCGGGACGGGTGCGAGATCCACCACGGGAAGTATCGCGCCGGCGCGGCGTCGAACCAGTAGTGCAAGCGAACTGGCTGAACCCGTTGCTCAAGGCACTCGACGAGGCGCCCACGTCCGTCGAGTTCTTCCTGCGCGACGACGACGCGGGCTGGGACGACGACCGCTTGATCCAGATGCTCGAGGTGGTCGGCGGACACGCGCTGCCCATCGACCTCGCGGTCATCCCCCGCGCGGTGGGCTCTGACCTCGCGCTGCAGCTGTCTCGCCTGCACGCCCAATCGGACGGGCGCCTCGGCCTGCATCAACATGGTCTCGCACACCACAATCACGAGCCGCACGGCCGCAAGTGCGAGTTCGGACCATCGCGGGGGACTGACGCGCAGCGGCGCGACATGCTGGAGGGGCGCGACCTGCTCGAGTCCCTCCTACCGGGAATCACGCAACCGGTGTTCACGCCGCCGTGGAACAGGTGCCAGCGGGCCACCGCCGAGCTGCTCGCCGATCTTGGGTACCGGGTGCTGTCGCGGCACGCGGACGATGCTCGGGCCTCGGTCGGTGGCCTGATCGAGCTCCCGGTATCGGTGGATTGGTCCTATGCCCGGAGGGACGGGCGCCGACTCAGCTTCACCGAGCTGGGCGCGCTGGCCGGCGAGCGCGCGGCGTTGGGACAGCCGGTCGGAATCAACCTGCACCACGCGGTGATGGATCGCGGCGAGCTCGAGCTACTCGACGATCTTTGCGCGGTGCTAGCCGGCCACGGCGCGGCTCGCTGCCGGCCGCTGTTCGCGATCGCCACGGGCGCCGGAGAAAGATGACGCAGCCTCGTCGGCGACCTTGCGGATCGCCGCGGCGCACTCGCGCACGAAGCGCGGGCGCACCTTCGTGAACGGGGGGATCGTCATCAGAGTCTCCCCCAGGGTCTCGGTGACCGGCAGCAGGTCGGAGCCCGGCACGCCCGCGGGCTCGATCCCACCGACGAGGTCGTATATGTCGCCGCTGCGGAAGATCGGCGACTGGTGCAGCATTCGTCGCTGCTTGCCGATCGCCGAGTAGCGCTCGCGGGCGATCGGCACACCCTCCGCGGCCGCCGCGTCGATGAACGCCGCGCTGCTGAGACCCCCCGCAAATGCCGAGTCGTAGCGCAGGATGAACTCGAGGAACCCGCCGCGCACGGCCCCCGGCGCGGTCTCGATCGGGCTCACCGCGCGGCACCCCGCGAGCTCTTGCTCCAGCAACTCGTAATTGGCCCGGCGTCGGCGATTGAGCTCCGCCAGCCGCGCGAGGCTTCCGCGGGCCAGCAGGATCGCGTACAGGTGCGGCCGGTACTTGACCCCGAGGCTCAGGTAGTCGGTGTCGAAGGTGGCGGCGGCTTGACCTTGCTTCAGGCGGCCGTACTGGCCCAGCAGGAGCATCCGGTCAAACAGCACCGGATCGCTGGTCACCGCGATCCCCGCCTCGCCCCCGGAGACGGCTTTTGCGCCCTGCAGGCTGAAGCACCCCACGTCTCCCCAGCTTCCAACCGGCCGGCCCCGGTAGATGGCTCCGTGGGCGTGCGAGCAATCCTCGATCAGCGCAAGCTGGTGGCGCCGAGCGATCTCCCTGAACCTGTCCAGCGCGGCCGGGTTGCCCCACATGTGCACGACGCAGATCGCGCGGGTGCGCTCGGTGATCCTGCGCTCCACGTCGTCGGGATCGGCTGTCAGCGTGCGCTCGTCGACGTCGCAGAACACCGGCGTGGCGCCACACTGGAGGATCGGGGCAGCGGACGCAAAGAACGTGTAGGCGGGAACGATGACCTCCGACCCGGGTCTCACCCCGACCGCGAAGTAGGCGCTGTGAAGCGCGGCCGTCCCGCTGTTCATGCTGATCGCATGCCGCGTGTCGGTCAGTTGCGCGAACGCCCGCTCGAACTCCGCGATCGGGCCCTCGGCCTTGGTCAGCGTGTTCACGTCGCGCCACGCGTACCGAGCGATGTCGGCGACATCGCGCATGCGAACCCGCCGCCAGCGCTCGCGATGCGTCGCCGACACGGCACGGGGTCCGCCGTCGATTGCCAGCCGCGGCTCAGCGGACAACGGACAGCCCCCTTGCGGCGGCGGTGCGCGCTCGGTACTGAGCGCCGTCGACGCCCGCGTAGAGGGGATGCCCGGGACCGAGCGGCAGCTTCACGCCTTCCCCGCCGTCCAGCGAGGAGGCGTAGATGGCGGTGGCCAACTCCAGCGACGGCCGCGCCTGCTCGGCGCCGCTGGGCAGCGGGCGCCCCTCGAGGATCGCGTCGAGCACGGAGGCGAGGTACGGGACGTGGGCGTTGGAGGTCGCTACCGGGGTCCCGGCGGGCACGGCCTCGAGCGCCTCGAGACGCAAGGCGGCGCGGCGCTCGCGGTCCAGGCATTCAAACGACCAGGGGGAGTGGACCGAGCCGTATCTGGCGAACACGTCAAACCCGGCGATCGAACGGTGGGCGGACATCGTCGACTGGCAGCTGCACAGCGCCCCTCCGGGGAACTGAACCGTGGCCGCGCATACGTCCTCGGATTCGATCGCCTCGTTGAGCGTGTCGACGACCGCCCACACGCGTTCGGGCGACCCGAACAGCAGGCACATCAGGTCGAGCTCGTGGATCAGCTGGGTCATCACCGTGCCCCCGCCCGCCATCTCCCATCGTCCCCACCACGGCGCTCGCAGTGGTTTGCCGGGGCGGCGGAAGCGCGCAAACCGGTAGAAGCGACCCGACAGCAGGGACCCCAGCACGCCGCGGTCGCGCAGCCATAGGGCTCTGCGCACATCGGGCAGGTAGCGGAACTGATAGACGACCGAAAGGCTCCCGGGAAGTGTTCGGACCGTGTCGATGATCCGATCGGCGCTCTGGAGCGTGTGCGCGAGCGGCTTCTCGCAGATCACGTGCTTGCCCGCCGCCACCGCGCCGACCACCACCTGTTCGTGAAGGCTCGGAGGTGTGCACACAACGACAACGTCCACATCCGCGCGTCCAACGAGCTCGTCGTGCGCGCGACACGTCACCTCGATCCCATGCCGGGCGGCGGCGCCGTCCAGCCGACGCTGGTCGACGTCGCACAGGGCGACAATCCGCGCGCGGTCCGAGAGCTCGGCAAGCGCGCTCGCGTGCTGTTCGAAGATGCCGCCCGCGCCGACGATCCCGACGCCCAGCTCGCTCACCGCGCGCTCCCGGCACGGCTGAGCCGACGCTCGATGGACCCGCGAGCGCGTTCCAACGACCACTCGAACTCCTGGCGCAGGCCGTCCTCGAAGTTGATGCTCGGGCGAAAGCCGAGCTCCTGCGCAGCCCGCGCGGTGTCGGCACTGGTCTCGCGCACGTCACCCGCCTCGGAGCGGTCGTAACGCACGTCGAGCGGCTTGTTGGCGACACCCGCAAGCAGCTCGAGCACTCGCTGGATGCTGATCTGCGACCCGCCGCCGATGTTGTAGATGCGGCTCGGCACGTCGGGTGCGGTCGCCGCCGCCCTGGTGGCCGCCACGACGTCGTGCACGAAGGTGAAATCACGACGCTGCCGTCCGTCGCCGAAGATCGTTATCGGCTCGCCAGAGATCGCCGCGCGGCAGAAGCGGTGCAGCGCCATGTCCGGTCGCTGGCGTGGCCCGTAGACGGTGAAGTAACGAAGCGAGACGGTCTCGAGCCCGTGGTTGTCTCGATACAGGCTGCACAGATGCTCGCCCGCGAGCTTGGTGACGCCGTAAGGAGAGAACGGCGCCGGGGTCGCCGCCTCGTGCGCGGGCAGCTGCGCTGCGTTGCCGTAGACCGACGACGATGAGGCGTACACCACGCGGCGGTGCGGCACCGCGACGGCCGCTTCGAGCAGGCGCTGAGTGGCGAGCACGTTGTTGCGCACATACAGCTCGAAGCGATCGCCCCAGCTGGAACGGACTCCCGGCTCGGCGGCCAGATGGAAGATCGCGTCGCATTCATCGACCACGTCGAGCAGGTCTCCGCGGGCGAGGTCGATCGGCACGAACTCGAACGCGTCGTAATCGCGGGCCTGCTTGAGGTTGGCGAGCTTCGGCGCGCGTCGGTAGTTGTCGTTGAAGCAGTCGATGCCGAGAACCTCGTGGCCATCGGCCAGCAGCGAATCGGCGAGATGGGAGCCGATAAACCCGGCACAGCCGGTGACGAGCGCGCGCATCAGCGCTCCCCCGCCGTCGGGTCTGCGATCGCGAGCGGTCGCGGGTCCTCGCCAACCGCAAGACCGCCTCGCCCGAGCACTTCGGCCGGCGGCCCCTGAGCCACAATCCTCCCGTTGTGCAGGCGGATGACCCGGTCGGCCGCGGCGGCGAGGTCCATCGAGTGCGTCATCACGATCGTGGTGCGGCCCTCCATCAGCGCCCGCAGCCCCGAGATCACGTTGGCCTCGTTCTCGGCGTCCAGCCCGGTGGTGGGCTCGTCGAGGACCAGGATCCGCGGATCGCGCACCAGCGTGCGGGCCAGCCCGATGCGCTGCCGCTGGCCGCCCGAGAGGCCGACGCCATGCGGGCCGAGGCGAGTGTCGTAGCCGTCGGGCAGCGCGCGGATGAACTCGTCCGCCACGACGGCCCGCGCAGCCGCGACGACCTGCTCGTGGCCCGCGTCGGTGCCGTAGGCGATGTTCTCCTGCACCGAGCCCGTGAACAGCACGGTCTCCTGCAGCACGACTCCGACCTGCCGCCGGAGCCAAGCCAGCGAGCAGTCGCGCGAGTCGAGCCCATCGACGAGCACGCGTCCGCCGGTCGGGTCGTACAGGCGGACGATCAGCGCGCCGACCGTCGACTTGCCTGCGCCCGACTGCCCGATCACCGCCACGCAGGAGCCGGCCGGCACATGCAGGGCGACGTCTTCGAGCACCGGCCTGTCGTGGGCGTAGCGGAACGTCACGTGCTCGAGCTCGAGTTCGCCGCTCGCCGGTGGGCCGCTGTAGGCGCCCGGACGGTCTTGCACGAGTTCGTCGACGGCGAGGATCTCGGCGATCCGATCCGCCCGGGCCATCGTCCGGGAGACCTTTGTGGCCTCGCGCGCGATCGATCGCAGCGGGCTATTGAGGCGGCGCACGTACGTCGCGAACACGACCAGGTCGCCTGGCGACAGCGCCCCCTGGGAGATCCGGACCACGCCCAGGCCAATCACCAGCGCAGTGGCGACCGCGCTGGTAACGCCGATCAGCCCGTCGAAGCGCGCCTGCAGCCGGGACACCTCGATCCCGATTCGCATCCGCTCGGCGCTGCGCACGTGAACGCGCTCGCCCTCGAAGCGCTCCGAGCCCGACGCCTTGACGACGGACATCGCCGACAGGGCTTCCCCGGCCAGCGACGCGATCTCTCCCTCGTGCGCGCGCTGCGCGCGGGCGCCTTGCCTGACGCGTAGCCGGTAGCGGTAGCTCAGCAGTGCGAGCGCCGGCATCGCCAGGAACGAGACGAGCGCGAGCAGCGGGTCGATCGCGAAGCTGACGATCGCCATCCCCACCAGGAGCAGCGCGCCCTGGGCGATGGCCCCGAGCGATTCCGCAAACAGGTCGCCCACGGAGGTGACGTCCTCGGTGACGCGCGCGACCAGGTCGCCCGTGGGCGCGCGCTGGTGGTAGCCGAGCGACAGCCGTTGCAGATGCTCGTACGCCGCGATCCGCAGGGTGTGCGTGATCCGCTCGCCCGCGCTGTAGAGCCACAGGTCGGAGAAGTAGTCGGCCAGTGCCTCGGCCAGCGCGATCGCGACCACCAGCGTGACGACGATCACCAGCACCCGCACGTCGGCGGCAGTGAGGTCAAACGGCTGCTTGCGCGAGCGGACGATCTCGTCCAGCGCGAGCGCGAGCGGCCACGGCTTTGCGAGCTCGACGAGCGTGAGCACGATCGTCGAAGCGGCCGCGCCTGCCAGTGCCGGCCATTGCGGCTTGAGGAACGGCATCAGCAGCCGCCGCGTGACCGCCGGGTCATGACCCGGGCTCATCGCTCGACGCCGGCGCTGCATGAACGTCACGCGACCACCGCCTGGATCCGCCCGACACGGCGCCGATGCATGCGCCACACGAGCTCTGTGCTCATCGTGGCGCCATCGAGGTCGAGGTCGACATGCTGCGGGGAGCCACTCGGCAGCTCTTCGATCGCCGCAGCCAGCCGCGACCCGCTCAGTTCGCGTGGATCGAGCATGCGTACCGCTCCAAGGTCCGACAGGCGCTGCGCGCGCCGGATCTGCTCGTCTTCTCCGGGCGCGAGGTACGGAACGGCGAGCGCCGGGATCCCGGACTTCACGACCTCGAGTGCCGTGTTGTAGCCGCACTGGCTGACCGACACGGCCGCTCGGGCAAGCTCCGCGCTCAGGTCCTCCACCTCGCGCAGCACGACCAGGTCCGGTTCGTCGGACCGCGCCCGCAGCCGGTGCCAGGCGTCGTCGGGCAAGAACGGCCCGGCGATCACGCGCATTCGCATGCCGTGCTCGCGCAATCGCGGAAATGCATCGATCGCGGCTTGTAGGAGCGGCTCGCCCACCCGTCCCCCACCGGCCGAGACGACCACGGTGGAGCCCCCGTCGCGGCGCCGTGGCGCGTCGCGAGGGGGCGCCGTCACGAACCCGGTGTGATGGACGGGCACGCGCAGCGGCGTGTCCGGGTCAAACGACTCCTGCAAGCGCGCAAACCGAGGGTCTGAGTGAACGAGGATCGCGTCGAGGTGCGCGTTGGCGAGCTGGGACGCGCGTTCGTCGTGAGCCCGTTGCTCACTGCCGCGGCCGACGAGTATGTCGCGCACGCTCGACACGACCAGCGGCGGAGCGTCCGGCTGCGTCCGAGCCTCGTCGAGCATGCCGAGGATCTCGGCGGCAAACGCCTTGCGCCCGAATGGGAAGAGCTCGACCAGGACGACGGCGGGCGGCCGGCCGCGCACCGCGTCCGCGAGCATCCGAGCCCTCACCGCCTGGGCCTGCTGCACCGTCCGCGCCGGGTCTCCGGACAGCAACCCACCTCCCTCGCGCAGCATCAGCGGCGGCAGTGCGACCAGGCCGACGCCCGTCGCAGGCGCGGTGTGGCGTGGCACGGCACCGCCGCTCAGCACGACGACGTCGAAGCGCTCGGCAAGCCCGGCGGCCAGCGCCAGCGAGCGTGTCAGGTGTCCGAGACCGACCGCGTGTTGGCAGTACATGAGCAGCCGCGGCCTGCGGCTCTGCCCGACGGGCGACCGGGAGCCGACGGTGCGAGCGCGCGGCGGGAGCGCTCGAAGCCCGCACTCGATCACCTCCCCCAGTCGCGCGAGCCCGGCCGGCCTCACTCGTGTCACCGACCGCAATGCGCGCTCGCATAGCAGCGATGCGGCGGTGTGCCAGCAGAGCGCCCGCCGATCGGGTAGCTCGCGTACGGACCGGTAGCCGTCGAGCAGCGCGCTGGCGAGCGCCTCCTCGCGAGCCCCGGACACCAGTCCGAGGCATCGCAGGTACCGCAGCCCTGCGAGCATGCTGCCGAGATCCGCGGCGGGGGGCCCCAGCGCCGCCTGATCGAGATCGACGAGCGCCGTCGTGCGTCCGTTCCACAGGGCGTTCTTCGGATGTACATCGCCGTGCAGCCAGACCGGCGCTTCGTGCTCCTCCAAAGTCGAGACGAGGTGGCCCGCCAGCTCCCGAGCCGCCGCATCCACGTCCGGGCGGACGGCGCCGAGCAGCTCCGCAGCCCGCACGACCCGGTGCGGAGCGAGACGCTCGAATTGACGAAGGCCGGGAGGCGGGACGGTGCTGTGAAGGGCGCCAAGCGCCGCTCCAAGTCCCGCGAGGTGAGCTGTGCCCGTGGCGTCGCTCTGCAGCACCAGCGGCCGACCGTCGATCGCCTCGAACGCGACCGCGCAGTCGCGAGCGTCGTATGCGAGCGCTCGTGGGGTCCGCAGGTGGCCGCCGGCCACGTCCAACGCGCCGTGCAACCACCCGAGCAGCTTGAAGCTGGCAAGCCCGCCGTCGTGCTCGGCCGGGGCGTAGACCTTGACGTAGGCCAGCGGAGCTCCTCGCCCATCCACGCAGCGCGCCGTGGCCGCCTTCTCGGGGACATACGCAGCAAGCACCGGGCTGCATGGCCGGCTCACGAGGCTGGCCAGGCTGCCGCTCGCGCCGCGCAGGAGCTCCAGCGACGTGATCCGCCGGTCGCACGGAAACGTCCAGAAGACGGTCTCGAGCTTGGGCGCGAGGGCCACCGAGCACATTCCTTGCACGGCGCGTGGCGCGTTCTCCAGCGCGCGCTCATAGTTGGACGCCGCGCGGCCGCGTTCAAACGATCTGGCCGAGACGATCAGCGAGTCGTGGCCCGTGTGGACGCGCAGCACCAGGCCGACGCCGCGTCCGACCCGGTAGCGCACGTGCAGCTGCTCGAGCTTCGTGATCCCGGCGGGACCTCCCAAGCCGAGAACCGCATCGAGAGACGGCGCAAGGGCGACCGGATCAAGCAGCACGTCTCGGTCCGGCACGCCAGGGTCGGGGGCGAACCCGGTCGCGACCGTCATCGCACCACCGCGTCACTTCGACGCCAGCCCAGGCTCCTTCCGTCGACGCTCCAGCTGATCGTGTCGACGGCACCGCCGCCGCTGCCAACGCCGGCCACCTCGATCGTCGTTCGCGTCTCGTCCAAGTCGACGACGGCCACGGTGGGGCTCCGCAGTCCCGGCGCGACCAGGGTGATGAAGGCCGCGTCCGCCGCGTGCTCGATTACCGCGCTGACCACTGGCGCGGCATGCCTGATCCCGTAACGAGGCGCGTACCAGCCCTCTTCGACCGCGATCTCGGAGCCGGGCGCGAAGGCCAGCAGCAGGCCGGGAACGCGCACGAAGCGTTGTTCGGCTGAGAGCTCCAGGTTGCCTGAGGCCTCGGGCGCCAGGTGCCATCTGAGGTCGTACCGATGCGGAAGGCCTGCCGAGAGCCGGTCTTCGAACACCCAGTACTCGCCGTCGACGAACAGGACCCTCCGCGAGTGGCGAGCGTCGTACCGGGGGCTGGCCGCCTCGGCCCACAGGACGTCCAGGCCCCTGACCTGACTGCGAGCGATCAGCCGGCCCTGCGCGATCGCCCCCTTTGGCTTGCCGCGGTGGTACTCCGTCTGGTCGAGATCGTCAACACAAACCGTGTTGTGCGCCCGGGTTCCTTTGAACCAGTGACGCAGGTTGGGATCGCCCTCGTGGTAGGTGAAGCGCCCCGGATCGACGATCAGCGGGCGACCCCCCGCTGCAAGCTCGACCGACAGCAGGTCGTAGTGGCCATGGCCGCCGTCACCGATCGGCCCGCAGTCAAAGATCAGAAACCGCTCGTCCTCGAAGCAGCGGTCGGCGTCCCCCCAGCCGCTGCGCTGGATGTGGTAACCCGCCGCGGGGAAGCTGACGTTGCGCGCGGTGGGTGGTGTGCCCAACGCGCCCCTCGTCGCGACGTAGAGGTAGTCCGGACGTCGAAGCTCCCCAGCGGCAAGCGACAGCAGCTCCGCATAGCTGCCGCCGTCGGCGTCCGACAGAGCTGGGATCTGGCCGTCGGGGCGGTGGCAGTGCATCGCGAACTCGAGCGCCGCCCGAAGCCGCTCGTCGAACCCATCCGGCAGCGCGATCCCGAAGCGGCGTGCGTTGACGCGCACGCCGACGAACGAGCGCAACACGATCAGGTGGTAGTGCGTCGAGGCCTCCACGTGCACGCCGTCTGCTCGGAAGTCGGACTCCAGGTTGCGCCCGAGCTCACGCAGCGCGAACTCGAGCAGTTCGCCACCGGCGTCGAGCTCGGGCAGCGCAAGGGCGTGGATGAACAGCGCGTAGAGCTCGAGCGTGCGGTGGTTGCGCGCGGCTGTCAGGTTCTGGCGCAGCCAATCGGCCTGCGCGGCGAGGCTGTCTGCCAGGAGCGCGTCGGTGCCGGGCGCGAGACCATCAAACCCCGGCGATTGCGCGAGCGCGCTCCACGCGTAAACCCAGTTGAGGATCCGTCGGGCGACGGTGTCGGTCGACTCCACCCCGATCGGGACCTGTCCGATCCACGAGGTCACCAGCCGCTCCCATGCCCGCTGATAGCGACGGTCGCCGCTGCGACCGAACGCCGTCGCGAGATCCAGACCGACGTAGAACTTCCCGAACGCGATCCGCCACTCCTCGTCGGCCGGGAAGTCGCCATGCATCCAGTCGGGGTTGGATCCGAGCTCGAGCGTCAGGCCCAGCTCGGTGAAACGCCCCGCGCAGGCGTCGTCGGCCACGGCACGGTCCTGGTGCAGATGCGCGATCACGCTGTGCACCGGACGCGGGGCGAGATCCGCGCGCCGTTCGACGCTCCCCTGCCGCGCGGGAGCGCTCACCGATCCAGCTCCGCGAGGAACAGGTCCGCGAGTTGTTGCGCCAGCCGCTCCCCGTCGAAGCGCTCTCGGACGGTTGCACGCCCAGCCGAGGCCAGGCGCGCGGCGAACGCCGGGTCTGTGTGCAACGTGCGCAGCGCGCCGGCGAGCGCGACCGGATCATCGGGCGGCACGAGCAGGCCATTGACGCCGGGCTTGATGAGCTCGGGTATGCCGGAGATGCAGGTGCTGACCACGGGCGTTCCCGCCGCCATCGCCTCCACCAGCACGTTTGGGATCCCGTCCCGATCGGAGCCCACGATCCGGCAGGGCAGGCAGAAGGCGTCGGCTCGTACGTATTCGGACAGCAGCTCGTCCTGCGACATGGCTCCTGCCAGGTGGATGCGGTCCTCCAGCCCGCGCGCCACGATCAGCTCTCTGACCACGCGGCCGTACGGTCCGTCGGGACCGGCGATCGTCGCCTCGAACGGCACGCCGTCGCTCTGCAATGCGGCGCAGGCGTCGACGAACGTGTCAAAGCCCTTCTTAGCCACCAGCCGGCCGACGCCGAGCATTCGCATGGCGCCGTTTGGGCGCGCGGTCCGCGCGCCATCGTCGAGCGCTTGGCTCAGATCCTCCACGAGCCCGTGGTAGACGACGTGGATTCGCGCCTCAGGCGCGAGCCGCCGCATGTGCTTGGCACCGGCCTCGGTGCAGGTCACCGCGAACCGCGCCGCGAGGAGCTTGCGCCGGAGCAGGCCCGCCGGGTTGAGGTCCTCGCTGTAGACGTCCTTCGCGTGGGCGGTGAACGAGAACGGCAGGCCGGTGATCTGCGATACCAGCCAGGCGACCGTCGTCGACCCGTGGGCGTAGTGGGCGTGCAGATGGCGGACGTCCGGTGCCGCCGAGACGTGGTCGCTGAGGGCCACGGCCTGTAGGAACTCCTTGAGGTAGATCTTGCGCGGGGCCGACGACCATCGCGGCCTGGCACGCACGGCCTGGGCCAGTGCGGCAAGCGCCGCCTTGCACAGGCCGGCGGGGTGGCGGCGCAGACAGCGAGCAAGCGGGCTTAGGAACGGCCTGACGTTGCCCCGCAGCCACCGGGTCGCCGAGACGCCGCTGACGCTCCCGACCTCGGGCAGGTAGACCGGTTGCGCCCGGATCCGGTCGACGACGGGATGGCGCGGTCCCTGTTCGGACCCCTCGACCGGCTTGATCGAGTACAGGCGCAGCGGCAGGCCCAGCCGCTCCAACCGGTGGATCTCGCTGTGGATGTAAGTCTCCGACAGCCGGGGGTACGCCTTGAGCACGTAAGCGACCGAGGCCGCCTCGCCCGCAGCGATCGCCGAGCGCTCACGCATAGGCGTCCTCGATGCAGGCCAGCAGCCGGTCGGTGCATGCCCCGAGCTCGAACTCCTGCTCTGCCAGCGCACGCGCTGCACGACCCATGGTCGAAGCCAACATGGGCTCGCGCGCCACGCGCTCGATCGCCGTGCGCAGTGCGGGCGCGTCCGCCGGCGCAACCAACAGGCCGGTCTCACCGTCGCGTACGGCCGTCCCGATGGCGGCGATCTCGCTGGCCACGACTGGGCGCCCGCTCGCGATCGCCTCGAGCACGACGTTCGGCAGCCCGTCTCGGTCGCCGGACGCATCCTCCACCGAGGGCACCACGACCGCGTGGGCTGCCGCAAAGGCAGCCGGCAGATCGCGGTGGGTGAGCGGACCATCGAAACGGACCCGGTCGGCGAGACCGAGCGCGCCGACCGAATCCTCGAGCGACGCGCGTAGCGGCCCGTCACCGACGATCCGCAGGTCGACCGGGACGTCGAGCTTCGCTACCGCCTCGATCAGCACCGAGAACCCCTTCTTCTCGACGCAGCGGCCGACCGCAAGCAGGCGCAGTGGTCCCCGTGGTGGGAGCGGTGCCGGCGCGAAGCGCCGAAGATCGACGCCGTGCGGCACGAGCACGGGCTGCACGTCGAGCTCGCGCACGACCTGGGCCGCGTCCTGGTTGCACGCGATCACGCAGGCGGCCCGGCGTGCTCTGCGAGCGAGCTCAGCGGGCGCGACCTTGCGGACGTCTTTGGCGTGGACGCTGAACGAGTACGGGATTCCCAGGGTCCGCGCCGCGCCTTCGGCCACGGCACACGGCGTATGGGCGAAGTAGGCGTGGACACCGCGTGCGCGGCAGCGGCCCACGCGGCGGACCACCTGCTGCGCCTGCGCCTCGGGCGGACCCGGCGGCAAGAGCTCCACCCGGCTCAGCAGCGACTCGGCGCCTGGATGCCGCGGACCGTCATCGCCGGGCTTGGTTGCGAAGATCGCCTCGATCGCACCGGCGCGGTCGAGGGCGAGCAGCTCGTTCAGTGCAAACGTCTCCGAGATCCTCGGAAAGCCGCTTGTGATCACCACGATCGGCGACGCTGCCTGCGAGCTCATCGGATCGGCACCGGCATCGCGCTCGGCGGGGTCTGAGAATCCGCCCGGGTGTTCCTGGCAAGCCGTGCCAGGATCTCCGCGGCGCGCTCGGTGCCACCCTCGTAGGAGGAAATCGTCTGCAGGGGCTCGCGGTGCAGGAGTCTGTCCAGTCCGTCGCGCAGCGATTCCGGAGTCAGGTCCTTGGGGTGGATCATTTCCTGGAGCCCCGCGGCGGCAAGCCGGCCCGCGCGGATCAACTGCTCCTCGCTGGGGCCGACGCGCGGGACCAGCAGGGCGGGCTTGCGTGCCCGCATCAGCTCCGAGACGGTGTTGTAGCCCGCCATCGAGACGACCGCTTGTGCGCCCGCGATCACGGACTCCATGTCCCGGCGCAGCTCGTAGACCTCGATGTCCAGCCCCGCTGTGACCTCTCGGATCCGGCGGCGCTGCGCGGGCGCCATCAGCGGTCCCGTGACGATCACCGAGCGGCAGCCCAGCGGCCGCAGTCGCACCGCTTCCGCGAACGTCGTGATCAGTCGAAAGCCGTCGAAGCCGCCGCCGGCGGTTGTCAGCAGGTAGCCGCCTTCGAGATCGCGTGGCCCGCTGTCGGGGATCGGCGTGCCGACGTAGCCGACGTGGTGGATGGGCACGCCAAGATCGAGCTGCCCGATGCAGTCGATGGCGTCGGGCGTGGACTCAGGTCCGTAGACCAGGATCAGGTCGTAGTAGCGCTCGATTGCCCGGCGTACCTTCGGGCCCCATTTGCGCCGGACGTTGCGGGGGCTGTCCTCGATGTCGCGAAGGCCGAGCACGAGCTTGCAGTGGGAGCCTCGCTTGAGCGCGTCGAGTGTCGCCGCGAGCTCGCCGCCGTGACCGAGCGGCAGCTTGTCGACCACCGCCACGTCGGGCTGGAAGCTGGTGGCCGCCGCAAGCGCGATGCTCGAGCGCATCGAGCTCAGCTCGTCGGTGTCGAGCTCCAGGCGGGCCGAGTACTGCTTGCCGCTCCGATCACGGCTACGACCCGGCAGCTTGACCGTGTCGACGCGCGGCGGCATCTGAAACGTGGGCTCGATCGGCGATCCGGTGAGGATCAGCGAGCTCGGAGAGCAGGGGCGGTCGGACAGGTGCGTGGCGAGCGCCAGCGTCCTGCGCAGCTGTCCGAGGCCGATCAGCTCGTTGGCGTAGAAGATGAAGCGAAGACCCCGAGCGCCGTTACCGTGCCTCTGCGCGGCCGTGGCCCAACGGCGACAGTCGCGGTCCTCAGTCGCTCCCAAGTGTGGCTCGGCGTGGATCCCTTCCACTTTTCACATAGACGCAACATCCTAAGAATGCTCACAAAGAAGTTCCGGCCCGTCAGCAGGCTGACCTGGATCGGGTGACGGCCGCCCATGTCGACGTTCGAATTGCAGTTCTCAATCGACGAGATCCAGCCCCTGGCGGCTCGGTTCCCTGCGGTCGACAACGATGCTCGGCTGCACGAGGTCGGCGTCGCCGTGCGCGCGCGTGGTTATTACACGCGCGAGGAGTTCATCGAGGTGTGCGCGTGGAAGACCGTCCGCAGCCGCCCCAAGATCGCGCTGAACTCCGAGGCCGCGGTGGCCGGTGCGACCGGGCTCGCACTCGCGACCGACGATGAGGCGGCGAGGATGGCCGCGCTGCTCGAGCTCGACGGCGTCGGCGTGCCGACCGCCTCGACACTGCTGTACTGCGCGTTCCCCGACCGCTACCCGATCCTCGACGTCCGCGCGCTCGAGTCACTCGGGGTCAAGCCGCGATCGCAGTACCCGTTGAGCTTCTGGCTTGGGTACCTCGACGCGTGCCGCGGGCTCGCACAGCGCGCCGGCGTGTCGCTGCGAACGCTCGATAAGGCGCTGTGGCAGCACAGCAAGGAGCGCAGCCGTTTGGGCACATAGACGCCGGGTACGACACGTATGTCCAAACGTTCTTGGAGGTGAATCATGCCCCCGCGCGGCGTCCAGAAAGGAAGCAAGCGAGCAAGGCAGTACGAGCACATCAAGGAAAGCCAACTCGACCGCGGCACCAGCGAGGGCCGCGCGGAGGAGATCGCGGCTCGCACGGTCAACAAGGAGAAGGCACGCTCCGGCGAGTCCCGTACTCGTTCGCGGACCTCGACCCAGGACATGTCCTCGGGGCGGCGTGGCGGACAGCGGTCGGGCACCAACCGGCAGAAGGGCCGCACCCGCGACCAGCTCTACAACGAGGCGCGCAACCTCGGCATCGAGGGCCGGTCGAGCATGAACAAGGCGCAGCTCCAGCGGGCGGTCGACAGCCGCAAGTAGGCGGCGCGGCCCTCGGCCCGGTTCAATACAGCGCGTGATTGGCGCGCGCGCAGCGAGTGCGGTGGTCGCGCTCGGCGTCGCGTTGGTCGGCTCGCCTGCGGCGCGCGCCCTCGGATGGACGGTCCAGCGTGGTCCCCGCGCACCGCGCGGGACGCTCCTGGGAGTCGCGTGCACCTCGCCCCGAGCCTGCATGGCCGTCGGTAGCTACGGCGGAAACACATCGCGCGCACTGACCGAACGCTGGAACGGATCCCGATGGTCGCTTGTGCCCGCCCGCCTGCCCGCCGGAGCGATCCACGGCGGCTTCAACGACGTGTCTTGCACTTCGGCGCGGAACTGCATCGCGGTCGGCGCCTACGACATCAATCCCCGCCAGTCCCACGTGCTCGTGGAGCGGTGGAACGGCTCGCGCTGGTCGATCCAGACGGCGCTCAATCAGGCGGGCGAGCCCGTGAGCCTGTTGAGCAGCGTGTCGTGCGCGTCCGCACGAGCCTGCACGGCCGTCGGCGAATACGGCAGTCCCGGCAACAGCCCGCCGTTCGTGCTGGCCGAGCATTGGAACGGGTCTAGATGGTCGCTCCAGCCGGCGGTCAGCGCGGGCGAACCCGAAGGCTTCCTGGCGGGGGTGTCGTGCACCGCGCCCTCCGCTTGCACCGCGGTCGGCGGAGGCGCACGAGGTCATGCACGCGTCGAGCGGTGGAATGGCGCCTCCTGGACGCTCCAACACACCCCCTCCGTCCCCAAGGCCGACCTGACCCTCTTCTCGGCGGTGTCGTGCACCTCGGCCATCGCGTGCACCGCGGTCGGGACCGACAGCACCGGGCGCGCGCTGTTCCCGTTGGCTCAGGGCTGGAACGGACGCCGCTGGTCGTCGCAGGGCGCCCACTTCGCCGGCGACGACTTCACCTCGGTCTCGTGCACGGCGCCCCGAGCCTGCACTGCGGTCGGAGATGCTTCGGGCGGGGCGCAGACGCTGACCGCGGCATGGGACGGCTCGCGGTGGTCGGTTCAGCCATCGCCGCAGGCCACCGACCAGCGGGCCAACCACACGCTGTTCGACGTCAGCTGCACCTCGCGATCGATCTGCTTCGCCGTCGGCGGCATCAACAGGTCATCCAACGGCACCGCGGTGGGGCCGCTGATCGAGCGGCGCTCCTAGCGCACGGCTACCGCCCGAGGCGCTCGAGCACGGGCGCGAACTCGCCGGCCTGACTGACGAGGAGATCGCGCATCGTCTCGGCGTCGAGCGACGCCGGGTCGGTCGTGTCAAAGAAGTCCTCGAGCGTCTCGGCGAACAGATAGGGGTCGTCGAGCTGTGGGAAATGCCCGGCGCCGTCGAAGATCTCAAGACGAGACCCCGGCATGCCCTCGTGTGCCACCTGCGCGTGAGCGACGGGGATGATCCGGTCGCGAGCACCCCACATGACCATCGAAGGCATCTGGGCGGCGAGGTAGAGGCGGTCGGATGCGTTGATCCGCTGGCCGCTCGGGTCGATCACTCCGCGCAGTGTCTGGATGAACGCGTTTCGCGCCTCGGCCTTGGACAGCGACTGGTAGGCGCGCGCCATCTCCGTCAGGTCAGGACCGGTTCGCAGGCCGAGCCGACCCAGGCCCCGCGGCAGCATCCCGGCAGCGGCCAGCACGCCAGGGTGGGCGAGCATCGGCAGCACGAACTCCGACCCGGGCAGCGTGGCGGCTCGCAGCAGCGCGTGGACCTCGTCGCCCAGCCCGCCGCTCGCGACGAGCACCAGTCGCTCACAGCGCTCAGGAAACTGGTAGGCGAACTGCATCGCGATCCCCCCGCCGAACGAGTGGCCGACGATGCTCGCGCGGGTCAATCCGAGCGCCACCAGAAGGTCGCGAATGCCCGCGGCGTGCGCGCCCAGGGAGTAGTCCCCACGCGGCTTTGCGGATTCGCCGTGACCGAGCAGATCCGGCGCCACCACGGTGTAGGACCGCGACAGCAGCTCGATCACCTTCTGCCATTGGCCCGCGCGGCCTGCGACCCCGTGGATCAGCGCCACGGCCGGCCCGTCCCCCGCGATGAGGAAGGTCATCCGGTGCCCGTGCAGCGCTATTTCGGCGCGCTCGATCGTCGGGTTAGCCCGCATTGCTCTCTGACCCTACCCAACCCGTTGCAGGTCAATCGTTTGCGTCGGGCGGTGCGACACCGGGTAGCCACCAATCATGGCTACACAAACTTCAGAGACACGCGCGGCAAGAACTTCCAACACGGCCACGGACCGGCCGATGCGGCTGCCCCGCACTACGGGTGCACTTAGCGGACTCATCGTCATCGTCCTCGGCGTCTGGGGAGCCTTGATCCCCTTCATCGGACCCTACTTCCACTACGCATTCGGCAACTACGACAAATGGCATTTCACGACCAACCGGCTATGGCTGGACATCCTGCCCGGCGTCGTCGCGATCATCGGCGGCTGGCTGCTGTTGACAGGCTCGCGCCGATCCAGCGGCATCATCGGCGGCTGGATGGCGATCGCCGCAGGCGTCTGGTTTTCGATCGGGCCCGCGGTCAGCCTGTGGTGGCACGCCGCCGGCAACCCGATCGGCGCGCCGGTAGGTGGCCACTTGCGTCAGTCGATTGAGCTGATCGGCTACTTCTACGGGTTGGGAGTCGCAATCGTCGGGTTTGCCGCGTTCGCGATGGGCCGCTTCGTGTCGCGGCCGCGTCTGGCTGAGGAGCCGTTCGTCGCTGCCGGTGCAGCGGCCGGCGAGGTCGAGGAGCATCACGCACGGCGCCGCGGCCTTTTCCGCCGCCGCCGGGCCGCCGCCGCGGACACCCGGACGCAGGCTCCGGCCGCGGACGAGTAAGTCGTCGCCGGTCACAGCCTGCTAACCGGAGCACCTGCCGACCCGAGATAGCGTCGCCTCGCCGCCCGTTCGAGGCGGCGCATTTCGGCGCACGAAAGGAGCAGGTGAAGTGACTCTCCGGAGCCGCAGGCTCACACTCTCAGCTGTCGCGGTGACAGCGGCGGTTGCGGCCCTGGCCACAACCGTGACGGCGTCGCCGCACGACGGCTTGGACCTCACCAGCGTTCAGACCGCAAACACCAAGTCCGAGGGGTACTCCCCCGCGACGAAGCTCTCACCGGAGCTGATCGAGACGGTACTCGCGCAGGGCTCGACCAAGGTCGAGAACCCCTCGTCGCTGGCCTCCTACTACGGCTATTTCAACGACGTCCTCAACTCCGCGGGCGAGCCGCAGATGCTCCCCACGCCGGCCTCGAGCACCGAGGCCTCCAAGAGCGAGCCGGACAAGAACACCTACCTGGTGTTCAACCGCCTCGCCGGCGCCGACCACCACTACGACTACGGACGGCATTTCCTGTTCCAGGGCCACGAAGGCGGCGTCGACGGCGCCAGCTACATCACGCGGATCAACCTCGACGCCGACGCCGCCCATCGGGTGACGCTGCTCGCGACCACCGACTCGAGCGGCGCGCCGATCGCCCCGATCGACGGGTCGACCTGGGACCCGTGGGCGCACCGTCTGCTGTTCACGACGGAGGACTCGAGCGAGCCGACGTACTCGGCCACGCTGAGCGTCCCCTCGACGGTCACCGACATCTCGGGCGCGCTCGGGCGCGGCGGCTACGAGGGCATCCAGAATGACTCCGACGGCAACATCTGGATCGTGGAGGACAGCGGCGGCGCGTTCAAGGGCGCTACGAAGGCAAAGCGGCCCAACAGCTTCCTGTTCCGCTACGTGCCGAGGCGACCGGGTGATCTCAACCACGGCAAGCTGCAGGTCCTGCAGGTGCTCAACGATGCCGGCAACCCGATCACGTTCGACAGCCAGGCGGCTTTGAACAGTCCCGATCAGCTCGCGCTGCACACCTACGGCAAGAGCTTCAGGACCAAGTGGATCACGATCCACAGCACCGCCACCGACGGGAACACTCCGTTCAACGCCAACACGCTCGCCAAGGCAGCAGGCGGCACGCCGTTCAAGCGGCCCGAGAACGGGCAGTTCCGACCGGGCGACGGGTTCAAGCAGTTCTTCTTCGACGAGACCGGCGACACCGATGCGACCAGTCCCGAGAACGCCAACGCCGGCGGCTGGGACTCGGTCTTCAGGCTCAGTCAGCGTGACCCCAGCGCGAGCACTGGGACGCTGCCGTTGTTCTTCAAGGGCGACCAGGCTCACGCCGGGTTCGACAACGTCACGTTCCTGTCGCACGACCTGATCACGTTCGTCGAGGACGCCGGCGACGGCCTGCACACGCAGCGAAACGCGCTGGACTCCGGCTTCGTGCTCAATGTGCGAAGTGACTACTCCAACCCGGCCAACCAGCCGATCAGGTGGCTCGCCGAGGGTCGCGACGCATCCGCGACGCTCGACTCCGCCAACGACGGCTTCGGCAAGAACGAGGGCGACAACGAGATCACTGGGGTGCACGTGTCAAACGGCGACCCCGGGCCGGACGGAATCCTGGGCGCCCAGAATCCAAGGCTCGGCCACGACGGTTGGCGCTGGTTCTACACCCAGCAGCACGGCGACAACCCGACCTACGAGGTGCTCCTGGGCCGGCACCCCGACTTCCACTAGCGGCATAAGCGGCGGGGCCCCGGCAGCCCGTCGGGGCCCCGCGTACGGCTGAGAAGCGCGCTCGGGCTCCTACTTTTGGCTGACCCCGAATCCCAATCCCGCGGCCGATGTGGGACCCGCGTGGCGCGCATACCTTGGCTGGCATGCAATCAACACATGCCAATCAAGATCATCACGCGGCGGCGATCGAGACCGTGGGGCTCTCCAAGCGCTTCGGTGACCGCGCTGCCGTCGACGAAGTAAGCCTCGTTGTCCCGCGCGGTACGGCGTTCGGGTTCCTCGGCCACAACGGTGCGGGGAAGACCACGTTCATCCGCATGCTGCTCGGACTGACGAGCTCAACCGGCGGCAGCGCCAGCGTGCTGGGCCTGCCGGTCCCGGCCAGGCGAGCCGAGGCGCTCGCTCGGGTCGGAGCGATCGTCGAGGAGCCGTCCTTCTACCCGCACCTGACGGGCCGCGAGAACCTCCGGGTCGCCGCGGCGGTCCGCGGGCCCGAGGCGCGCGAACGGGTCGACGGAGCTCTGCGCCGGGTCGGCCTGCACAAGCGCGCGGGCGACCGGGTCGGGACGTACTCGCTCGGCATGCGCCAGCGACTCGGCGTCGCCCGGTGCTTGCTGTCAGATCCGGAGCTGCTGATCCTCGACGAGCCGATGAATGGACTCGACCCGGGCGGAATGCTCGAGATGCGGCACATGATCCGCGAGCTGGTCGAGGAGGAGGGCCGCACGGTGCTGATCTCCTCGCATCTGCTCGGCGAGGTCGAGAAGACCTGCGACGTGGCGGCGATCATCGATTGCGGCCGGGTGATCGCTCAGGGCTCGATTGCTGAGCTCGTGGATGACAACGCCGGCGAGCTCGTGATCGAGTGCGACGACGCCGAGCGGGCGTTGACCCTGCTGGCGAGCGATCCCGCGGTTCGGCGGCTGCGCACCGAGCACGGCGCCCTGCGGATGAGCCTGACCGCCCGCGAGTACGCGGGTGAGCTGAACTCGCGGCTGGTCGGCGCCGGGGTTGTGGTGACGCGGTTGGAGCCGGCGCGCCGCAGCCTCGAAGAGCGGTTCCTGGAGATGACGACACGGCTGGAGGTGGCCGCATGACACGCAACCTGACAATCGCAAGGCAGATGGTCTGGGCCGACCTGCTGCGCCTACGCAAGAAGCGCGGCTTCATGGCCCTGGTGCTGACCGTCGTGATCGCACCGATCGTGGTCGTGACGGGCTACAACGTGATCCAGCACGCCTCTGATCCGGTGGCGAACGGGCCGGCGGGCGGCCTGCACTACTTCGGGCGGTTGCTCGACTTGCTGGGCGTGTTCATGGGACCCGTTGCGGCGATCCTGATCGGCGCCGAGGCGGGGGCGGGTGACCTCAGCGCGGGCGTGTTCCGCGACAACGTGGTCACGGGCCGCTCGCGCCTCGCGTTGTTCCTGGCGCGGATCCCGGCGGCCCTCGCGATCTCCCTGACGGTCACGGCGCTCGGATTTGCGATCGGGCTGGCGGCGACGTTCGGCTTTGCCGGCGGGCTGGCAACGCCCAGCGTGTCGCTGATCCTCGAATCGGTCGCGTGGCTGGCGCTGGCGAACTCCGTCGTGTGCGTGATCGCGATCGGCGTCGCTTCGCTGACCGGGTCGCGGCCCGGCACGATCACGGCGCTGATCGGCTGGCAGCTGGTGCTGAGCCCGCTACTGGTCCAGGCGACCAAACTCGGTTCGATTCGCAGCGGTCTGCTCGACGGCGTGATGCTGTTCCTGAAGCCCGGTCCCGCAAGCGGGGCACCGACGATCACGATGTCGGTCGCGGTCGCGGTACTGGTTCTCGCTGCATGGGTGCTCGCGCTACCGGCGCTGGGAGCCTGGCGCACCCGGACCCGCGATGCCTGATACCTCGCAAGGGTCGTGGCGACCCCCTCCGCATTTGCGGTGGGGGTCGTCGTCGTCGGGTTACGCTCCTCACATGTCGCGCGTCTTCGAGGCACGTCAGTCGGTGCGCGATGCGATTCGGCGCCACCCCTGGTGGACCGACTCGCTGCTGGCGCTGTTCTTGACGGTCATCTCCGTCGGGTCGATTGTTGCGGGCACCCGCCACGCCGGCGCGAGCTTCAACCCGTTGGACGCGATCCTGGCCGCGCTCGCGACGCTTCCGATCGCCGTGCGCCGGTATCGGCCGCTGGCGGTGCTGGCGGTCACCGTCGGCGCCGAGACACTGCTGCTGCTGTTCTCGTCCCAGACGACGGTCCCGTTCGGCGCGCTCGTCGCGCTGTACACCGTTGCGTCCCGATGCGAACGCCCGGTTTCGATCCGGGCCGCCGAGTGGGTGGCGCTGCCGATCACGATCGGAGTGACCGCGGACAGCGGGCCTCACCCGGAGGACATCATCCCCAAGCTGGCTTTGTTTGCGATCGCCTGGGTGCTTGGCGACAACATCCGCACGCGCAGGGCGTACCTGGCTGAGCTCGAGGCTCGCGCGGCGCGCCTGGAGCGAGAGCGAGAGGAGCAGGCCGAGCGGGCGGTGATCGACGAGCGCACCCGGATCGCGCGCGAGTTGCACGACGTGATCGCGCACAACGTCAGCGTGATGGTCGTGCAAGCCTCGGCCGGCGAGGACGTGTTCGACACCGATCCTGCGCGTGCACGCGAATCATTGTCGGCTGTGGCCTCGACAGGGCGCGCGGCGCTCAGCGAGCTGCGCAGGCTGCTTGGGGTGATCCGCGCCGAGGAGGACGACGGCGCCGGCTATGCACCGCAGCCCGGAATCGAGTACCTCGACGAGCTCGTCGGTCAGATCCGAGAGACCGGTCTGGCGGTGGAGCTGTCGGTGCTCGGCGAGCTACGCGCGCTGCCCGAAGGGGTCGGGCTGTGCGCGTATCGCATCGTCCAGGAGGCGCTGACCAACACGCTCAAGCACGCCGACGCATCGCAAGCGCAGGTCAGCGTGCGATACGTGGCCGACGCGCTCGAGCTCGAGGTCGTAGACGACGGCCGCGCGGCACCCGTCGTCAACGGCGACACCGCGGGACATGGGCTGATCGGGATGCGCGAGCGCGTTGCGCTGTTCGGAGGCGAGCTTTCCGTCGGGCCGCGAGCGGGGCGCGGGTTCGCGGTCAGCGCGCGGCTGCCGCTCGAGGAGCTCAAGCATTGAGCGTCCGCGTCCTGATCTGCGACGACCAGGCGCTCGTGCGCGGAGGGTTCAGGGCGATCCTCGATTCCCGGCCAGAGATCGAGGTGGTCGGTGAAGCGGAGAACGGCGCGCAAGCCGTCGCTCTCGCACAGCGACGACACCCGGACGTGATCCTGATGGACATCCGCATGCCCGAGCTCGACGGCATCGAAGCGACGCGCCAGCTGGTCGCCGCTGGCTCACCAGCGCGGATTATCGTGCTCACGACCTTCGACCTAGACGAGTACGTGCACGCCGCGATCCGAGCGGGCGCGAGCGGCTTCTTGCTGAAGGACGTCACACCGGCGAAGCTCGTGGAGGCGATCGGGATCGTTGCGCAGGGTGACGCGCTGCTCGCGCCATCGGTGACGCGCCGGCTGCTCGAGCGCTTCGCGACGACGCTGCCCGTCGCCGACCGATCGAGCGATGCGCTCGCCGAGCTCACGTCGCGCGAGATCGAAGTGCTGCGGCTGGTCGCCGGCGGAATGTCGAACGCGGAGATCGCCGCCGAGCTGGTCGTCAGCGAGGCGACTGTCAAGACGCATATCTCCAGCGTGCTGCGCAAGCTCGGACTGCGCGACCGAGTGCAGGCGGTGATCGTCGCCTACCAAACCGGACTCGTTGATCGGGGAGCCCGGTAGCCCTAGAATCGCGCTACCGAAAAGGGGCGCGGAGTGGCAACGATGCGACCGCTCGTCCAGGGTTACGACGAGCTGAGGCTGAGGATCGACCGTCGTGAGGGTGGCAGGTATCACGTCCTTGCCAGCACTCGCACTGCCGAGGCTTCGACGAGCTTCGATCTGCCGTTCAACCAGCTCGAGGTCGAGAACTTCATCCTGAAGGTCAGCCGGCCACGCGGCAGGCGCCGGATCGACACTTCGGCAATCGCCGACGCCCGCAGCTTCGGCGGCAGGCTGTTCAAGGCGCTGTTTGCGGGCCCGATCCACGAGCTCTACCGTGACGCCCTGGCCCATGCGCGAGGCGAGGACCGGGGCGTCCGGATCACGCTGTGCCTGAGCGGGTCGCCGGAGCTGATCGACGTCCCGTGGGAGTACCTGTTCGACGAGCCCGATTTTCTGGCGGTATCGGCGTTCACACCGGTGGTGCGATACCTCGACCTACCGCGGGCCCACCGCCCGCTGCTCGTCGAGCCGCCGCTGCGCCTGCTCGGGGTTGTCGCGAGCCCCGCCGACTATGAGCAGCTCAACGTCGAACGCGAGCGCGACAACCTCCAGCGCGCGCTGTCGGGACTGACGGGCGCGGGAGCGGTCGAGCTTCATTGGCTCGATCGGCCGACGCTCGGCGGATTGCTCAAGGCCCTTCAGACCGAGACGTTCCACGCCCTCCACTACGTCGGTCACGGGAGCTATGACCGTGACAGCGAGCGCGGCGTGCTCCTGTTCGAGGATGAGAGCGGCTGGGCACGCCCCGTGAGCGGCGACAGGCTCGGGATGGTGCTGCACGACTTCTCGTCGCTGCGCCTGGCGATCCTCAACGCCTGCGAGGGCGCCCGGACGGCGCGCAGCGACCCATTCGCGGGCGTGGCGGGCGCGCTCGTGCAGCGCGACATCCCCGCGGTGGTCGCGATGCAATTCGAGATCTCCGACGAGGCCGCGATCGTGTTCGCCGGTGGCTTCTACGAGCCGCTGGCGGCCGGGGTCCCGGTGGATGCCAGTCTCGCTGCGGCCCGCTTGGCGATGCTCGCCGAGCGCAGTGACGACATCGAATGGGGCACGCCGGTGCTGTTCATGCGGGTCCCAGACGGTCGCATCTTCGATCTCGGCGACGATGACCGCGCGCCGACCGCCGACGTGCCCGTCACCCGCTCGGCGCAGATCGCCGCGCGCCGACCCCCGAACAAGGCCGCACGCGGTCTACACATCTTTCTCAACTACCGCCAGCAGGACACCTCCGGTCACGCGCTATTGCTCACCGACCGGCTCGGCCAGCGCTTCGGTGAAGCCAACGTGCACGGATCGGTCGACCACGCACCCGAAGGCGAGCGGCGTGACGAGATCCGGGCGCAGGGGGCGTTGCTGGCGCTGATCGGGCCGGGATGGGTCTCGAGCCTTAGGAGCGCCGGGGTGGGCCGTCACACCGACGACGCCGTGCGGCGCGAGCTCGAGTGGGCGTTGCGCGACGTTCCCGACCGCGTCATCCCGGTCCTGATCGATACCACGATGCCCGACCCGGAGACGCTTCCGAGGTCCCTGCGCGCTATCTGCCGCATCGAACCCGTGGAGCTCCGGCATGCCTCGTTCGAAGGCGATGTCGTAGCGCTGTTCGCACGGCTCGACCAGGTCGCCGTGGCGACGACGCGGCAGCCGACCAACGATGGTCCTCGCGACGGACCCGCGCCACGTCCGCCCGACGTCACGCCGCGGCCGGTGGCGACGCGCGCAGCCGCCGGAATCTCCGAGCCGTACCACGACCACTACGTCGACGTGATCAACGGGATGCTCGACGGCGGGGTGGTACCGCTGCTCGGTTCGGGCATCCGCGGGCCCTCGCCGCTTCCGGATCAGCTCGCGTCGCCGCTGTCAGAGCAGTTTGCGACGAACGTGTCCGGGTTGGCGGAGGTCGCGCAGCGCGTCGCGGTGACGCTGGGAGAGCGTCGCCTGTACACCGCGATCAAGGACCTGGTCGCGGCACAGTCACAGCCCACAGACGTGCACCGCTTCCTCGCGGACTTTCCCGGGATCCTTCGGCGCCTGGGCCTGCCGCCCCGCCATCAACTGATCATCAGCGGCAACTACGACCTCGGGCTGGAGCGCGCGTTCGAAGACGTCAACGAGCCATTCGACTACGCCGTGTACGTGGCGAGCAGCGGCTGGTTCGTGCACGTGCCGTGGGGCGAGAACGCCGCCGAGCCGATCGCAACCACGATCCTCGAGCCGAGGAGGTACGTCGGTTTCCCGATCGACGACGACGGGCAGCTCGAACGCACCATCATCGTCAAGATCCACGGCGGGGCCGACGGTCAGGAGGCCGGGGTTGCCTGGCGCAACAACTACGTGGTCACCGAGGACCACTACATCGACTACCTGCCCACGCACAACATCCAGGATCACCTCCCAATTCAGATCCTCGACAAGCTGACCGGCAGCCGCTGCCTGTTCCTCGGTTACGCGCTGCGCAACTGGAACTCGCGCGTGTTCCTGCGCCGGATCTGGCGGGGAAAGCCGATCACCGAGAGCTCATGGGCCATTCAGCAGGATCCCGATCCGCTCGAGAAGGCCTCCTGGAGCGTGGTCGGCCACGTGGAGCTGCTGGCCGCGGGCTTGCCTGACTACGTCGGCGAGCTGCGCTCGATGCTCGAGCACTGGGATGGTTGAAGAGCGAAGCCCATTTCAGGGTCTGGGCTTCTACACCGAAGACGATGCCAGATGGTTCTTCGGCCGCGCGACCGAGCGCAAGATCATCCTCGCGCACCTGCGCACTGCCCGGCTGACGCTTTTATACGCCGAGAGCGGAGTCGGCAAGAGCTCGCTGCTGCGCGCCGGGGTCGCGGCGCGGCTGCGCGAGCTGGCGATGCAGAACATCGACGCCAGCCGGTCGCCGAAGTTCGTGCCGCTCGTGTTCAGCGACTGGAAGGACGACCCGGTCGAGGATCTGATCTCGGAGATCCAGCGCCAGGTGCACGTGCTGCGTCCGGCAAGCAATGGCGCCGGCCCGGCAGCGACCGCTTCGAACGGCAGCCTGGCGGAAGCCATAACCGCCGCGGGCTCGGCGCTCGACGCGACGCTCGTGATCATCCTCGATCAGTTCGAGGAGCATTTCAGCTATCGCCTCGGCGCCGGGCGCCCCGACCGGCTGGCAGACGAGCTTGCCGAATGCGTGAACTCGCCGACGGTGCCGGCCAACTTCCTGATCGCCGTTCGCGAGGACGCGTACGGCGGCCTCGGCGATCTGTTCAGCGGCCGGATCAGCAACGTCTACAACAACTATCTGCATCTCGAGTACCTCACGCGCGACGCGGCTCGCGAGGCGATCGAGAAGCCGGTTGAGATCTACAACGCCGACCACCCTGAGCACGAGCCGATCACGCTCGACGAGGACCTCGCCGATGCCGTGCTCGACGAGGTGAGGCGAGGGAACATCGAGCTCGGGACGCGCCGGGCCGATCGCGACGGCGGCACGTGGCCGGGTGCAAACGCGGACGAGATCGAGACGCCGTTCCTGCAGCTGGTGATGAGCCGTTTGTGGGAGTGCGAGCTGGCAGCGGGGTCACGGGTGCTGCGGACGGTGACCCTGAACGATGACCTCGGCGGCGCGGAGACGATCGTGCGCAACCACGTCGACCGCGCGCTGACCGGGCTGGCGGGCGAGGAGCTCGAGGCGGCCACCGACATCTTCCACGACCTCGTCACGCCGTCGGGCGTCAAGGTCGCCCACACCGCGGGCGACCTGGCGCAGATGACCGCGCACTCGGAGACGACCGTCGGGTCGGTGCTGCACAGGTTGTACGAGGAGCGGATCGTGCGGGCCGTGGACCCCGCGCCCGGGTCGACCCAGGCGCGCTACGAGATCTTCCACGACAGGCTCGCGGCCCCGATCCTGGACTGGCGCCAGCAGCGCGAGAATGCGCGGCTGGACCGCGCGAGGGAGCGCGCCGAACAGGAGGCTGAGGTTCAGCGCACCCAGGCCCGTCGGTTCAAGCGCCGTGCCCGGATCATGTTCGCCCTCGTTGTCGGCCTGCTGGTGTTGCTCGTCGCGGTTGCGGTGCTGTTGGGGTATGCACGTCACCAGACCGCCACGGCCAGCCGAGAGCGGCATCAGGCGACTTACTTCGGGCTGACCAGCAGCGCCAACTCTCAGCTCACCAGCCGCCCCGACGTGTCTTTGCTCCTGTACCTCGCGGCGTACAACCAGAGTCCACAGCTCGGGACTGAGCGGAGCCTCGTGGCCACGCTCAATGCCGTCGAGAGCTCGGGAGCCGTCGGCGTCCTCCATGGCCACACGGACGCGGTCGAGAGCATCGCGTTCAGCCCGAACGGGTCGGTGCTTGCATCTGCCGGCGGGGACAAGACGGTCAGGCTCTGGAGCGTGGGCCCGCGCGCGCACTATCCGCTCGGGACCCCGCTTCGCGCCAACGCACCTCTGTACAGCGTCGCGTTCGACCCCTCCGGCCGGACGCTGGCCACCGGCAGCTTCAACCACGTTCTCCTTTGGAGCGTCCCCCGTCACATCCTGGCGGGGAATATCGGGTTGGACAGCGGCGCGATCACGAGCGTCGCCTACAGATCCCAGGGCCGCTGGCTTGCCGCCGGCGACGCGAAAGGGGCCGTGCTGCTCGTCAACCTCGCTGCGCGCCATCCGGCAAGCGGCGTCGAGCAACTCACTCTGCCCAATCGGGGACTCGTCCGCAGCGTCGCGTTCAGCCCGGACGGGCGCCTGCTCGCAGCGAGCAGCAACGAATCGGTCGTACTTTTCGACGTGGCCACCGGCCGCAGGGTGGGTCAGCCGCTGTCGACCCAGGAAAGCGTCGTCTACACGCTCGCGTTCAGCCCGAACGGCAAGACGCTGGCGGCCGGGGGGAGCAAGGGACGCGTCCTGTTCTTTAATCCGGCCACCGGCGCTCAGTCTCAGCCCCCGTTGGGCGATCTCCAGCTAGTCAACAGCCTTGCATTCAGCCCCGATGGCAAGACGCTGGCCGCCGGCGGGGCGGGCGCGACGGTGCTATGGAAGCTCGCACAGCCGGGCCGCCCCGAGGAGCGACTGTCGGGCCGCCGTGGCGGCGTCTACAGCGTCGCGTTCAGCCCGAACGGCAGGATGCTGGCGTCGGCGGGCGCTGATCGCACGATCACGCTGCGGAGCTATCCGCTCGATGCGTTCGGCAAGCCGCTCGCGTACCTCCCGAATGGAGCCGCGGAGGTGGCGATTAGCCCAGACGGCTTGCTGATCGCGTCTGGAGGCTCCGGGGGCGAGATCCATCTCCTGAACCCGCGCAACGGAGACGTCCGGCGGACGCTGCCCCTGAAGAATGGAGGTCCGATCGGCCAGATCGCTTTTGATCCGACCGGACGCACGCTGGCGGCCGCGTACGGTAATGGCGCGATCGTGCTGTGGGACGTCGCCACCGGCAAACGGGTGGGCACCCTCCGTGGCAACACCGGATCGGTGCTGTCGCTCGCATTCGACGACACCGGGACGAGGCTCGTGTCCGGTGGCAGCGACGGCACGGTGCGGCTGTGGAATCTCCGAACGGACAGGCAGTTCATGCGACCGCTGCGAGGCGGGCTCGGGGCGGTGTACGCCGTGGCGTTCAGGCCCGACGGTCTCGCGATTGCCGCCGGTGGCGACGGCAGAGCGATCCGGCTGTGGAACGCCCGGACCGAGAGGCCGCTCGGCACCCCGGCAATCGTGCAGGAAAACACGGTCTTCAGCCTGGCGTTCTCGCCCAACGGCCGCGAGCTGGCGTCCGGCGGCGCGGACGACACGATTCACCTGTGGCGCATCGGTCCCCACTCCTACACCCCGCTCGACGTCCTGACCGGGCACACTAACTTAGTGCGGAGCGTGGCCTTCAGCCCCGACGGAAAAACGCTCGCCTCTGGCAGCTCGGACAGCACCGTGCGACTGTGGGATCTCGCGACCGGGACGGAACTCGGTGCTCCGCTAACCGGCGACACCAGATCGGTGGAGAGCGT